>NZ_JBHYVC010000055.1:0-50895 GCF_042749965.1 Streptomyces sp. NPDC059454 | reverse complement strand
CAGCGGGCGGGCCGGCCGGGCGTTCGCGGGCGGGTGGCGCCTTACGGGTTGGTGCCGACGATCTTCGGGATGGTGCCGTTCGACGCCTTGATGGCGTAGTTGCCCCTGAAGAGGGGCTTGGTGGCGGTCGTGATGACCGTGCCGCAGTTGACCGGGTTGCTGACGGTCAGCTCGCCGGCGACGCTGTTGACGGCCAGGATGCCGGTGGAGTTGGTGTAGGTGGACGAGGCCTTGCCCTTCACCGTGAACTTGCAGACGCCGGCGGTCACGTTGGCCGTGACGTTGCCGACGTAGCCCTTGGTGACGCCGGTCGAGGCGGTGTAGTCCTGCGCGACGACGGTCCAGGGGGTGACCGCCACGGTGGTGACGTTGCCCAGGACGCTGGTGCACGGCGTCGTGGAGGTGCCGAAGTTGATGGCGTTGATGGTGGCGACCTGGGCCGGGTTGCCGGTGTTGCTCGCCATGGTGCCCGAGGCGCCCGAGGTCGTGCACGTCATCGGGATGGTGGCGGTCAGCACGATGTTGCCGCTGTTCGTCGCCGTGTAGTTGCCCGCGGGGGTGACGGTCCACACCGTGGACGGCACCGCCGAGGCGGGGGAGAGGGCGAGGCCGAGGGCGGCCGTGGCCGCACCCGCCACGACAGCGGTCCTTCTGAGGGTTTTCTTCATGGCTCGGGGAGTCTCCTTGTGGATTGACCGGCAGAGATGGGCCGTGGCCGAAGCGATCGAGGGGCGGCCGTGCGGCCCGCGGCTCGGTGTTCCCTGTCCGCGAACCATGACGTTACTTGCGGGAAACTTAGCCGAACAATGCCGCCGTTCATGATTCTTTGGAAAGCGGAAGCAACTGTTTCCGGGGTGAGCGGTTTGCGGGGCGTCTTACTCACCCGGCGTCAATGTCGAGATTTTCGGCCGACGTCCGGAAGTCTCCCGCCGAACGCCCGCCGTCGAGCCGCTCCGCTCACTCGGTGACAGTTTCGAGGACGTGTTTTATCTGCGTCCTGACAGGTTTTCCGTGGCCGGAGTGGGCCCCCCGGAAAACTCGGATTCCGCTATTGCCCGCCGAGGTTACTCGGCCGTAACGTGCCGGTGCGGTGCTCGGTTCCAGGTCGGTGGCCCCCGTCGGCCGGAGCCATGACGGATGCTTTCCGGCCACGCCCTTCCACCGGGCCGGACGTCCGTCGGCAGGGTCTCGCGGAGCCACACCCCCCGGAGCCGCGGGACCCTGCCTGTCTCCCCGGAGACAAGTGCGGGTGCGGCATGTTGTCTGCGCGGTGACAAAACCCGGAAGGGCGGTGGGAAACCCGCGCCGCACCCGTTGTCAGTACGTTCCACGTCGACTTAACGTGCGCCGGCGACGCGCGTGAAGCCACACGTCCGCTGGAGGTGAAATGGGAATCGAAGTGGTGGTCGAGGGTCTGACCAAGTCCTTCGGCAAGCAGAGCATCTGGCGGGACGTGACACTCACCCTCCCTGCCGGAGAGGTGAGCGTGATGCTGGGCCCGTCCGGCACCGGGAAGACCGTTTTCCTGAAGTCGCTCATAGGGCTGATCAAACCCGAGAAGGGCCGTGTCCTCATCAATGGGGTGGACATGGTGAACAGTCCCGAAAGGGATGTCTACGAGACCCGGAAATTGTTCGGGCTCATGTTCCAGGACGGAGCCCTCTTCGGGTCCATGTCCCTCTTCGACAACATCGCCTTCCCACTGCGCGAGCACACCCGCAAGAAGGAGTCCGAGATCCGCCGCATCGTCATGGAGCGGATCGAGGTCGTCGGGCTGCTGGGCGCGGAGGGCAAGCTCCCGGGAGAGATCAGCGGCGGCATGCGCAAGCGGGCCGGCCTGGCCCGCGCGCTCGTGCTGGACCCGCAGATCATCCTCTGCGACGAACCGGACTCCGGGCTCGACCCGGTCCGCACCGCCTACCTCTCCCAGCTGCTGATCGACCTGAACGCGCAGATCGACGCGACGATGCTGATCGTCACCCACAACCTCGACATCGCCGCCACCGTGCCCGACAACATGGGGATGCTCTTCCGGCGCGAACTCGTCACCTTCGGTCCGCGCGAGGTGCTGCTCACCAGCGACGAGCCGGTCGTGGCCCAGTTCCTCGGCGGCCGGCGCGAGGGCCCCATCGGAATGTCCGAGGAGAAGGACGCGGCCACCCTCGCCGCCGAGGCGGACGCCGCCTCCTCCGCTCCCGCCGTGCCCCGGGCGATCGTCCCGCAGCTGGAGCCGTCGCCCGGCCTCCCGCCGCGCCGTGCCGTCACCCGGCGACATGACCGCGTCATGAGCATGATCGACACGTTGCCGTCCGCCGCGCGCTCCGCCATCAGGGAGAGCTACGCCCGCAACGCGGAGGCGGCCACCCTGCCGATGCCCGCGGCCGGGGGCGGCGCATGATCACCGGCGCGCTGCGGCAGACCGGCCGGCTCTTCGCGCTCGCCGCCGAAGTGGGCCGCGCCCTCTTCCGAAGACCCTTCCAGTTCCGCGAGTTCATCGAGCAGTTCTGGTTCGTCGCGGGCGTCACCATCCTGCCCGCCGCCCTCGTCTCGATCCCCTTCGGCGCCGTCATCGCGCTCCAGGTCGGCTCCCTGACCCAGCAGCTGGGAGCCCAGTCGTTCACCGGGGGCGCCAGCGTCCTCGCCGTCGTCCAGCAGGCGAGCCCGCTCATCGTGGCCCTGCTGATCGCCGGCGCCGGCGGCTCCGCCATCTGCGCCGACCTCGGCTCCCGCAAGATCCGCGAGGAGCTCGACGCCATGGAGGTCATGGGCGTCTCGCCCGTGCAACGCCTCGTCGTGCCCCGGGTCCTGGCCACCATGGGCGTGGCGGTCCTGCTCAACGGGCTGGTCTCCGTCGTCGGTACCCTCGGCGGCTACTTCTTCAACGTCATCATGCAGGACGGCACCCCCGGCGCCTACCTGTCCAGCTTCTCCGCCCTCGCCCAGCCGGCCGACCTGTACATCAGCGAACTCAAGGCGCTGGTCTTCGGGTTCATCGCCGGCATCGTCGCCGCCTACCGGGGCCTCAACCCGCGCGGCGGCCCCAAGGGCGTCGGCGACGCCGTCAACCAGTCCGTCGTCATCACCTTCCTCCTGCTCTTCTTCGTGAACATGGTGATGACGGGCGTCTACCTCCAGATCGTCCCGCCGAAGGGAGGCTGAGGCCCGATGGCCTCCCCGCTCGCCCTGCTCGACCGCTCCGGCGACCACCTGCTCTTCTACGCCCGGGCGCTGCTGTGGATCCCGCGGACCCTGCACCGCTACCTCAAGGAGGTGCAGCGCCTCCTCGCCGAGGTCGCCTTCGGCTCCGGCGGCCTCGGCGTCATCGGCGGCACCATCGGCGTGATGACCGCGATGACGCTCTTCACCGGGACCGTCGTCGGACTCCAGGGCTACGCGGCCCTCGACCAGATCGGCACGGCCGCGTTCACCGGATTCGTCTCCGCCTACTTCAACACCCGCGAGATCGCCCCCCTCGTCGCCGGACTCGCCCTCTCGGCGACCGTCGGCGCCGGCTTCACCGCCCAGCTCGGCGCCATGCGCATCAACGAGGAGGTCGACGCCCTCGAGGGGATGGGGATCCGCTCCATGCCCTACCTGGTCACCACGCGCATCATCGCCGGGGTCGTCGCCATCGTCCCGCTCTACGCGATCGGGCTGCTCTCCTCCTACCTGGCCTCCCGCTACGTGACCGTCCTGTTCAACGGCCAGTCCCGGGGCACGTACGACCACTACTTCAACCTCTTCCTCTCCCCGACGGACGTCCTGCTCTCGGTGCTGAAGGTGCTGGTCTTCAGCGTGATGGTGATCCTCGCCCACTGCTACTACGGCTACCGCGCCACGGGCGGCCCCGCCGGCGTCGGCGTCGCCGTCGGCCGGTCCGTGCGCAACGCCATCGTGCTGATCAGCGTCACCGACTTCTTCCTGTCGCTCGCCCTGTGGGGCGCGACCACGACCGTGAAGGTGGCGGGGTGAGATGAGCGCGACACGAGGCGACACGCTGCGCCGCCGGTCCGCCGGAGTGGTGTTCCTGCTGGTGCCCGCCCTGCTGGTCTGGCTGGCCGTCGCCGTCTACGACAAGAGGTTCACCGACTCCGACCCGGTGGTCGTCGAGACCGGCAGCGTCGGCAACGAGATGCACCTGGGCGCCGAGGTCAAACTGCGCGGCGTCGTCGTCGGCGAGGTCCGTGCCATCGACGCCACCGGTGACGGGGCCCGGCTCACCCTCGCGATGAAGCCCGGCGCCCTCGACGACGTACCCTCCGACGTCCGCGCGCAGATGCTGCCGACCACCCTGTTCGGCGAGCGGTTCGTGGCCCTCGTGCCGCCCGAGGCCCCCTCGGGCCGGCCGCTGGCCGCCGGAGCCGTCATCCCCCAGGACCGCTCCGAGAACGCCGTCGAACTCCAGCAGGTCCTCGACGACGTCCTGCCGATGCTCACCGCGGTCCAGCCGCAGAAGCTGTCCGCGACCCTGTCGGCCGTCTCGCGGGCCCTGGAGGGACGCGGCGACCGGCTCGGCGACACGCTCGTGCAACTGGACGCGCACCTGGAGGAGTTCAACCCCCACCTGCCCACCCTCAACCGGGACCTCAAGCACCTCGTGAAGGTCGGCCACGTCTACGCGGACGCCGCGCCCGACATCATCACGGCGCTCACCGACTTCACCACCACCAGCGGCACCCTCGCCGAACAGGAGGCCGCCTACGCCGACACCCTCGGCGCCACCACCCGGACGGCCGAGGACGTGACGGCCTTCCTGAGGAAGAACAAGGACAACATCGTCCGGCTCGCCGCGACCAGCAGGCCCACCCTGGAACTGCTCGCCGAGTACTCCCCCTCCTTCCCCTGCACCCTGCGCACCCTCGCCGAGTTCGTGCCCGCCATGGACAAGGCGCTCGGCAAGGGCACCGACCGGCCCGGCATCCACGTCGACGTCACCACCGTCCCCTCGCGCGGCGCCTACCTGCCCGGCCGCGACACCCCGGTGTACGACTCCGGCGGCGGCCCCCGCTGCCCCTCAGTGCCCTACCTCGGCCCACTCGCCCGGCCCGCCGCACAGGCGTCCGCGGCGGTCGGCCAGGACCTCGGGCCCGCCAACTCCCCACAGGAGAACGACCTGGTCAACGAACTGCTCGCACCCGCCGCCGGCCGGCACCCCGGTGATCTGCCCGACTGGAGCAGCCTGCTCGTCGGCCCGGCCTACCGCGGCACGGAGGTGACCCTCGGATGACCGGCCCCGACAACGCGCACACCCGGCGCCGCCCGCTGACCGGGCCGCTGCTCAAGTCCCTGGTCTTCGTGCTGGTCACCGGCCTCGCCACGACCGTGCTCGGCCTCAGTGTCGCCAACACCGGTGTCAGCACCGGCACCCACACCTACCGGGCCCTGTTCACCGACGTCACCGGACTCGTCGACGGCGACAGCGTACGGATCTCCGGGGTGGAGGTCGGCGAGGTGACCGACGTCCGCGTCGTGCGACGGCGCACCGCACAGGTCACCTTCACCGTCCGCGACGACCGCCGGCTGCCCCGGTCGGCCACCGCCGCCGTGAAGTACCTCAACATGGTCGGCCAGCGCTACGTCGCCCTCGACCGCGGCAGCGGCGACCTCACCGGCACGCTCGAAGCGGGCGACACCATCCCGCTCGACCGCACCACACCCGCCCTCGACCTGACGCTGCTCTTCAACGGGTTCAAGCCGCTGTTCGAAGGGCTGTCCCCGAAGGACGTCAACGAACTCGCCGGATCGGTCGTGCAGGTGCTCCAGGGCGAGGGCGCCACCGTCGACAGCCTGATCCGCCACATCGGCTCGCTCAGCACGACCGTCGCCGCCAAGGACAAGGTGATCGGCCAGGTCGTCGACAACCTCACCACCGTCCTGGAGACGCTCAACGACCGCGAGGACAGCTTCGACGACCTCGTCGTCACCCTGCGGGACATCGTCACCGGCTTCAACGACGACCGCGAACCCCTCGGCGAGGCCGTCGAGGCCATGGGCGACCTGACCACCGTCACCGCCGGTCTCCTCGAGGACGGACGCGCCCCCCTGAAGCAGGACATCCGCGAACTGGGCCGGCTCTCGACGAACCTGGGCGCACACACGCCGCAGATCGAGGACTTCCTCGAGCGCACCCCCGCCAAGATGACCGCCCTGGCCCGCCTGTCCTCCTACGGATCGTGGTTCAACCTCTACCTCTGTGAGGCGCGGGTGAGCGGAGTGACCACCTCCGACGGTTCGAAGCCGCCGACCGGCATCGCGATCACCGAATCGAGGTGCCGCGGATGAGACCCTTCGCACGGCGCGAGCGGACCACCGGGGCCCGGCGCCCGTGGTCCAAGCCGGTCAAGGAACGCGAGCCCGTCGCCGTCGCCGTCGTCGGGCTGCTCACCCTCGCCCTGCTCGCCGTCCTCGTCTACCACGTGGACCGGCTGCCGTTCGGCGGCGGTACGCACTACAGCGCCGACTTCTCCGAGGCCGCCGGCCTCGGAGAGGGCGACGAGGTGCGCATCGCCGGCGTCAAGGCGGGCGAGGTCACCGGCGTCGCCCTCGACGGCGACAGGGTGAAGGTCACCTTCGAGGTCGAGGACGCCTGGATCGGCGACCGGACGACCGCCGCCATCGCCATCAAGACCCTCCTCGGCGACAAGTACCTGGCGCTCGACCCGCTCGGTTCCGCCCGGCAGGACCCCGGCAGCCGCATCCCGCTGGCCCGCACCACCTCCCCCTACGACGTGACCCAGGCGTTCCAGGACCTCGGCTCCACCGTCGAGGACATCGACACCCGGCGGCTCGCGGAGAGCTTCGAGACCCTCTCCGACACCTTCGAGAACTCCCCGCCCCATGTGCGCACCGCCGCCGACGGCCTGTCCGCGCTGTCGAAGTCCGTCTCGAAACGCGACGCGAAGCTCTCCGAACTCCTCAACGGCAGCGCCCGGTTCACCAAGACGCTGGAGAACAAGAAGTCCAGCTTCGAGACCCTCATCGAGGACGGCGGTTCCCTGCTCGGCGAACTGAAGGACCGCCGCGGCGCCATCCGGGCCCTGCTCAAGGGCAGCAGGGAACTCGGCAAGGAGATCAGCGGCCTCGTCGACGACAACGAGAAGCAGCTCGGCCCCACCCTCAAGGCCCTCGGCCGGGTCACCGGCGTCCTGGAGAAGAACAACGCCCAGCTCGGCAAGACCCTCGCGCTGGTCGGCCCGTACTACCGCCTCGTCGGCAACACCCTGGGCAACGGCCGCTGGTTCGACAGCTACCTGTGCGGCGTCGTGCCCCGCGACTACCTGCCCGAGACGTCCCTGCCCGAGACCGGCTGCCTGCCGCCGAAACAGGCGGCGGCCCAGGGGAACGGTGAGCGATGAGCAGACGCAGAAAAGTCCTCACCGGCCTGCTCGCCCTCGCGGTGCTGGCCGCCGGCGGCCTCACCGCCGTCCGGGTCCTCTCCTCCGACGGCACCCGCCTCACCGCCTACTTCGACCGCGCCGTCGGCATCTACGCCGGGTCCGACCTGCGCATCCTCGGTGTGCGGGTCGGTGAGGTGGAGTCGGTGCGGCCGCAGGGCACCACGGTGCGCGTCGGCCTCCTCCTGGACGAGGGCGTGAAGGTCCCCGAGGGCGCGCGGGCCGTCGTCGTCGCGCCGAGCGTCGTCGCCGACCGCTACGTGCAGCTCACCCCCGCCCACAGCTCGGGCCCCGCCCTCGCCGAGGGAGCCGTCCTGCCCGCCGCGCGCAACCGCACCCCCGTCGAGATCGACCAGCTCTACGACTCGGTCACCGAACTCGGCGAGGCCCTCGGCCCGGACGGCGCCAACTCCAGTGGCGCCCTGTCCGAACTGCTGAGCACCGGCGCCGCCAACCTCGACGGCAACGGCGAGGCCATCGGCGAGAGCATCGAGGAGTTCGGCAAGGCGGCCAGGACCCTCGACGGCAGCAGCGGCGACCTGTTCGGCACGCTGCGCAGCCTCCAGACCTTCACCACCATGCTGAAGGAGAAGGACACCGGCGTGCGCACCGCGCAGGAACGCCTGGACGAGGTCGTCGGCTTCTTCGCCGACAACAAGGACGACCTGGCCGGCGCGCTCGAGGAACTCGGCACCGCCCTCGGCCGGATCAAGACCTTCATCGAGGACAACCGGGGCGAGCTGAAGGAGAACGTCGACCGGCTCGTCCCTCTCACCCGGACCCTCGTCGAGCAGCGGACCTCGCTCGCCGAGGCGCTGGACGTGGCGCCGCTGGCCGCGGGCAACGTCGTGGACGCCTACAACCCCGACACCCGCACCCTCGACGGCCGCGCGAACCTCAACGAGATCAGCATGGGCGGACCGCTGCTGCCGCTGCCCGCGACAGGCGGCTCCGCCGCCACCGGGGAGGGGGAGCGATGAGGCGCGGCACGCGGAACTCCGGCCCGAGAGCCGCGGCGGTGAAGCGCGGCGTGCTCACCACGGGCGGCGCCGCCGGCCTCACCCTGGGCGGACTGATCGCCCTCGGCCTCGGCTTCGCCCTGGCCCTCGGCGCCGTCACCGTCGAACCGCCGCGCTTCGACGGCATCGAGGACCTGCCGTTGCCCGGCGGCGCCGACCTCGGCGACCACCCCTACACCGTCACCGCGGAAATCCGGGACGTGCTCAGCCTGGTGCCGCAGTCCGCGGTGAAGGTCGACGACGTCGCCGTCGGCCGGGTCACCGCCGTCGAACTCGGCCACGACGACTGGTCGGCCCGGGTCACCATGAAGATCAACGGCGATGTACGGCTGCCCGCCGACGCCACCGCCCGCCTCGAACAGTCCAGCCTGCTGGGCGAGAAGTACGTCCAGCTCGTCGCGCCCGACCGGAAGTCCGGAGCCGCGAGGCTGGCGGACGGGGCCGTCATCCCGGTCTCCCGCACCAGCCGCAACACCGAGGTGGAGGAGGTGTTCGGCGCGCTGTCCCTGCTCCTCAACGGCGGCGGGGTCAACCAGCTCAAGACCATCACCCGGGAACTCAACACGGCGCTCGGCGGCCGCGAGCCCGAGGTCCGCTCCGTGCTGAAACGGGTCGACACCCTGGTGACCGACCTCGACGACCACCGGGGCGACATCACCGACGCCCTCGACGCCGTCAACCGGCTCTCCACGACCCTCGCCACCCGCAAGGACGACGTCGGCACCGTACTCACCGGCCTCTCACCCGGCCTGAAGACGCTGGAGAGGCAGCGCGGCTCACTGCTGACCATGCTGCGTTCCCTCGACACGCTCTCCGGCGTCGCCGTCACCACCATCGACGCGAGCAAGGACGACATGATCGCCGACCTCAAGGCCATCGCGCCGGCCCTGAAGGCGCTCGCGGACGCGGGCACCGACCTGCCCGACTCCCTGGAGGTGCTGCTGACGTACCCGTTCACCGACGAGGTGCTGCGGGGCGTGAAGGGCGACTACCTCAACGTGTACCTGGACATGGTCGCCGTGCCCGGGACCCAGGTGATCCCGCCGCTGGTGCCGCGGGGCACGGCCTCGCCCTCCGCCCCGGCGGGCAGCGGGCCGGGAGCGGCCGGGAAGGGGCGGTCCGGGGAGCGGGCGGACGGGGAACGGGAATCCGCCGCGCCGTCGGCGGCCCCGTCCCGGCGGCCCTCACCGACGCACTCCTCCCCGCTGCCCCTGCCCTCCGTCCCCGTCACCGGGACGTCGGCGGATCCGGCGGACGCCCGGGGAGGTGAGCCGGGTTGATCACCCTCGCCGTACGGCTGAAGAACCTCGCCTTCCTCGTCGTCGCCGTCCTCGCCCTCTCCTTCCTCGGCATCCGCTACGCCGACCTCGGGCGGTACGTCGGGGTCGCCGACCACTACACCGTCGACGTGCGACTCCCGCGCACCGGCGGACTGTTCACCCACTCCGACGTCACCTACCGGGGCGTCTCCGTGGGCCGCGTCGGACCGATCGGCCTGACCGCCGACGGTGTCGTCGCCGAACTCCGCATCAAGAAGTCCGCCCCGCGCATCCCCGCCGACACCCGCGCCGTGGTCGCCGGGCTCTCCGCGGTGGGTGAGCAGTACATCGACCTGCGGCCCGAGAGCGACGGCGGCCCCTACCTCGCCGAGGGCGCCCGCATCGAACAGGCCGACACCCAGGTGCCCAGACCCGTCACCGACGTGCTCCGCAGCGTCGACGACCTCACCCGCTCCGTCCCGCTCGACGACCTGCGCACGGTCGTGGACGAGTTCGGCAAGGCCTTCGAGGGCCACGGCGACGACCTCCAGGTGCTGCTCGACAGCGGCAGCGCCTTCGTGGAGGCCGCCGACCGCGCCCTGCCGTCCACCACCAGGCTCATCACCGACGGCGAGACCGTCCTGCGCACCCAGGCCGAGGAGGAGCGGGCCATCCGCGACTTCGCCGTCGGGGCGGAGGAACTGGCCCGCACCCTCAAGGGCTCCGACGCCGACCTGCGCCGCCTCCTCACCGTCACCCCCGAGGCCGCCACCCAGGTCAGCGGCGTCCTGCGGGACCTGGACCCGAGCCTGGGCGTCGTCCTCGCCAATCTGCTCACCACCTCCGAGATCGCCGTCACCCGGCAGCGCGGCACGGAGGAACTCCTCGTGAAGTACCCGGCGGCCGTCGCCGCCGGCGCCACCGCCGTCGACGGAGGGAAGCTGAACCTCGGCATGGCCGTCACCTTCTTCAAGCCCCTGCCCTGCACCGCCGGATACGGCGCCACGCGCTACCGCAACGGGCTCGACCTCGGCACCACGCCCGCCCTCAACACCGGCGCGGCCTGCACCGCCCCCGCCGCGGACGGGTTCAACGTGCGCGGCTCGGCGAACGCCCCGAAGGGCGGCCCGGTGCCCGAGCCGGCCAGGCCCGGATCCCTGCCCTCCGGCAGCGGCGGGGCACGGACGGGCGGACCGGCCGCACTCCCCGGCGCCCTCGCCCTGCCCGGCCAGGACGGCGAGGCACCGGGGGACATGGCGGGCCTCCTCGCCCCGGCCGGCGGGAGCACGCGATGAACAGGGCCCGGATCCTCACCGGCGTGGGCCTCGCCCTGGCGCTCGGCCTCTTCGGCACCGGCGCGTGGACGTACGGGCAGGCACGCACCGACGACGCGCTCGCGTACGGCCGGGAGCGCGACCGGGTGCTCGCCGGCGGACGGGCGGGCATCACCGTGCTCACCACCCTCGACGCCTCCACCCGGCAGCGGGCGGAGAAGGGCATCCGGGCCTGGCGCGACGCCTCCACCGGGCCGCTGCGCGAGGAACTGGGCCGCACCGAGGCGAAGGCGGGCGCCTCGGCGCGCGGCACGGTCACCGAGGCGGCCGTCACCGCGCTCGACACGCGGGCCGGCACGGCCAAGCTGATCGTCACCGTCCGCGTCGAGGTCACCCCCGCAGGGACGAAGAAGCCGGCCACCGACCGCAAGCGCCTGGAGGCGGTCCTGGCGCGCACGGGCGAGGGGGAGTGGAAGGTGAGGGCGCTGAGCGCGGTACCGCTCTCGGGGGAGCGGGAGGGCGGGGACCGATGACACTGGCACGGCTGCTGCGCGGGGGCAGGGCGCGAAATTCCGCACGGGGCACGGACCCGGTCCCGGGACTGGACCCGGTCCCGGGACTGGACCCGGTCCCGGGACTGGACCCGGTCCCGGGACTGGACCCGGTCCCGGGCACGGCCCCGGCCCCGGGGGCGGCGCTCGCGCGGGACGTGACCCCGGGAGCGGGCCCCGAGCCGGACCCGGCTTCCGGGACGGGACCCGCGGACGCGTCCACCGCGGGAAGGACGCCTACGGGCGGCCCCTTTGAGGGCGGGACGTTCGACGGCAGGGAGTCCGAGGACGGGATGTCCAAGGACGGTCCCTCCACCGATGGGCCGCCCGGGGACCGGCGAGCCGGGGACGGGCGCTCCGGGACGGAGGACCTCGCGGACGAGTCCTCCGCGGGCCCGGTGGACGGTGCCCGCGCCCGTCGGACACGACGGGCCGCCCTCGCCGCCCTCGCCGCGGTGCTCGCCCTCGGCGGCTGCGGCTTCCTCTACGGCACCCACCGGCTCACGTCGGCCGAGTCCGCCCGGAACCGCGCGCTCACCGACACCGAGGCCACCCACCGCGTCGCCGGCGAGGTCGCCAACGCCCTCGCCCGCGTCTTCTCCTACACACCGGAGGGCACCGCGGCCGCCGAGCGCTCCGCGCGCTCCGTCCTCGGCGGTCGCGCCGCCCGCCAGTACCAGGACCTCTTCGCCCAGGTCCGCGAGGACCTCACCGAGCAGCGCCTCACCCTGAGCACCCGGGCCGTCCGCACCGGGGTGATCGAACTCGACGGCGACAGGGCGCGCCTGCTGGTCTTCCTCGACCAGACCTCCCGCCGCGGCAAGGACGAGGCCACCACCGCGGCGGCCCAGCTCACCGTCACGGCCCGGCTGGAGAACGACCGGTGGCGGATCGTCGACCTCAAGGCCCGCTGACCCGTGCGCGGGAGACTGGAGCACCCCATGAAGCGCGCGGTCCGCGCCCTCACCGCACACCGCCCCCGTCCGCTGCCGTCCCTGGTCCTCGCCCTCACCCTCACCGCGGGCGGCTTCGCGGCCTGGACGGGACAGGACTGGTACCGCGCGGCCCACGACGACCGGGCCGCGTACGCCGCGCAACGGGACGAGGCGCTCGCCGCCGGGGAGCAGGCCGTACAGAACCTCAACACGCTCGACCACCGGGACCTGAACCAGGGCCTCGACCTGTGGGAGTCGTCGACCACCGGTGAACTGCACGAACAACTGGCGTCGGGGCGCGAAGAGTTCGCCGAGCAGGTGAGGACGGCGAAGACGGTCACCACGGCCCGGGTGTTGTCGGGCGCCGTCACCGAACTCGACGACCGCGCGGGCCGCGCCCGGGTGCTGATCGCCCTGCGCGTCACCGTCAGGGCGTCCGGCGGCGCGAAGACGGACAAGGACAGCCGCATGCTCGGCGAACTCACCCGCACCGGGGGCCGGTGGAAGCTGAGCGCCCTGGGACAGGCCCCCGTGGGCGGCGCACCGACCGGCTGACCCGGTTCCGTACCGCGCAAGCCGCCGCACCGAGAGGACAGCAGGATGTCGACGACCCGCCACCACATCAACCGCCAGCGGCGCCGCCAGGCCCGCGAGACCCGGCCCGCCGCTTCCACCGGGGCCCCGGAGAGCACCGGAAGCCGGGCCCGCACGGGCGGTACGGCCGTCCTGTCCCCTCCCGGCCCCTCGCCCTCGTCCTCCGCGCGGACGACCGGGACGCCCGGGGCGACCGGGGCGACCGGAGAGGGGAAGGCGGACCGGACCCGGTCGCGCCGCCCGAAGGGCCTCGTGGTGCTCTGCGCGCTGACCGTGCTCCTCGGCGGCTTCGCCGGCTGGGCGCACGCGAAGGCCGAAGCGCTCCGGGACGACCCCGCGCGGCGCAACACCGCCCTGACCGACCTCGCCCGCACCGGCGAGATCAAGGGACAGACGTCCAAGGCCGTCGGCCTGCTCTTCTCCTACGACCACACCGACCCCGGCGCCCTCGGGAAAGCCGCGCGGGACCTCCTCACGGGAAAGGCCGTCGACCAGCACCGCACCCTGCTCGCCGACGTCCGCGAGCGGGCCGACGAGCAGAAGGCGGTGATCACCACGACGGTCACCGAGAGCGCGGTCGAACGGATCGACGGCCACCGGGCCCGGGTCCTCGTCTACGCCGACCAGAGCAGCGTCGGCACCGCCGGAAACGCGAAGGACGCCAAGGACGCGAAGGACGCGGGCGTGTACGCGGGCGCCATGCTCGCCGTCGACGTCGTGCACCGCGACGGACGGTGGCTCGTCTCCGGCATCGACACCTTCGGTCGCTGAGGGCCGCGCGACCGACGGAACCCACGGGCCCACCCGCCCCGCATCCGACAGGAGTGACAGCCATGCCCGCACGCCGCACACGACGTCCGCGCACCGGCCGGACCCGCAGGGGACTGCGGGCGACCGCCATCACCGTGGCGGCGATGGCGGCCCTCACCGCCTCCCGGGCTCCCGGACTCACCGGGGACGTGGGGGACACCCACGCCGCTCCGCCCGCCGACGAGCCCCGCAGGACGGCGGCAGGCGGTCCGTACGCCGGACTCGTTCCGCCGGGTGACGGTTCCTACCACACCGAGCTCCCGCCCCT
Source organism: Streptomyces sp. NPDC059454 (assembly GCF_042749965.1). NCBI lineage: Bacteria > Bacillati > Actinomycetota > Actinomycetes > Kitasatosporales > Streptomycetaceae > Streptomyces > Streptomyces sp. NPDC059454. The sequence goes on along the minus strand of NZ_JBHYVC010000055.1, from coordinate 36,791 downwards.
GACGACCCGGGACGCCGCACCGGCCGCCCCGGCGCTCGTGCGGGACCTCCGCTCCCAGTCCGGCATCCCGGCCACCGTGCTGCGTGCCTACCGAGCCGCCGAGACCTCCGTCGGCAGGACGGACCCCGGCTGCCGGCTGCCCTGGGAGCTGCTCGCGGCGATCGGCAAGGTCGAGTCCGGCCAGGCGCGCGGCGGCGCGGTCGACCGGAACGGCACCACACGGGGCCGGATCACCGGGCCACCGCTCGACGGCCGGGGGTTCGCCCTGATCCGGGACACGGACGGGGGCGCCCACGACGGTGACACGGTCTACGACCGCGCGGTGGGACCGATGCAGTTCCTGCCGTCCACCTGGGCCCGCTGGGGCACGGACGGCAACGGTGACGGCCGGGCCGACCCGAACAACGTCTTCGACGCGGCCCTGGCGGCCGGCCACTACCTGTGCGCGGGCGACCGGGACCTGGGCCGGGCCGCCGACCTGGACCGGGCGGTCCTCAGCTACAACCACTCGCGCCCCTATCTGAGACTGGTCAGGTACTGGCTGGACTTCTACAACCGGGGGGTCCACACCGTCCCCGACGGTGAGGGCGTCGTCCCGAGGAGTCCCGGCGCGGGCGGCGCCACCCCGGCGACCGAGCCCGTGGACAAGGGCAGCGGCGGAAAGGGGAACGGCGGCGGCGGAATCATCATCGGTCCGGACCCGAGCACTCCGGGCAGCCCCGAGCCGTCCCCGTCCCCGTCCTCCTCCGCCCCGGCACCCACTCCGACGTCCGCGTCCCCGTCTCCGGAGCCCTCCCCGACGGCGCCCCCGACGAGCCAGGAGCCTTCGGAGACACCCGGTGAGTCCCCCACGGGGACCCCGTCGCCGGACCCGACCGGCCCGAGCCCCTCGCCCACCGGCCCGGACGACTGCTCCGCCGAGTCCGGGTCCCCGTCCCCCGACCCCACCGCCTCCCCGACCGCCTCACCCTGCCCGACGGTCACTTCGTGAGGTACGTGAGGAAGCCGGCCCGGGCGGTGGGGGAGAGGGCGGCTTCCGCACGGTCACCGTCGCCGCTGCCGCTGTAGCTCGGCTTGAACCGGTCCGGTCCGCCGGTGCCCGGAGGTTTCCTCGCGTCCGCTGAGACAGGCTCACGGGGTCCGGGAGGGAGAGGGGCTGCGCGGACCATTGACGCGCAAGTGGTTCGATTCTACGGTCCGTTCGAACTTGCGATCGCCGTTCGGCATTCCGAACGCACACTGACCCCCACCGCAAGGAGAACCCGTATGAGCCGCACCCTCCGCAAACGCGCCGTCCTGCTCGCCCTCCCCGCCGCCGCCCTCCTGGCCCTCATGCCGACCACCGCCTCGGCGTACCCCAACCCCGGCCGCGTCACCGGTTCCGTCGTCACGCACGACCCGTCGATGATCCGGACCCCCTCCGGGCAGTACCTCCTCTACGCCACCGGCGGCGGCATCGCCAGCAAGACCTCCACCGACCGCACCGCCTTCTCCGCCGGCGCCGACGCGTTCTCGTCCCGCCCGAGCTGGTGGCGGAACTACTCCTCGGTGCCGGAGGCCTGGGCGCCGGACATCTCGTACCACGGCGGCAAGTACCTGATGTACTACTCCGTCTCGAAGTTCGGGTCGAACACCTCCGCCATCGGGCTCGCCGGATCCACCACCGGACAGCCGGGCAGCTGGAGCGACTACGGCACCGTCTACACCTCGAACTCCTCCAGCGACTTCAACGCCATCGACCCCAACCTCTTCGTCGACGACGACGGCAAGTGGTGGCTTTCCTTCGGCAGTTGGTGGACCGGGATCAAGATGATCCGGATCGACCCGTCCACCGGGAAGCAGCTCTCCTCCCACACCACCCGCTACTCCCTCGCCTCCCGCCCCTCCGGGACGAAGGCCGTCGAGGCGCCGTTCATCGTCAAGCGGAACGGCTACTACTACCTCTTCGCCTCGTACGACACCTGCTGCGCCGGCACCGGCTCCACCTACAAGGTCAAGGTCGGCCGCGCCACCGGCGTCACCGGGCCGTACCGCGACAGGAACGGCGTCCCGATGATGAACAACGGCGGCACGCCCGTACTCGAGTCGCACGGCAGCGTCATCGGCCCCGGCGGACAGTCGGTCATGAACGACGTCGACGGGGACCTGATCGTCTACCACTACTACGACGGCAACGACAACGGCACCCCCAAGCTCGGCATCAACCTCCTGAACTGGAGCAGCGGATGGCCCGTCGCCTACTGACCCTGCTGGCCGCGCTGCTGCTCGCCCTCTCGCTCGGGCAGTCGTCCGCGCAGGCGGCCTCCTTCGCCAACCCCGTCAAGGCGCAGAAGGGCGCGGACCCCTGGATCGTCCGCCACGACGGCGACTACTACCTGATCAGCACGTCCTGGACCGACGTCATCACCCTCCGCAAGTCGCCCACCCTCGGCGGCCTCGCCACCGCCCCCGGCGTGCAGGTGTGGCAGGGCGACGCGGCCTCCCGCTGCTGCAACATCTGGGCGCCGGAGCTGCACTACCTCAACGGCCGCTGGTACCTGTACTACGTCGCCGGGCAGAACGTCGCCGACTACAACCCCACCCAGCGCAGTCACGTACTGGAGAGCGCGGGGTCCGACCCCATGGGACCGTACAGCTACAAGGGGCAGCTCAACTCCTCCTGGATGCTGGACCCGACGGTCGCCACCATCAACGGGCAGCTGTACCTCTTCGGCAGCACGCACGAGGGGACGCAGAACGTCGTCGCCGCGCGCATGTCGAACCCCTACACGGTGAGTTCGTCCTTCTCCACCGTCTCCACGCCCACGTACGACTGGGAGCGGCAGGGCGGCGCCGTCAACGAGGGTCCGGAGATACTCCAGCGGGGCGGCCGCACCTTCCTGATCTACTCCGCGAGCGGCTGCTGGACCCCCGACTACAAGCTCGGGCAGCTCGCCCTCACCGGGTCGAACCCGGCCTCCGCGTCCTCCTGGACCAAGAAGTCCACGCCCGTCTTCCAGCGCAGTGACGGCAACGGCGTCTACGGGCCGGGCCACAACGGGTTCTTCACCTCGCCGGACGGGACGGAGAGCTGGATCGTCTACCACGCCAACGACTCCGCGTCCGAGGGGTGCGACAACGGACGTACGGCACGGGCGCAGAAGTTCACCTGGAACTCCGACGGGTCACCGAACCTCGGTACGCCCGTGCGGCTCGGGGCGGGCCTCACCGGGCCCTCCGGTGAGCCGTCGACCGTCTCGACCACCTACACCCTCACCAACCGCAACAGCGGCAAGTGCCTCGATCTGGCCGGGAGTTCGTCCGCCGACGGTGCCGATGTGCAGCAGTACGCCTGCAACGGCGGGGCCAACCAGCGGTGGCGTCCGGAGGACCTCGGGGACGACACCCACCGGCTGGTGAACGCCGCCACCGGAAAGGTGCTGGACACCGAGAACTGCTCGTCCGCCGACGGCGCCGACCTGCGGCAGTGGTCGTGGCTGGACAACACCTGCCAGCGGTTCCGGTTCGTGGCGACGGACAGCGGTTACGTCCGCATCGTCAACCAGGCCACCGGCAAGGTGGCCGACGTCGCCGACTGCTCCACCGCGGACGGCGCCGACGTACGGCAGTGGACCTGGCTGAACAACGGCTGCCAGCAGTGGCGGCTCGATCCCGTGTAGCACCGCGGTGGTTCAGCCCGTCCGGCCCATCCCCGCCGCGTCGGGCCAGGCGGGCTGCGGTCCCGGCCAGCCCGTCGCCGGGGCCGCGGAGAGGCCGTCGGTGCCCCTGACCTGGGCGGCCGTCAGGCCACCGCGGGCGGGGACACCGGGCGGGGTGAGGCCGGTGGGCGGCGGCGCCTGCGCCGGTACCGGGTACGCCGCCGCGGCGGGCGCGAACGGCTGCGCGGGCTGCGGGACCGGCTCCGGAACCTGCTGGGGCACGGGCACGGGCACGGGCATGGGCTGCGGCACGGGCGCGGGCTGGGGCATGGGCTGCGGTACGAACTGCGGCACGGGCTGAGCAGCCGGCTGAGGCACCCCCGGTACCCCCGGCACGCCCGCCCCGACCCCCGTCACCACCGAAGCCGCGGCCGGCACCGGCATCCTGCCGCCCGCGCCCGCCGCGGGGGCGGACGCGGCGGCGGGGAGCGGCATGCCGGTGCCGGTGGACGGAGCGGCGGCGAGCCCCGGAGCGCCGGCACCGGTGGCTTGAGCGGCGAGCCCCCGCATGCCCGCCCCGTTGGTCCGGCTCACCAGGCGGTCCACGGCCGCCGTGCCCGAGCTGTAGCCGGTCCCCGGGGCCTGCTCGGGCGCGGCGGCTCCTCTCCTGGACGTCCCGTAGAGCACCTGTTCCAGGCCGGTCACCAGGCGGCGCACATCGACCTGGGGGCGTACCACGAGGCGCAGGAAGCGGCTGGACGAGCCGATCTTGTTGCCGCACTCGCGGACCAGGATCCGGTGCTCGGTGAGCATCCGGTCCCGGACCACGGTGCCCTCGGCGCCCACGGGGAGGCGCACGAAGAGGAAGTTGCCCTGGGACGGGTAGACCGTCAGCCCGGGCAGCGAGGAGAGCTGGCCGGACATGTCCATCCGGTCGCGGCGGACCTGGTGCAGGCTCTGGGCGTACTCGGCGCCGTGCTCCTTCAGCATGAACACCACGTGTTCGGCGAAGGAGTTGAGGTTCCACTTGGGGAGCATCGACCGCACCTTCCCCGCGAGTGCGGGGTTGGCGACCAGGTAGCCGAAGCGGATGCCGTGCAGGCCGAAGTTCTTGCCGAGGCTGCGCAGCACGATGACGTTGGGGCGCAGCATCGCCTCCTGCACCACGCTCGGTTCGTTCTCCGCGTCGGCGAACTCCAGGAACGACTCGTCGACGACCACCAGGTCCAGGTCGGCCATGGCGTCCATGAACTGCACGATCGCGTGCTTGTGCAGGAAGCCGCCGTCGGGGTTGTTCGGGTTGCAGATCACCGCCACCCGGGTGCCCCTGGCCCGTATGAACTCCGCGTACTGCGCGAGGTCGAGGGCGAAGCCGCCGGCCTCCTGGAGCGGGAACATGTCGACCCGTTTGCCGGTCTCCATGGGCTGGTCGGTCCAGCGGCCGAAGGTGGGGACGGGGACGGCGAGGGACTCACGGACCAGGAGGTGGTCGATCCAGGTGATCAGCTCCGTGGAGCCGTTGCCCATCGCCACGCACTGCGGCGGCAGCCGGAGCAGGCTGCACAGCTCGGCCGTGATGGTGTCGGCGCTGCTCGGGTAGTACGTGATGATGTCGCGCAGCCGGGCCGCCATGTCCTCGAACATGGCGGGGGTGGGGAAGTACGGGTTGCAGGGGATGCAGAAGTCCACCGGGCCGGCCCCGTCGCTCTCCCGCGTCAGCGCCGCCATCGACGGACTGTGCGCCGTGGTGCTGCGGAACAACGAGGTCACGTTGTCGGCCATGGAACCTCCGTGTACGGCGGGCCCGTTGGGGAGGCGGGCCCGTCATGCCTGGGTGGCCCGCGCGGGGGAGCACGGGCCACCCAGGAGTACGGAGCGGGGCGCGCCGCCGTTCAGCTCATGTGAGGAAAATGTGACGGCTGCGATCCCCAGGGGCTCATGCCCCGACGGGACTCACGCCCCGAACGAATGGACCGTCGTCGTCCGGTACGTCTGCCCCGGCCGCAGCACGGTCGACGGGAACGACGGCTGGTTCGGCGAGTCCGGGAAGTGCTGGGTCTCCAGGCACAGCCCGTCGCCCTGCCGGTAGACCCGGCCGCCGGTGCCCACGAGGGTGCCGTCGAGGAAGTTGCCGGAGTAGAACTGCAGGCCCGGCTCGTTCGTCGCGATCCTCAGCGTGCGGCCGGAGGACGGATCGCGCAGCAGGGCGACCTGCTCGGGACGGCTGGTGACGCCCTTGTCGAGCACCCAGTTGTGGTCGAAGCCCTGTCCGTACAGCACCTGCTGGTGCGCGGTGCGGATGTCCCGGCCGATCGGCTTGGCCCGGCGGAAGTCGAAGGGGGTGGCCGCGACCCGCGCCAGTTCGCCCGTGGGGATCAGCCCCGAGTCGACCGGCGTGTAGCGGGAGGCGGCGATGGACAGCTCGTGGTCGTAGATGGAGCCGCTGCCCTCGCCGGCGAGGTTCCAGTAGACGTGGCTGGTGAGGTTGACGACGGTGGCCTTGTCGGTGGTGGCCTCGTAGTCGACGCGCCAGTCGCCGTTCCGGGTGAGGGTGTACGTGACCTTGGTGCGCAGCGTGCCCGGGTAGCCCATCTCGCCGTCGACGCTCGTGTAGTACAGGTACAGGCCGACGTCGGAGCCCCGGGTGAACGGCTCGACGTCCCAGACCCGCTTGTCGAAGCCCTGGGAGCCGCCGTGCAGGCTGTTCTCGCCGTCGTTGACGGAGAGCTGGTACGTGGTGCCGTCGAGGGTGAAGCGGCCCTTGTCGATGCGGTTGCCGTAGCGGCCGATCAGGGCGCCGAAGTAAGGGCTGGAGGCGACGTACTCCTCGAGGGTGTCGAAGCCGAGGGAGACGTTGGTGTAGCGACCGCGGCGGTCGGGGATCTCCAGGGCCCGGACGATGCCGCCGTAGGAGAGGACCTTCATCCGGGTGCCGCCGTTCTCCAGCGACCAGCTGTGCACCTTGGTGCCGTCGGCGAGCCTGCCGAAGAGCGACCGCACCGGCTTCCCCCTGCCCGACGAGGCGTGTGCCGTTCCGCCGAACGCGGTGGCCGCGGCGACACCGGCCGCCGTCGCTCCGGCTCCTGCGATGACCGTGCGTCTGTTCAGTTCCATCCGTGCGGCTCCCGAAAAGGAAGGGGCCCCGCCGTCCGGCGGGGCCCGAGCTGACTTACGAACCGGACTTGCGCTTGTTCCACACGTCGAAGCCGACCGCGGCCAGCAGTACCAGGCCCTTGATGACCTGCTGCCAGTCGGTGCCGATGCCGACGAGGTTCATACCGTTGTTCAGCACGCCCAGGACCAGGCCGCCGATGATCGCGCCGAGGACCGTTCCGACACCGCCGCTCATCGACGCGCCGCCGATGAACGAGGCGGCGATGGCCTCCAGCTCGAAGTTGAGGCCGGCCTTGGGAGAGGCCGCGTTGAAGCGGGCGGCGAAGACCAGACCCGCCAGGGCCGCGAGCATGCCCATGTTCAGGAAGACCAGGAAGGTGACCTTCTTGTCCCGCACACCCGACAGCTTGGCCGCGGGCAGGTTGCCGCCGATGGCGTAGATGTGGCGGCCGATGACGGCGTTGCGCATCACATAGCCGAAGCCGACGAGCAGCGCGCCGAGGATCAGCAGCACGATCGGGGCGCCCTTGTAGCTGGCCAGCAGCATCGTCACGACGAGGATGGCGGCACCGAGCGCGACGAGCTTCAGCAGGAACAGCTTGGCGGGGAGGACCTCGAGGTCGAACTCCTTCTGGCGGCGGCGGTCGCGGACCTCCTGGAGGACCACGAGGGCGATCAGTCCGATGCCGAGGAGCAGGGTGAGATTGTGGTAGTTGGTCTCCGGGCCGACCTCGGGCATGAAGCCGTTGGCGACCGTCTGCAGACCCTTGGGGAACGGGCCGAGGGTCTGGCCCTCCAGGAAGATCTCGGTGAGACCGCGGAAGGTCAGCATGCCCGCGAGGGTCACGATGAACGACGGTATGCCGCCGTAGGCGATGAACCAGCCCTGTATCGCGCCCGCGAGGGCGCCCACGGCCAGACAGAGGATCACCGCGACGGGCCAGGGCATGTCGTTCTTGACCATGAAGACGGCGGCCATCGAGCCGACGAACGCCGTCAGTGACCCGACCGACAGGTCGATGTGGCCCGCGATGATGACCAGCATCATGCCGATCGCGAGGATCAGGATGTAGCTGTTCTGCAGCACCAGGTTGGAGACGTTGCGCGGCAGCAGCAGGTCGCCGTCGGTCCACACCGCGAAGAGCGCCACGATCAGGCCCAGGGCGATCAGCATGCCGTACTGGCGCATGTTGCGGCGCATGCCGTCCAGCATCAGCTGGAGCAGGCCGTCACCGCTGCCCGCCCCGTCCTTGCCCGGCGGCGCGGCCGCCGGCGTCTTGTCGGTGACTTCCGTGCTGCTCATCGGGATACCTCTTTGTCCTTCGTCATCTGACGCATCAGCGATTCCTGGGAGGCCTCGGCCCGCGAGAACTCACCGGTCAGCCGCCCCGCGGCCATCGTGTAGATGCGGTCGCACATACCGAGCAGTTCGGGCAGCTCGGAGGAGATGAAGACGACCGCCTTGCCCTCGGCGGCCAGCTGGTCGATGACCGTGTAGATCTCGTACTTGGCGCCGACGTCGATGCCGCGCGTCGGCTCGTCGAGGATCAGCACGTCCGGACCCGCGAAGATCCACTTGCTGAGCACGACCTTCTGCTGGTTGCCGCCGGACAGCTTGCCCACCGGCTCGAACACCGTCGGCGCCTTGATGTTCATCGACTTGCGGAAGCCCTCGGCGACCTGCCGCTCCTCGTGCTCGTCCACCACACCGCGCCGGGCGACCTTCTTCAGGGCGCTGAGCGAGATGTTGCGGTTGATGGTGTCGATGAGGTTCAGGCCGAAGTGCTTGCGGTCCTCGGTGACGTACGCGATGCCGTGTCCGACCGCTTCGGGGACGGTCCTCGTACGGATCTCCGTGCCGTCCTTGAGGACGGTGCCGGCGGCGTGCCGGCCGTAGGTGCGGCCGAAGATGCTCATCGCGAGTTCCGTGCGGCCCGCGCCCATCAGGCCGGCGATGCCGACGATCTCACCGCGCCGCACCTCGAGGGACACGTCGTCGACGACCTTGCGCTGCTGGTCGATCGGGTGGTGCACGGTCCAGTTGCGGACCTCCAGGGCCGGGGCGGCGCCCTCCTCCGGCTGGTGCGGGGTGCGCTCCGGGAAGCGGTGCTCCAGGTCGCGGCCGACCATGCCGGAGATGATCCGGTCCTCGCTGGTCTCCTCGGCCTTCACGTCGAGCGTCTCGATGGTCCGCCCGTCCCGCAGGATCGTCACCGAGTCGGCGACCTTGCGGATCTCGTTGAGCTTGTGGGAGATGATGATCGAGGTGATGCCCTGTTCCTTCAACTCCAGGATCAGGTCGAGGAGTTTGTCGCTGTCCTCGTCGTTGAGGGCCGCGGTCGGCTCATCCAGGATGAGCAGCTTCACCTTCTTGGAAAGCGCCTTCGCGATCTCCACCAGCTGCTGCTTGCCCACGCCGATGTCGGCGACGCGGGTGTCCGGGTGGTCGGACAGGCCGACCCGGCGCAGCAGTTCGGTGGCGTGCTTGAGGGTGGCGTTCCAGTTGATGAACCCGCGCGTGGCGTGCTCATTGCCGAGGAAGATGTTCTCCGCGAGGGAGAGGAACGGCGACAGCGCCAGTTCCTGGTGGATGATGACGATGCCGTGCTGCTCGCTGGCCCTGATGTCCTTGAACTCGCAGGGCTGCCCCTCGAAGAGGATGTCCCCCTCGTAACTGCCGTGCGGGTGGACGCCGGAGAGGACCTTCATGAGAGTCGACTTGCCGGCGCCGTTCTCGCCGCAGATGGCGTGGACCTCGCCCCGCTGGACGGTCAGGGTGACGTCCGACAGCGCCTTGACGCCGGGAAAGGTCTTGACGATCGAGCGCATTTCCAGGACGGGTCCCGCCATGGTCGTGCCTTCCAATCCTTGAAGGGGCCCGGTTACTTGAGCTGGTCCTCGGTGTAGTAGCCGCCGTCGACCAGGACCTGCTTGTAGTTGGACTTGTCGACGCTGACCGGCTGCAGCAGGTAGGCGGGGACGACCTTGGAACCGTTGTCGTACGACTTGGTGTCGTTGACCTCGGGCTTCTTGTCGTTGAGGACCGCGTCGACCATGTTCGCGGCGACCTTGGCGAGCTCGCGCAGGTCCTTGAAGACGGTCTGGGTCTGCTGGCCCGAGATGATCGACTTCAGCGACGCGACCTCGGCGTCCTGGCCGGTGACGACGGGCATGGCCTTGCTGCCGGAGCCGTAGCCGTCCGACTTCAGGGCGGACAGGATGCCGATGGAGATGCCGTCGTAGGGCGAGAGCACCGCGTCGACCCGGGCGCTGCGGTAGCTGGAGGTGAGCAGGTCGTCCATGCGCTTCTGCGCGGTGCCGCCGTCCCAGCGCAGGGTGGTGACCTGGTTGAGGTCGGTCTGCTTGGAACGGACGACCAGCTGGCCCTTGTCCATGTACGGCTTCAGGACGTTCATCGCGCCCTGGAAGAAGTACCTGGTGTTGTTGTCGTCGTTGGAGCCGGCGAACAGCTCGATGTTGAAGGGGCCCTTCTTGCCGGCCTTCAGCCCCAGCTTGTCGACGATGTAGCCGCCCTGCAGCTCGCCGACCTTCTCGTTGTCGAAGGAGGCGTAGTAGTCGACGTTCTCGGTGCCGAGGATCAGCCGGTCGTAGGAGACGACCGGGATGTCGGCGTCCTTGGCCTGCTGCAGGACGTTGCCGAGGGACTTGTTGTCGATCGCCGCCACGATCAGGGCGTCCACACCCTGCGTGATCATGTTCTCGATCTGGGAGACCTGCTGGTCCGGGTCGTCCTCGCCGAAGACCAGCTTGGTCTTGAACCCCTTGGCCTTCAACTCCTTCTCGACGTTGGCGCCATCGGCGATCCAGCGCTCGGAGGACTTCGTCGGCATCGCGATGCCGACGGTGGCTCCCTCGGAGCCGCCCTTGTCCTCCTCGCTGCCGCCCTCGCCGCTCTGGCCGCAGGCGGTCAGGGTGAGGGCGAGGGAGGCGGCCGAGGCGACGGCGGCGAGTGCGGCTCTGCGGTTACGCATGGTCATCATCCTTGATGTGTGTGCGGGGTCGGTCCGGACGAGCGGGGCGCTTCCAGGGGGTGAAGCCAGGAGGCCGAGAAAGAGGTGTGTGCGATTGTGCGCGGCTGTGTCTACTTCTGTGAAGCCGAGTTTCCGGAACGTTATGACGAGATTTCGAACCGGCTCAGATCACCCGGAAGCCGCGAACCGAGCGGCGCCATGTCGCCGTCCGCGCCGTGCCGGGCCAGCAGGTCCAGGGCCAGCCGGCCGCGCCGTACGCGCTCCTTCGCGGTCGCCAGGGTCAGCTCCCGCAGGTGGTGCCCGTACGGGTAGATCCCGGGCGCCTTGGACAGGCCGAACTTCAGGTACAGCGGGGCGCCGCGCCGGATGAGTTCGGCGACCTCGTACATCCGGACGTAGCCGCCGAGGTCGTCGGGGGCTTCGATGTACATGTCCATCGGGGTGGCCGAAACCCGCCGTATCTCGGTGAGGTGGTCGAGCGTCAGATCGCTGGGGACGTTGATCGAGTCGGCGCCGAGCCGCTCGTAGACCGCGAACGAGGCGGGGTTGACCGGTCCGACGAGTGCCGAGAGCTTCAGCGTGGTGTCGGCGGGCAGCAGCCCGGCCGCGCGCGCCCGGTGCAGCGTCCACAGCACGCCCTCGTCGGCGACGAGCAGGCACGTGACGCCCAACTCGGTGGCGCGCACGGCGTCCTCGACGCAGCCGGCGACCGCGTCGTGGCCCCGGGCGCGCAGTCCGGCGCCGCCCGAGTCGGTACGGGTGGAGCCGCCGATGTCCCAGGTGCCGCGCGGGCCGGTGAACAGGCAGAGCTCGATGTCGCGCTCCGCGGTGGCCTCGGCCATCTCGGTGATCTCGGCGTCGGTCAGCATCCAGACGCCGCTGCCCTGGCTGATCCGGTGGATCGGCACATCGAGGCGCGAGGCCTCCTTCAGGACCACGGCCAGCGCCTCGGGGCCCTCGCACGAGGGGATCTCGGTGCGCCAGCGGCCACCGCCGGGGAAGGTGTGCGGCGAGGCGTCGGCGGGGTCGAGGGCGGGTGCGCTCAGGCCGAGCGCGGTGAGGGTCTGTTCACCGGGCCTGCGGGGAGCCGTGGCGGAAGCGTCGGTCACAGGGTGTCCTTTGGTTCGGTATGTCGGACGAAGTTCGCGGCTCGGGGTACGAGTCGGGCGGGGGAAGGGCGGGGGCTGGGTGTACGCCGGTACGGGGGCCGTCAGGTCGCCCTCGTACCGGCGTACGGACTAGGGACGCAGCAGGACCTTGCCCACCTTCGGATCGCCGGACCCCACCAGCTCGATGGCCTGGGGGAACTCGGCGAGCGGCAGCTCGTGGCTCACCAGCGGCAGCGGATCGAGCAGCCCGGCGGCGAACACCCGCACGGTGTGCGCCCAGGCGTCCGGCGGCGCACCGAAGACGGTGTGCACCTCCAGCTGCCGTACGACCAGGTCCGTGGGGTCGAGCCCGTCGGCGCCCGGCGCCGGGATACCGGTGAGGACCAGCCGCCCGCCGCGCCGCAGCAGCGAGGCCGCCGTACGGGCCGCGTCCGCGGACCCGGCGGTCTCGATCACCACGTCGAAGTCGTCCGGGAGCGGCTGGTCCTTCGTGCGGAAGCCGGTTGCCCCGTACCGCCGGGACAGCGCCTCGCGGTCGCTCCGGGAACCCACCACCAGCAGCTCGGAAGGGGAGCCCGCGCGCAGGAACTGCACGGCGAACATCCCGAGCGTGCCGGTGCCGACCACCGCCACCCGCTCACCGGGCACGGCGTTCGCCTTCAGCGCGGCGGCGGCGATGCAGGCGGCCGGCTCCAGCAGCGCGGCGGCGCTCAGGTCGGCGTCGTCGGGGAGGACGTGCAGCAGCCGGGCCGGGAGGGTCAGCGTGGCGGCCATGGCGCCCGGCTGGGTGAACCCGGTCTCCTCGTAGCCCGCCGAGCACAGCGTCGTCTCACCGGCGTGGCAGCGGTCGCAGACCTGGCAGTTGCGGAAGCCCTCGCCGACGACCTTGCGGCCGACCAGCGCATCCGGCACCCCCGCGCCCACCCGCTCCACGGTCCCGGACCACTCGTGCCCCGGAGTGAGCGGGTAACGCACGTATCCCTCGGGCCGGTTGCCCTGGTACACCTCGCGGTCACTGCCGCAGATGCCGGAGGCGTGGACCCGGACCAGGGCCTCGCCGGCCCCGGGCTCGCGCGGCTCGTGCGGGACCAGACGGTGTTCGCCGGGCCCCTCGATGACGACCTGGGTGCTCATCGCGTCCCTCCGGAGCGGTGGTGGCCGGCGGGGTTCACTTCGCGCCCTTGGGCTTGCGCGTCTCCCAGCCCTCGGCCCACAGGTCGAACCGGGCCTGCTGCTGCGGGAACTCGGCCGCCGCGTCGACGTCCAGCTCCACACCGAGGCCGGGGGCGTCGGAGAGGTGGAAGCAGCCGTCCTCCGGGTTCACCTGGGGCGCGCCCTTGACGACCTTCTTGATGTCCGCGTCCGCGAAGTCGTTGAAGTGCTCCAGGATCTTGAAGTTCGGGGAGGTGAAGCCGACCTGGAGGGACGCGGCGGTCAGCACGGGGCCGCCGACGTTGTGCGGGGCGACCAGCATGTAGTGGGTCTCGGCGGTCGCGGCGAGCTTGCGCGTCTCCCAGATGCCGCCGATGTGACCGACGTCCGGCTGGATGATGTCCACGGCCTGGCTCTCGAACAGCTCGCGGAACTCGATCCGGTCATGGATGCGTTCACCGGTGGCGACGGGCATGTCGACCTTCGCGGCGACCTTCTCCAGCGCCTTGAGGTTCTCCGGCGGAACCGGCTCCTCCAGCCAGGCCGGCTTGAACGGCGCGAGCTCCTTGGCCAGCCGGACGGCGGTGGCGGGGGAGAAGCGGCCGTGCATCTCCAGCATCAGCTCGGCGTCGGGGCCGATGGCGTCACGGACCGCCTCGATCAGGGAGACCGCGTACAGGCTCTGCTCGTGGTCGAGTTCGAAGTGCCCGGTGCCGAACGGGTCGATCTTCAGCGCCCGGTAGCCGCGCTCCATCACGGCCTGCGCGGCCTTGTGGTACGCCTCGGGGGTGCGCTCGGTGGTGTACCAGCCGTTGGCGTACGCCTTGACCTTGTCGGTGACCTTGCCGCCCAGCAGCTGCCAGACGGGCACGCCGAGGGCCTTGCCCTTGATGTCCCAGCAGGCCATCTCGACGACGGCGATACCGGACATCACGATCTCGCCGGCGCGGCCGTAGTCGCCGTACTTCATCCGGCGGACCAGGTCCTCGACAGCGAACGGGTCGGAGCCGAGAATGTGGTTGACCTCGGCCTCCTTCAGGTAACCCAGGAGGGCGTCGGTGTGGCCCAGCATCCGGGTCTCGCCGACTCCGGTGATTCCCTCGTCGGTGTGCACCTGGACGTACGTCAGGTTGCGCCACGGCGTCCCGACCACGTGTGTGCTGATTCCGGTGATGCGCACGGCAGTTAGCCCCTCGCTGTGATGGTGGACCTTGTCGTCGGTGTCCGCAGTTCGACGTGTTCGATATTTCGTCACACGTTCGAAATGCTGGCGTGACAGTAAGGACGGGGTGGCGGGGGTGTCAATGGGTCGCGCGCATAACGGTTTCGACAGTTTCGAAACCATTGAGCAATGGTCCGCACCAAACCTTCACAACAAGGCCTATGAAGCGGACCGGAACGGAACCTAACCTTCCCGCGTCATGGACTTTTGCCACTCGTGCCGACGGCACCTCAATGGCGCTCTGGCCTGCCCCGGCTGCGGCGCGCCCGCCGAGACGCTCCGCGCCCAGCAGCAGGAGCCCGCGGGGTACGAGGGGGAGGCGTACGAGGCGGCCCGGGCCGAGGAGACCCCCGCGGAGCACGACGACGGGGAACCGCGGGACGACGAGCCGCGCGGACGCCGGTCGGCCCGGCGCCGAGGGCCGGAGCCGGAGCTGGAGCCGGAGCCGGAGCCGGAGCGTACGGCGGGGCAGAGCCGTCGGGACCGCAAGGCCGCGGCACACCGCCGCCGGCGCAACCGCACGCTGCTGATCGCGGCGGGCTTCGTCCTCGCGGCGGGCGGGCTGAGCCTCGCGGAACTCGGACTGGACGCGCCCGGGTCGTCGCCCAAGCCGGCGGCGGCCGGGGAGGAGACCGCCGACGGCGGCGGGACGGAGCTCGAACCGACGAAGTCCCCGAGCGGTGCCCCGGCCGCGGTCACGTCCGAGGAGTCCTCCGGTCCGGGGGCGTCCGGTTCCCCGTCGGCCTCCGGGTCCCCGGAGGACAAGGAGTCGGAGAAGGCGGACGACGAGACCGGGCAGGACGCCTCGTCGGCCCCCGCGCAGACGCCCACGACCGACCCCGCGACGACGCCGCCGGAGGCCCCGGAGGCCCCGGAGGCCCCGGAGGCCCCGGAGGAACCGGAGGCCCCCGAGCCGGACCCGACCACGAAGGAGCCCGAACCGGAACCGGAGCCCACGGAGACGTGCGACCGGTTCCTGTGGTGGTGCACCTGAGCCGGCCCCCGTTCCCGCGGGCAGTCGTGCCGCTGGGGCGGCACGGGTGGGCGCGACGGCACCCCGCAAGCGCCGGGCCGCGCAACCCACCCCCGGCCCACACCGACGCGGGGCACCTGCCCCACCGACCGTAGTCGCTACCCCAGCATCCTCCGCAGCGCGTCCCGCAGCGCCACCCGCTCCGCCTCCGAGAGCCCCGCCAGCGGCTCGCGCGCGAACCGCAGCGACTCCCGCAGGCTGCGCGCCACCCGCCGCCCCTCGGCCGTCGCCGCCGCCAGCTTCACGCGCCGGTCCGCCGGATCCGGCCTGCGCTCCACCAGACCCCGGGACTCCAGCCGGTCGACGATGCCCGTGACGTTCGACGGCTCGCACTTCAGCCGCTGCGCCAGCTTCCGCATCGGCAGCGGCTCCAGGGACAGCAGACTGAGCAGCTTCGCCTGGGCACCCGTGAGGGCGTGACCGGCGGCGGCTTCCTCGTACTCCTCGTGGTAGCGGGCCACCACCGAGCCGATGAGCTCGACGACCTCCAGGGTGAGGGCGTCGGGACGGTGCGAGGCGGTGCGGGGTGTGGCCATGCCCACCAGGGTACCCGCTTGCTTGACAACCTGAAATATTCAGCCGCATGGTTGTTTCAGGTAATGAACTGTCCGAGGAAAGGTGCCAGGCCATGACCGCCCCCACACCCCCCGCCACCGGCCGTGAGTGGCATCTGCTGAGCCGGCCCGTCGGCTGGCCGAAGCCCGAGGACTTCGCCCTCGTCGAGACGGAGGTACCCGCCCCGGCCGAGGGGCAGGTGCTCGTACGGAACAAGTACCTCTCCGTCGACCCGTACATGCGCGGCCGGATGAGTGCCGCCAAGTCCTACGTCGCCCCGTACGAGCTGGGCAAGGCGATGCAGGGCGGCGCCGTCGGCGAGGTCGTCGCGTCGGGCGCCGAGGGGATCGCCGTCGGCGACCACGTCCTGCACTTCCTCGGCTGGCGCGAGTACGCCGTCGTGGACGCGAAGAACGCCGTCAAGGTGGACCCGGAGACGGCACCCCTCTCGGCCTACCTGGGCGTGCTGGGCATGACCGGCCTCACCGCCTACGCCGGCCTGCTGCGCACCGCCGCCTTCAAGGAGGGCGACTCCGTCTTCGTGTCCGGCGCCGCGGGCGCCGTCGGCAGCCAGGTCGGACAGCTCGCGAAGCTCAAGGGCGCCTCACGGGTGATCGGCTCGGCCGGCTCCGACGAGAAGGTGAAGCTGCTCGTCGAGGAGTACGGCTTCGACGCCGCCTTCAACTACAAGGCCGGCCCCGTGCACGAGCAGCTGCGCGACGCCGCCCCGGACGGGATCGACGTCTACTTCGACAACGTCGGCGGCGACCACCTGGAGGCGGCCATCGGCAGGCTCAACCGGGACGGCCGGATCGCCGTCTGCGGGATGATCTCCGTCTACAACAACACCGAGCCCGCCCCCGGCCCGCGCAACCTCGCCCGGCTGATCCAGACCCGCGGCCGCATCGAGGGCTTCCTCGTCGGCGACCACTACGACCTCCAGCCGCAGTTCGTCCAGGAGGTCGGCCCCTGGGTCCGCTCGGGCGAGCTGAAGTACCGCGAGACGGTCGTCGAGGGCATCGAGAACAACCTGGAGGCGTTCCTCGGCGTCCTGCGCGGCGACAACACCGGAAAGATGATCGTCAAGCTCTGACACGGCCGTGACGTCGCGCCGCCGACGGTCGTTGCGTACGACGAGGGCCGCACCCTTGGACGTGGGGTGCGGCCCTCACCTGTACCGGGCGGGAGTCAGCTGCCCATGAAGTACCCGAGGAAACCCATCCGGTTCAGAAAACGCCCGGGCCACGAGAAGAGCGCACCGCCGAAGGAGAGGTTGCGCGTGTAGACGCCCTCCAGCAGGATCGCGAGCCCGAGATCCAGCGCGTCCACCTCACCTCGCGTGACACCGGAGAGGCTCTGCGGACGCCGCCGCTCCGAGCGCGTCATCGTGACGACGGCTCCCTCGCGCCGCAGCTCGTGCCGGAGCCCGCTGTCCAGCACCCGGTAACGGTAGGAGCGTCCGGAGAGCTCGATGCGCAGGGCGCGGCTCTGCCGGGTGACGGCCAGATGGCGCCGACGCAGCTCGGCCGTGCGGCCGTCGGCTTCGAGCTTCATCAACGCCAAGCGCGGGGCCCCGCGGAAGCCGATGCCGTGGAAGGCCAACGCCGGCATCGCCTCGCCTGCCACCCGGGCGGTCAGTCTCTCCACGAAGGAATTGGCCTCCTGGGGGTACTTCAACCCGACCGCTCCGGAACCGGGCAGGATCCCGGTCCAGGTGTGCGTGGTCCGCTTCAGCAGCCCTTCGAGCTCGGAGCCCGTGCGCAGGAGCTGGAACTGCGTGGTGGTCATGTGTCTCTCCCCCAGGCCTGTGCGGGCGAGGCTCTTTGCCCGGCCCCCCGCTACAGTCTTCCCCATGCGCGATCTTGGGGCGGGTTTCCGTTATCTCCTGGCGGGCCAGCGGTGGGTGGCCCGGCACGGCAGGCAGTTCGGGTTCGGGCTGCTGCCGGGGCTGATCACCCTGGTGCTGTACGTGGCGGCGCTCGTCGCCCTGGCCCTGTGGGGCGAGGACTTCGTCATCTGGGCGACACCGTTCGCCGACGACTGGGCCGACCCCTGGGGCGGACTGTTCCGCGGCTTCCTCACCGTCGTCCTGTTCGCCCTGTCGCTGCTGCTGTCCGTGCTCACCTTCACCGCGATGACCCTGCTCATCGGACAGCCGTTCTACGAGAACCTCTCCGAGAAGGTCGACCGGGACGTCTCACCCGACGGCACCGCACCCGAGTCGGGTCTGCCCCTGCTGCGGGAGCTGTGGATCTCCGCCCGCGACAGCCTCCGTATCGTCGTGCGCGCCCTGATCTGGGCCGTGCTGCTGTTCGCGCTCGGGTTCGTCCCGGTGCTCGGGCAGACCGTCGTACCGGTGATCGGGTTCTTCGTCACCGGGTTCTTCCTCACCGAGGAGCTCACCGCCGTCGCGCTCCAGCGGCGCGGGGTCGAAGCGCGCGAGCGGCTCGGTCTGCTGCGGTCCCGCAAGACCCTGGTGTGGGGCTTCGGCACCCCCCTGGTGGTGGCCTTCCTCGTCCCCTTCGTCGCCGTGTTCCTGATGCCCGGCGCGGTCGCCGGCGCCACGCTGATGGCGCGCGACCTGCTCGGTGAGGAGACCGCCGGGGACGGCTCCGGGGAGTCCGAGGAGGAGGGCGTCCCCTCATGACCGAGGTGCTCGCCGTCGCCGTCATCACCGTCCTGGCCGTGATCGCCCCGGGCGCCGACTTCGCCATGGTGGTCCGCAACAGCTACCTCCACGGCCGCCGCACCGGCCTGCTCGGCGCGCTCGGTGTCGCCGCCGGTGTCCTGGTGCACGTCACCTACACGATGCTCGGCGTCGGACTGCTGATCGCCTCCTCGACCTTCCTGTTCACGGTCATCAAGCTGGTCGGCGCGGCCTACCTCGTGTACATCGGCGTCCGCACCTTCCGCACCCGCGGCGAGGTCACCGTCGACCTGGAGAACAAGACGGAGCTGACCCCGTTCGCGGCGCTGCGCACCGGCTTCCTGACCAACGTCCTCAACCCGAAGACGACCCTCTTCGTCGTCTCGACGTTCGCGCAGGTCGTCAGCCCCGGCACCCCGGTCCTCCAGCAGGTGGGCTACGGCCTGTTCATGTCGCTGGCCCACCTGCTGTGGTTCGGCGTCGTCGCGGTGTTCTTCTCCCACGACCGGATGCGCACCCTGATGCTGCGCGGTCAGAAGGTCCTCAACAAGGTGATCGGGTCCGTCCTGGCCGGCCTCGGCGTCAGCCTCGCGTTCGCTCCGTCGCACTGACCGCCACGGTCACGATCGACCGCACCTGCTCGATGATGTCCAGCCGGTTCCGCACGAACTCGGGGTCGGTGACCTCGGTGGTGTTCCCGGCGCCGAACTGCAGGACGGGCGTGTGCACATGCCCGCCCGGCAGCCTCCCGTGCAGCCCGAGCCGGTCCCGCAGCAGCGTCGCCCGGTAGGCGATCTCGTTGGACAGGTAGTCCCCGCCGCCCCCGGCCCGCGCCGTCGAGCCGGGCGTCGGCCCCTGCGGCCGGACGACGGGCTCGGTGCCTCCCGCCGGGATCTCGGTCACGCCGGTGTTGTCGTACACCGGGAACCGCCCGGTGTCCGCGGCGACGATCTCCGCGTACGGCAGGGTCGTGGACGTCCACTGCGGCTGCGAGGCCGGGTCGGTGACCGGGATCGTCTCCGTGCGGCCGATGTTCTCGTTGTCGCCGAAGCCGCCCCGCCAGGCCCCGTTGGTCCGCTCGACGTCGAAGCGGCCCACCCGGCCCTGGCTGACGGTCGCGAACAGGTCGACCCCCTTCAGACGCGGCCGCAGCGCCCGCTCCACCGTCCCCGCCGCGAAGTCCCGCCAGCGCACCGGGAACACGGCCGTCTCGACGCGCGCCGGACCGTCCGCGGTCTCGATCACCGTGCCGTCCAGGGCGAGTGCGACGGCGCCGGACGGGTTGGAGATGCGGATGTCCCGGTCCAGGGTGAACGGGTCGAAACCGGTCACCAGGATCCGCTTCATGCCCGTGCCGTGCGGGGCGGGGGTCCCCCCGCCCGAGCGAAGCCGGGAGGGGGGGAGGAGCGTGGTCTGCCCGCGCGAGGTCCGGTCCAGCTCGTCGAGCAGCCCCGCCCGTCGCTCCTCGCTCAGCCGGAACCCGGGCTCCCAGGTGCGCAGTTCACGGGTCATCCCGAGCCGTGCCCAGTACAGCGGCCGGTCGTCGTCCCGGCTGAGGTCGCCGCCCGCCGGGCCGCGCCCCTGCGCCCGGTCGACGGCCCTGCGCCACAGCTCCGTCCCCTCGCGTACGACGGCCCGCCGGACCTGGGCGTAGGAGCCCGCGCGGTCGAGCGCGCGGGCGAACTCCGGTGCCGCGTCGGCGAATCCGGAGCGGCGCAGTATCTCCTGCGGGACGGCCCCGTCCAGGCGGCGCTCCTCGACGGTGGGGGAGGGGGCCGTCCCGGCGGCGGTCGCGGCCGTGGGGGCGGTGAGGCCGGTCAGCAGGGCCAGACCGAGGACACCGATGCGAACACGTAGGGAACTCAAGAGCGTTGGCCTTCCGTCGTTGTGGGGTACGGGGATGCCGGAGGCCGCAGTATCGCGTGACCGCGGCGGTCCACGCCATGGGACGCGAGGGCCGGGTGGGCTGACGGCCCGCCTCACGGGGCAGTGTCAAGGAAGCCGGGCGGCCGGATCGTGAGCCGTCCACGATGTCGGGACGGAGGTGCCGGGGTGGCGCGGACGGCGGAGGAACGGCGGGCGGCGGTCGTGGAGGCGGCGCTCGACAGGCTCGGACTGGACGCCAAGACCCGGTTGCTGGCCGGGCAGGACATGTGGAGCCTCCCCGCGCTGCCGGAGATCGGCCTGGGCGCACTGGTGATGTCCGACGGCCCGATCGGTGTGCGGGGAGTGCGCTGGAGCGCCGACGACCCCTCGGTCGCGCTGCCCTCGCCGACCGCCCTCGCCGCCACCTGGGACCCCGGACTCGCCGTCCGCGCGGGGGTGCTGCTGGCCCAGGAGGCCCGCCGCAAGGGCGTCCACGTGCTGCTCGCGCCCACGGTCAACCTGCACCGCTCCCCGCTCGGCGGGCGCCACTTCGAGGCCTACAGCGAGGACCCGTACCTCACCGGACGCATCGGCGCGGGCTATGTGACCGGCGTCCAGTCCGGCGGCGTCGGCACCACCGTCAAGCACTTCGTCGCCAACGACGCCGAGACCGACCGCTTCACGGTGGACAACATCGTCGGCGAACGCGCCCTGCGCGAGCTGTACCTGGCCCCGTTCGAGGCCATCGTCGCCGCCGCCCGCCCCTGGGGCGTCATGACCGCGTACAACTCGGTCAACGGCACGACGATGACCGAGCACCGCCACCTCGTCGAGGAGGTCCTGCGCGGCGAGTGGGGCTTCGACGGCATCAACGTCTCCGACTGGAACGCCGCCCGCTCCACCGCCGCCGCCCTTCTCGGCGGCCTGGACATCGCCATGCCCGGCCCGCGCACCGTCTACGGACCGGCCCTCGCGCGGGCCGTACGGGACGGCGAGGTCGAGGAGGCGGCGGTCGACGAGGCGGTCCGCCGGGTCCTGCGGCTCGCCGCCCGCGTGGGCGTCCTGGCGGGCGCCGAACCGGCCGTGACCGAACCGCCCGGTACCGTGGACGGTGAGGCGCTGGCCCGCGAGATCGCCCGCCGCTCCTTCGTCCTGGTCCGCAACGACGGCGGCGCGCTGCCGCTGGAACCCGGCACCGTGGCGCTGATCGGCGCCGCCGCCCGTGACGCCCGCGTTCTCGGCGGCGGCTCCGCCACCGTCTTCCCGGCACGGATCGTCTCCCCGCTGGACGGCCTCACCGCCGCCCTCCCCGAAGGCAGCCTCCGTTACGCCGTCGGCGCCGACCCCGACACCGGACTCGTCACCGCCGGACGGGGATTCGAGCTGCGTGCCGTCTGCCGCGACATCGACGGCACCGTCATCGGCACCCGCGGCGCCGCCGACGGCCACATCCAGTGGATGGGCACCGACCTCCCCGAGGGCGTCACCCACGACACCCTCCACACCGTCGAGCTCACCGGCACCTTCACCCCGCACGAGAGCGGCCGGCACACCTTCGGCACCCGGGGCGTCGGCGCCTTCACCCTCACCATCGACGGCACGACCCACTACGACGACGTCCAGCCCCCGCGCGAGAACGACCCCTTCGGCGCCTTCTTCGGCGGCCCGGTGCCGCGCGCCGAGGTCGATCTCACCGCCGGCGTCCCGGTCGAGGTGTCCCTCACCCGCGTCGTCCACCGCACCGCCGACCGCCCCATGCCGGTCATCACCTTCACCCTCGTCCACCAGGAGCCCCGGCGCGACCCCGGCGAGCTGATCGCCGAGGCCGTCGAGACGGCCCGCGGCGCGGACACGGCGGTGGTCGTCGTGGCCACCACCGAACGCGTCGAGTCCGAGGGCTTCGACCGTGAGGACCTGCGTCTGCCCGGCCACCAGGACGACCTGGTGCGCGCCGTCGCCGCCGCCAACCCCCGCACCGTCGTGATCGTCAACGCCGGCTCCCCGGTGGAGCTGCCCTGGCGCGAGGACGTCGCCGCCGTGCTGCTGAGCTGGTTCCCCGGCCAGGAGGGCGGCGCGGCCCTCGCCGACGTCCTCACCGGCGCCCACGAGCCCGGCGGCCGGCTGCCCACCACCTGGGGCTCCCTGGGGGACGCCCCGGTCACCCGGGTGACCCCCACCGACGGCGCGCTCCCCTACGAGGAGGGCGTGTTCATCGGCCACCGCGCCTGGCAGCGGGCCGGCCGCACCCCGGCGTACCCCTTCGGCCACGGCCTCGGCTACACCGCATGGGCGTACGAGTCCGTCGAGGCCGACGGGACCGCCGACGGGACCACGGTGACGGTCCGTGTCCGCAACACCGGCGAACGGGCCGGCCGCGAGGTCGTCCAGATCTATCTGTCACCGAGCGAGCCCGACCCCTCCCGCCCGGCCCGTTGGCTGGCCGGGTTCGCCTCCGTGGAGGCCGGAGCGGGTGAGCGGGCCGAGGTCACCGTCGATCTGCCGCGCCGCGCGTTCGAGGTCTGGGACGAGGAGGCCGCATCATGGTCATATGTGAAGGGTTCGTACGAGATCGAGGTGGGGCGCTCGATCGAGGACCGCAGGATCAGCGTGACGGTTAACGTCTGATCCGGGAAGTATCCACATGAGCAGCCCCGGTCCGGGACCCTGACCCCGGACCGGGGCTCATGTGTGCGGGGGCCGCCGCGTCACCGCACGCCGAAGCCGTACACCGTCTCCGAGCGGAACACCTCGCCCGGCTTCAGGACCGTGCTCGGGAACTCCGGACGGTTCGGGGAGTCGGGGAAGTGCTGGGTCTCCAGCGCGATGCCGTCACCGGGGGTGAAGGGCTCCCCGATGTGGTCCGCGGTGTACAGCTGCATCCCGGGCTCGGTGGTCGCCACCGTCAGCACCCGGCCCGACGCCGGGTCGTACAGCTCGGCGACCTCCTCGGCAGCCGCCGTCACCCCCTTGTCGAGCGCGAAGTTGTCGTCGTACCCGGTGCCGGTCTTGCGGGCCTCGCGGAAGTCGAAGCGGGTGCCGGTGACGTCGGCGAGCTCACCGCTCGGGATCAGGTCCGCGTCGGACGGGGTGTAACGGGAGGCGGCGAGCCGCAGCTCGTGCCCGGCCGCGCTGCCCGAGCCGGCCAGGTTCCAGTACGAGTGGTTCGTCAGGTTCACATGCGTCGGCGCGTCCGTCACCGCCTCGTAGACGATCCCCAGCGCGCCCCGCTCGTCCAGCGTGTACGTCACCGAGACCTCCAGCCGGCCCGGGAAGCCCTCCTCGCCGTCCGCGCTGACCAGGGACAGCCGCAGACCGTGCTCGACCGGGCTCACGTCCCACACCCGCTTGTCGAAGCCCCGCGCACCGCCGTGCAGCGAGTTCGGGCCGTTGTTCGCGGCGAGCGTGTGGTCGCGCCCCTCCAGGGAGAAGCGGGCGCCCGCGATCCGGTTGGCGTACCGGCCGATCAGGGCGCCCAGGAAGGGCTCCGGATACCGGAGATAGCCGTCCAGGTCGGAGAACCCCAGCACCACGTTCCCGGTCCGCCCGTCCCGGTCCGGCACCTCGACGTCCTGCACGATCCCGCCGTAGGACAGGATCCGTACCCGTACGCCCGCCCGCTCCAGGGTCCAGCGGTGCACCGGCGTGCCGTCGGAAAGTGTGCCGAAGAGTTCGTTCATGTGCGGAACAATAAGTCACGGCTGCTTCGCCGTGACCGTCCGGTACGCGATCTCGGCCAGCTTCGACTGCCCGTCGATACTGGGATGGAACCAGTCCCAGCGGCTCAACTGGTCGGTGCCGAAACGGTACTCGTACACCGCTCCGCCGTCGAAGCGGCAGCGGCGGTCCTTCGCGCAGACCTCCTCCAGCACCTCGTTGTAGTCCTCCACCCGGTTCTGCACCGTCTCGCGCCGCAGCGTCGCCGCCGCGTCCAGGGCGTCCGCGTCGCCCAGCATCGACGGGCAGATGCCCAGCTTCCACACCTGCTTGCCCAGCGGGTTGGTCCGCCCCTGCGACCAGAGCCGCTTCAGGTTCGGCACGCTCGCCACGTACACCTGCGCCTTGGGCAGCGCCTCGCGCAGCGTGCGCATGGCCTCCTCGAAGTCGGCACGGAAGTCCGCCACCGGCGTCATCGCCGCCGTGGTCTCCCGGCAGGCGTCGTTCGCCCCGGCCATCACCGCCACCAGCTCCGGGCTCCGCCGCACCGCCCGCGCCATCTGCCCCGGCAGATCCGCCATCCGGGCCCCGGTCACCGAGTGGTTCCAGCTCCGCCCGGCCGCCTCCGCCCGCCCCAGCAGCCGTACGGCGAGACTGTCGACCTCCTCGCTGCCGCCCGTCGCCCACGACACCTCGGGGCAGTCCGTCAGCACCGCGCACGCGTCGAAGCCGCGCGTGATGGAGTCCCCCACGGCGGCGACCGACTCCGGACTGGTGTCCCACACGGGCGTGGGCTTCGGGGACGGCCGCCCCTCCTTCGCCGACGGGGCGGGGGAGTCACCGCCGACGGCATCGCAGCCGGCCACGCCCAGCGCGGCGGCCGTCACCACGGCGAGCAGGGCCCGTGAACGGTGCCCACGCCTCCGCGTCGCCTGCTCCATCCGTCGCCTCCCGCGCGTCGTGGTCCGCCCGTCCCCCACCATGAACAACGCGCGAGAGTTCCCGCCCGCACCCGCACAGGCGTCCTGCCGGGTGAATGACGCATGTTTCCCGGCACCGGGACCGACGGTACGTCACACTCCTTGCGCCGTCGCACGGTAGCCTCGCCATCAACGTGGTCCGCCCGGGCCGCGCCCGTTCCGTCCGTTCCAAGACGACCCGCTCAGCCCGGAGGTTCCGGTGACGACCCGTGGAGTTCTGTACGTGCACTCCGCGCCGCGCGCGCTGTGCCCGCACGTCGAGTGGGCCATCGCCGGGGTGCTAGGCACGCGCGTGAGTCTGGACTGGATCCGCCAGCCCGCGTCCCCCGGCACCTGGCGCTCGGAGTTCTCCTGGCAGGGCCAGGCCGGCACCGCCTCCAAACTCGCCTCCGCGCTGCGCGGCTGGCAGATGCTGCGCTTCGAGGTCACCGCCGAACCCTGCCCCACCGCCGAGGGCGAGCGCTACAGCTGCACCCCCGACCTGGGCATCTTCCACGCCGTCACCGGCATCCACGGCGACATCCTCATCCCCGAGGACCGTCTCCGCGCCGCCCTGGTCCGCTCCCGGACCGGCGAGACCGACCTGGAGTCGGACATCGCCAAGCTCCTGGGCAAGCCCTGGGACGACGAACTGGAACCCTTCCGCCACGCAGGCGAGGGCGCCCCGGTCCGCTGGCTCCACCAGGTGGTCTAGAGAACACCGAGAGGGTGAAGCGCCCCTGAAAGGGGCGCGGGCTGTGCCGATGCGCGGCTCCGCCGCGCGGGTGCGGCCAACGCCCCTTTCAGGGGCGCGGGGAACTGCGCGACAAGCCCCGACGGACCCGCACCCGACCGATCTCGCCGTGGGGTCGAAGGGGCGAAGCCCCTTGAGGACGGGACGGGCAGGGGCGGCGGGGGCGAAGAAACTCCCGGACGCCCCCCCCCCCGCGGCGCCGCCGCACGGAAAAGGGCCCCCACCCGAAGGTGGAAGCCCTTCACACCGCAGGCGCCGGTCACACGGACCGGAACGCCAGCACCACGTTGTGCCCACCGAACCCGAACGAGTCGTTCAACGCGGCGATCCGCCCGTCCACGGGCAACTTCCGCGCCTCGCCCCGCACCACATCCGCGTTCGCCTCGGCCTCGGGGTCGAGGTTCTCGACGTTGATGGTCGGCGGAGCCACCCGGTGGTACAGCGCGAGCACGGTGGCCACCGACTCCACCCCGCCCGCCCCACCCAGCAGATGACCCGTCATCGACTTCGTCGCGGAGACCGCGAAGTGGTCCGCGTCGTCCCCGAACACCTTCCGCAACGCCTTCAGCTCCGCGATGTCCCCCGCAGGAGTGGACGTCGCGTGCGCGTTGACGTGCACGATCTCCGCCGGATCCAGATCCGTCCGCTCCAGCAGGTTCTGCAGGGCCTGCGAGATGCCCCGCCCCTCCGGTTCCGGCTGCACGATGTCGTGCGCGTCGGCCGAGACGCCCTGGCCGACCGCCTCCGCGTACACGCGGGCGCCGCGCGCGGCGGCGTGCTCGGCGGACTCCAGGACGACGACGCCCGCGCCCTCACCGAGGACGAAGCCGTCACGGGCGACGTCATAGGGACGCGAGGCGCCCTCGGGGTCGTCGTTGTTCTTGGACATCGCCATCATGTTGCCGAACGCGGCGATCGGCAGCGGGTGGATCGCCGCCTCCGTGCCGCCCGCGACGACGACGTCGGCACGGCCGGTGCGGATCATCTCGATGGCGTAGCCGATGGCCTCGGCACCCGACGCGCACGCGGAGACCGGGGTGTGCACACCGGCGCGGGCGCCCACCGCGAGACCCACGTTCGCGGACGGGCCGTTCGGCATCAGCATGGGGACGGTGTGCGGGGAGACGCGGCGTACGCCCTTCTCCTTCAGCACGTCGTACTGGTCCAGCAGGGTCGTCACACCGCCGATGCCGGAGGCGATGACCGCGCCGAGCCGGTCCGGGTCGACGTTCGGGTCCTCGCCGGCCTTGGCTTCGAAACCGGCGTCGGCCCACGCCTCCTTGGCCGCGACCAGCGCGAACTGCGCCGAGCGGTCCAGACGGCGGGCCTGCGGCCGGGGGATGACCTCGGTGGGCTCCACGGCCACCCGGGCCGCGATACGGACCGCCTGCTCGGCGGCCCACTCCTCCGTGAGGGGCTTGACGCCGGAACGTCCGGCGACCAGGCCCTCCCAGGTCGAGGCTGCGTCGCCACCCAGCGGTGTGGTTGCGCCGATACCGGTGACGACCACGGTGCGATTGGTCGGGCTCATCGGAATTCTCTCTCCAACGGATCTACGAGGATTCGTACGGCGCCACCGCCGGGTGGCGGGGCCGGGGTTCCCGGCCCCCGGGCCTCCCGTACGGACGGAAGGCCCGGCAGGGCTCAGGCCTGGTGCTTGAGGATGTAGTCGGTCGCGTCGCCGACCGTCTTGAGGTTCTTGACGTCGTCGTCCGGGATCTTGACGTCGAAGCGCTCCTCGGCGGCGACGACGACCTCGACCATGGACAGCGAGTCGACGTCCAGGTCGTCGGTGAAGGACTTGTCCAGCTGGACGTCCTCAACCGGGATGCCGGCGATCTCGTTCACGATCTCCGCGAGACCGGCGACGATCTCTTCCTGAGTGGCGGCCATGATGGCGCTCCTTCGTTGTGATTCCAGAGGATGTGGTGGTGGTTCCTCGCGTACCGGACGCATGATCCGGCACGGAGTGCCTAGGGGAGGGTAACGACCGTAGCGGCGTAGACGAGACCCGCCCCGAAGCCGATGACGAGCGCGGTGTCGCCGCTCTTCGCCTCACCGGTCGCCAGGAGCCGCTCCATCGCGAGCGGAATCGAGGCGGCCGAGGTGTTGCCGGTGGTGCGGATGTCACGGGCGACCGTGACGTGCTCCGGCAGTTTCAGGGTCTTCACCATCGAGTCGATGATCCGCACATTGGCCTGGTGCGGGATGAAGACGTCCAGTTCGTCCGGCGTCAGCCCGGCGGCGTCCAGCGCCTCCTTGGCGACCTTCGCCATCTCGAACACGGCCCAGCGGAACACCGCCTGGCCTTCCTGCGTGATCGCGGGGAACTTCTCGACGGTTCCGTCGCGGTAGTCCGTCCACGGCACGGTCTGCTTGATGGTCTCGGACTTGTCGCCCTCCGAACCCCACACGGTCGGGCCGATCGCGGGCTCCTGGGAGGGGCCGACGACCACCGCGCCCGCGCCGTCACCGAACAGGAAGGCCGTGGCCCGGTCCTCCAGGTCGGTGAGGTCGCTCAGCCGCTCCACGCCGATGACGAGCACGTATTCGGCGGAACCTTCCACCACCATGCCCTTGGCCAGCGTCAGGCCGTAACCGAAGCCCGCGCAGCCGGCCGAGATGTCGAAGGCGGCGGCCTTGTCCGTGCCCAGCTTGTCGGCGATCTCGGTCGCGACGGCCGGGGTCTGGCTGAAGTGCGAGACGGTCGAGACGACGACGGCGCCGATCTGTCCGGCGTCGATCCCGGCGTCCGCGATCGCCTTGCCGGACGCCTCGATCGACATCGCCGCGACGGTCTCCTCGGGAGACGCCCAGTGCCGGGTCTCGATGCCGGAGCGCGAACGGATCCACTCGTCGGACGAGTCGATCGTCTCCAGGATCACCTCGTTCGGCACGACCCGGGTGGGCCGGTAGCCGCCCACGCCGAGAATGCGCGCGTACGGGGCACCCTTGCTGGGCTTGATCTTCGCCATGCGTGTCGGCTCCTTAAGGGCGTCAGGCGTGCTCGGCCACGAGCTCGCGGGCCGCGTCGAGGTCGGCGGGGGTCTTCAGGGCCAGCGTCTTGACGCCGGGCAGCGCACGCTTGGCGAGGCCGGTCAGCGTGCCGCCGGGGCAGACCTCGAGGAGGGCGGTGACGCCGAGCTCCTTGAACGTCTCCATGCACAGGTCCCAGCGGACCGGGTTGGCGACCTGGCCGACCAGGCGCTGAAGCACCTCGGCGCCGGTGGCGACCGCCTTGCCGTCCTTGTTCGACACGTAGGTGACCCGCGGGTCGCCCGGCGTCAGGGTCCCGGCGGCCTTCGCCAGCGTGTCGACCGCGGGGCCCATGTGGTGGGTGTGGAAGGCACCGGCCACCTTGAGCGCGACGACCTTGCGCACGCCCTCGGGCTTGTCCGCCTCCAGCGCGGCGAGCTGCTCCTTGGTGCCGGCCGCGACGATCTGGCCCGCGCCGTTGATGTTCGCCGGGGTCAGGCCCAGCTTCTCCAGGTGCGCCACGGTCACCTCGGGGTCGCCGCCGAGCAGCGCCGCCATGCCGGTCTCGGTGATCGCGGCGGCGTCGGCCATGGCCAGACCCCGCCTGCGGACCAGCGAGAGCGCGGCGGTGTCGTCGAGGACACCCGCGAAAACGGCGGCGGT
Organism: Streptomyces sp. NPDC059454; assembly: GCF_042749965.1. Taxonomy (NCBI): domain Bacteria; kingdom Bacillati; phylum Actinomycetota; class Actinomycetes; order Kitasatosporales; family Streptomycetaceae; genus Streptomyces; species Streptomyces sp. NPDC059454. Next base: position 7,457 of record NZ_JBHYVC010000055.1, on the reverse strand, counting down.
GATCTCACCGACACTGTGACCGGCCACCGCGCCCGGCGTCATGTCGCCGAGCGCCGTGGCGGACAGCAGCCCGGCCGCGACCAGCAGCGGCTGGGCGACGGCCGTGTCACGGATCTCGTCCGCGTCGGCCTTCGTGCCGTAGCGGACGAGGTCGAGTCCGATGGCGTCGGACCACGCGGCGACGCGGTCCGCGGCACCGGGGAGGTCGAGCCATTCAGTCAGGAAGCCGGGCGTCTGGGCACCCTGGCCGGGAGCGACGAGTACGAGCACTCTCACACTCTCTCTTGGGGACGGCCACTGCCGCCGGTGGGGACAAGGACGAAGAACAGGAGGCGGTTTTGTGGGGCCCCGACAAAAGGTCAGAGATGAAGATCGCCATCAGCCAGACGCCCCAGGATCAGCGCGATCCGCAGTGTGAACGCAGAGCGTACATCGGAGGGTGACCATCCGGTGACGTCAGTCACACGTCGGAGCCGGTAACGCACGGTGTTGGGGTGAACGAACAGCATGCGCGCCGCGCCCTCGAGACTGCTCGCCTGCTCGAGATAGACACTGAGCGTCTCCAGCAGCGCGGCCCCGGCCTCCTCCAGCGGTCTGTAGATCTCCTCCACCAACTGCTCACGGGCAGACGGGTCCGAGGCGATCGCCCGCTCCGGCAGCAGATCGTCCGCCAGCACCGGACGCGGGGCGTCCTGCCAGGCGGAACACGCCTTGAGCCCCGCCGCGGCGGCCTGCGCGGACCGGGTCGCGGCCTGCAGGTCGGGCACCACCGGGCCGGCCACGACCGGCCCCGCCGCATAAGGCCCGATCAGCGACTTCGCCACGGCCAGCGGGTTGTCGCTGCCGCCCGCGATCACCACCAGCCGGTCGCCGAGCACCCCGGTCAGCACCTGGAGCTTGGCGTGCCGGGCCGCCCGCCGGATGGCCTCCACGGTCAGCTCGGAGTCCCCGTCGGGCGCGGTGCCCAGCACCACGCACACATGATCGGGCGAGTTCCATCCCAGGGCCGCGGCCCGCGACACGGCCCCCTCGTCGGCCTCACCGCTGAGCACCGCGTTCACCACCAGCGACTCCAGCCGCGCGTCCCAGGCACCCCGTGCCTCCGCGGCCTGGGCGTACACCTGGGCCGTGGCGAAGGCGATCTCCCGCGCGTACACCAGCAGCGCCTCGCGCAGCACGCTCTCGTCGCCGGGCGCCGCCACCTCGTCGATGGCGGACTCCATGACCTCGATGGTGGTGCGCACCATCTCCACGGTCTGCCGCAGCGTGATGGCCCGGGTCAGCTCGCGCGGCGCGGTGCCGAAGACGTCGGTGGAGATGGCCTGCGGGGCGTCGGGGCGCCGGAACCACTCGGTGAAGGCGGCGATGCCCGCCTGCGCGACCAGGCCGATCCAGGAACGGTTCTCCGGGGGCATGGCCCGGTACCAGGACAGCGTCTCGTCCATCCGCGCGATCGCCTGTGCGGCGAGGCTGCCGGACGACTTCTCCAGCCGCTTCAGCGTCGCGGTGTGCGGATGGGCGGGGCGCGCTGCGGCTTCGTTGGTGCTGGTTTCGGGTTCGGGCACGGGGACAAGACTGCCTTATCGGTACGGCCGTGCGTGTCGCCGGGGCTACGGTGGAGCGTGTGATGGACGTACGGCGGGCGCGGGAGCGCTATCGGGGCGGCGATCCGGCGGCCGGGATCGAGACGTGGCACGCCTTCTCCTTCGGTCCCCACTACGACCCGGACAACCTCCGCTTCGGCGCGGTCATCGCCTGCAACGAGGAGCGCCTCGCCCCCGGCGCCGGCTTCGACGAGCACCCGCACAGCCACACCGAGATCGTGACGTGGGTGGTGGAGGGCGAGCTGACCCACCGCGACTCCACGGGCCGGGAGACGGTGATCCGCCCCGGCGACGTACAGCGCCTGAGCGCCGCGTCCGGCGTCCGCCACGTGGAACGCAACGCGGGCTCCGTCCCTCTGACCTTCCTCCAGATGTGGCTGGCCCCGGTGGAACCCGGCGGCGACCCGTCCTACGAGGTCGTCCCCGGCATAGCGGACTCCACCCCGTACGCCCTCCCGGAGGCGGGCGCGATGCTCCACGTACGCCGGCTGACGGCGGGGGAGCGGACGGCGGTGCCGGACGGGGCGTACGTGTACGTCCATGTGGTGCGGGGTGAGGTGGAACTGGACGGCGGACTGCTGGGCGCGGGTGACGCGGCCCGCATCACGGATGCGCAGGGGGTGGACGCTGTGGCAGGGGCGTCGGACGCGGAGCTGCTGGTATGGGAGATGGCGGCGAGGTGACGCGGCAGGCCCCGTCGAAGCCGGTACGGTTTGGCTCCGGCGGGGCCCGGCGAGCGGGTGGGTCAGTGCCGACGACCCGTCACGTGGAGCATGCTGCCGCGCGTGTGTCCATCCGGTTCTTCTGCTGTGAACCCGGCTGAGGTGAGAATCGCCAGGACGGCGACTCGCATGCAGTCGTTGATGGTTTTGTGATGGAGCACGACTGAGGGTGGGTTTGTGTAGTCAATCCCTTTGGCGAAGAGCTCCAGAGTGGAATCCCTTAGTTCCGTTTCCGTGCGCCAGTTCACGAAAACTCCGCCGTCGACAAGGGGATCCACATGTACCGCAGCCCCAGGCCTTTTTTCTCTGTCGTTTTCGAGGTCGGCCCGGTAAACGGGTAGCCCGGATCGCGTCAGTTCGCGGCAGACTTCGTCAGCCAGCGCGTTGCGCGCTGCGATGACCTCTGGCGGAGATTTCGGATCCAGGTCGAATTCGTACTCGGCCATGCGCGTCTTCTTCTCCGATTGACTGATCGTTCGATACGGAGTGCGCTACACGTCCCCCGCCGGCCCGCCTGACGTACTCGTCAAGAAGTTCCCTTGCCTCCCGTGCGAAGTCGGGGTGGTAGGGCACGGACCAGCTGGCCGGCGTCCCTTGCTTGAGGGAATCGGCCAGTTCTGAGGCGCACTTAGGGCAAGGCTGCCGCTCAGTGTACAGAGCCGTGATCTGGTCGGGCGTGAAGCCTTTTGTTTTCAGTTTGTCCAGAATCTCTGTTTCTGAATGGCCGGAGAACTTACTGTTGGCGATGATGAAGTCGCCGGTCTTGGGGTCGTTCCATCCCGGTACCTTCGCGACGGCGACGTTGCGATCTCCCTCGAAGTACCCGTTCTCCGTCCTGTACCTGTACGCCCAATGACTCATTTCGTCACTGTTGTAGGCGATCAGTCCCGAGGGGCATCCGTCGACAGCCGCGACACGCGTGGCCAGAGATGTACGAACCCTGGTGCAGGTCTTGACGAGTCCGTCCAGCCCCTTGACCCCGATACGCAGGATGACGTCCTCGGCCAGGCCGAGTGCACGCAGGGCGTTGTACGCGTCGGTGAAGCCGATGCCGGTTCTCGCGGCGGCGTCGACCGCCTTGACCGCATCCGCGATGGGCCTGAGGATCTTGCCCGCGAACAGGGCCGCGACATCCACGGTCGCCCAGGCGCAGCCGCCCCAGCTGCCGTCCGCACCGCCGGGGGTGATCTTCTGGGCGCACTTGATCCAGCTGCCGAAGAGGATGTCGGCCGGGCCGATGTCCTCCTGGTACTCGGCGATCGTGATGGTGTGCGTGACTTCGGTGGACAGTTCCTTGGTCGGATGCTCACCGAGGTAGACAGTCGAGCCGGAGGGGCACGTGAACTGTGAGGGGTTCAGATCCTCTGCGGTGCACATGTAGAGGTCGAGGACCGCTTTGAACCGGATCTTCGACGTGATCGTGCAGTCGCCGTCGTAGAAGAGCTTGTCGATCCACCCGTCGCAGCCGTCGGTCTTCCTGACGACCTGAGGATCGCCGACCTTCTCGACGTGGTCGACGACGTAGAACATGTTGCCGATGGGCGCGCCGGCCTCGTCGACGACGGTTCCTGTTTCGATCTGTTCTGCGTTCGCCTCCTTCTCGGCCTGGTCGGCCGCCTGCTGGGCCGATTCGGCGTACTCCTGGGCCTCCTTGGCGGCCTCTTCCGCCGCCGCGCCCGCGTCGATCCGCGTTCCGGTGCCGACGCACGTTCACCGAATTTTTCGCGTGCGTTTCGAACGCCCCGTCGTGGATCTACGTCTTATCCCCCGTGGACCGCACAGGGGCCGGCGGTCGGCACGGCAAGGCAGGACAAGGCCCGCTCAGGTTCCGTTCGTTGGGAGAGATGTATGAAGTCGTGGCGTTCTCGTGTCGCCGTCGCGGTGGGCACCGCGGTGCTCGCCGTTCCGCTGGTCGCGGGCTCGGCGTCCGCCGCCGGAACCAACCCCTGGGGCTACCAGGAGGTCGGTGGGTGGAGGGACAAACTCACGTGCGTGGCGGACGGGCAGGAGCTCCTCGCCCAGGGATGGGTGAACTTCTACTGCGACTGGGACGGCCACTTCTGGGTCCTGTGGGCCCTCCCCGCGAAGGACCAGCCGCCGACGGGCGGCTGACCGGCACGGGAAGCCGGGGCCGGCCGGTGGCCGTGGGGGCCGCCGGCCGGCGCGCGGGGCTCAGCCGCGCAGTTCCGCCAGCACCGCGTCCGTGAACGGCGGCCACGCCTCGATCGCCCAGGGGCCGAAGGCGCGGTCCGTCAGGGCCGCGCAGGCCGCGCCCGCGTCGGGGTCGATCCACAGGAACGTGCCCGACTGGCCGAAGTGGCCGAAGGTGCGCGGGGAGGACGAGGCGCCCGTCCAGTGCGGGGACTTGGAGTTCCGGATCTCGAAGCCGAGGCCCCAGTCGTTGGGGTTCTGGTGGCCGTAGCCCGGCAGGACGCCCTTGGTGCCGGGGTACTGGACCGTCATCGCCGCGGCGACCGTGCGGGGGTCGAGGAGGCGCGGGGCCTGCACCTCGGCGGCGAAACGCAGCAGGTCGTCCACCGTGGAGACGGCGTCCTTCGCCGGGGAGCCCTCCAACGAGGTCGACGTCATGCCGAGCGGCTCCAGCACCGCCTGCCGCAGGTACTCCGCGAACGGGATCTCCGTCGCCTTCGCGACGTGGTCGCCGAGCTGCTCGAAGCCCGCGTTCGAGTACAGGCGTCGCTCACCCGGGGCCGAGGTCACCCGGTGCTCGTCGAAGGCGAGCCCCGAGGTGTGCGCGAGCAGGTGGCGGACCGTCGAGCCCTGCGGGCCGGCCGGTTCGTCCAGCTCGATCGCTCCCTCCTCGTAGGCCACGAGCACCGCGTACGCGGCGAGCGGCTTGGTGACCGAGGCCAGCGGGAAGCGACGGCCGGTCGGGCCGTGCGTGCCCAGGACGGTGCCGTCCGCCCGTACGACACCCGCCGCGGCGGTGGGAACCGGCCAGTTCTCGATCAACGCGAGGCTCTTCAGCGACATGCCGTCGAGCCTAAGCGCTCACAGCATCAGCTCCAGCAAGGGGTCCGGCTTGGGCCTGAAGCCCAGTGAGACGTACAGCGGCTCCGCCTGCGCGGACGCGGTGAGGCGGACCCGCCGGGCGCCGCGCTCGCGGAACCACTCCAGCAGCGCCTCCATGCAGGCGCGCGCATAGCCGCGGCGGCGGGTGCCCGGGTCGGTGGCGACACTGAAGACGTGGCCGTCGGTGCCGTGCGGATCGCGCGCGCCGCCGATGCGGTACTCCAGCGAACCGGCCACCAGCGCCGCCAGCGCGCCGGGCCGCTCCGGGTGGTCCACGACGAACGCCGCGAAGGTGCCGTCCGACTCGGACAGTCTGCCGCGCAGCACGGGCAGCGCCTCGGCGTGCCAGGCCGTGGACGGGTCGGACCGGGCCATCGAGTTGATCATCACCTGGCGCAGACGCAGCACTTCCTCCGCGTCCTTCGGCGTCGCACGGCGTACAGAGGTCATGCCCGCACGCTAATCAGCCACCTGCCTCCACGTCCCGCCCATTTCCACCTTCGCCGCTTGCTTGGAGTGCACTCCAGCGTTCTAGCGTGGGGACCATGACGGTGACGGAGACCACCACGGAGGCCAGCGCCGACACCTGCGCAGGGCCGCCGCAGGGGAACAGGCGGCCGGACGGCGCGGACAAGTACACGATCAGCGAGGTCGTCGCCCTCACCGGGCTGACGGCGCACACCCTGCGCTGGTACGAACGCATCGGGCTGATGCCGCACATCGACCGGTCCCACACCGGCCAGCGCCGCTACAGCAACCGCGACCTCGACTGGCTCGCCCTCGTCGGCAAGCTCCGCCTGACCGGGATGCCGGTCGCGGACATGGTGCGGTACGCGGAACTGGTCCGCGCGGGCGATCACACGTACACCGAGCGTTTCGAACTGCTCCAGCAGACCCGTGAGGACGTACTGTCGCGGATCGCCGAACTCCAGGGCACGCTCGCCGTGCTCGACCGGAAGATCGGTTTCTACGCGGACGCCGGGCGCGCCCTGGCGTCGGAGAGGACATGATGACCGACGTCGGCAGGATCGGTACGGCCGCACTGGGCCAGGGCGGCCCCCCGGTGGGCGTGCAGGGCCTCGGCTGCATGGGCATGAGCTTCGCCTACGGCCCCGTGGACGCGGACGCCTCCCGGGCGACCCTGGAGCGGGCCCTGGAACTCGGCGTCACGCTCTACGACACGGCGGACGCGTACGGCGCGGGCGACAACGAGCGGTTCCTCGCCCCGTTCTTCACGGCGCACCGGGACGAGGTGGTCATCGCCACCAAGTTCGCCCTGTCGATCCCGCCGGACGACCCGACCCGGCGGATCATCCGCAACGACGCGCCGTACATCCGCGAGGCCGTCGAGGCGAGCCTGAAGCGTCTGGACGTCGACGTGATCGACCTCTACTACATGCACCGGCGCGATGTGAACGTGCCGATCGAGGAGACCGTCGGCGTCATGGCCGAGCTGGTGCGCGAGGGCAAGGTCAAGCAGCTGGGCCTGAGCGAGGTCACGGCCGACGAACTCCGCGCCGCGCACGACGTGCACCCGATCGCCGCCGTGCAGTCGGAGTGGTCGCTGTTCAGCCGGGACATCGAGGCGAGGGTGGTACCGGCCGCGCGCGAACTGGGCGTGACCCTCGTGCCGTACTCGCCGCTGGGGCGGGGCTTCCTGACCGGTTCCTTCACCGATGCCGACCAGGACCTCACCTCCGACGACTTCCGCCGCCGGATGCCCCGTTTCACGGGCGACAACGCGGCGGCCAACGCGGCCCTCCTGGAACCGGTCCGCTCCGTGGCCGAGGCCCACGACGCCACCCCCGGCCAGATCGCCCTGGCCTGGGTCCACCAGCGGGCCGCGGTCCACGGCCTCCCGGTCGTCCCGATCCCGGGCACTCGCAAGCCGACCCGGGTGGAGGAGAACACGGCGGCGACCCGCATCACCCTGACCGACGAGGAACTGGCCCTGCTGGACCCCATCGCGGCCAAGGTGACCGGCACCCGCTACGCGGACATGACGTTCACGTCGGCGGGGCGGGAGTAACCGCGGGCAGCCGTGCCTCCCCCAGTGCCTCAAGCGCCTGCGGGGGTGGGTCGTGCGGCCCGGCACCTG
>NZ_JBHYVC010000054.1:0-52085 GCF_042749965.1 Streptomyces sp. NPDC059454 | reverse complement strand
CGTCAGATGTTTTTCATAGACAGCCCTGGCCGACCCACGTCCTCGAACGCCGGAGGGGCTGCTCTTCAGCCCCTCCGGCGTTCGAGGAGCGGGGGTCCGGGGGCGCCGTCCCCCCGGGGACACTGGGGTCCCCGCTCGAGCGAAGCCGAGAGCGGGGAGGGAAGGGGCGGCGGGGGCGATCACGGTGGGACGGTGTGCGGGCGGCAGGCGTCCGCCGGGCCCCGCGCCGCGGACCTGACGGTGTTGGCCCCGGAGGCCGGCCGACGGGGCGGATCCCTCGCCGTGGGACGGACCTGCGTGCGGGGCGGACCGGGCGACGCGCGAAACTGTGGGGCATGAGCGAACACACCGTCCCGTCCCGCACCGTCCTGCTTCGCCGCGGGGAGGTCCACAGCCCCGCCGACCCCTTCGCGACCGCGATGGTCGTCGAGCGCGGTCAGGTCGCCTGGGTCGGCTCCGAGGGCGCCGCCGACGCCTTCGCGGACGGGGTCGACGAGGTGATCGACCTCGACGGTGCACTGGTCACGCCCGCGTTCACCGACGCGCACGTCCACACCACGGCCACGGGCCTCGCCCTCACCGGCCTCGACCTGACCACCGCCCCTTCCCTCGAGGTCGCACTGGCCCGCGTACGGGAGTTCGCCGCCGCCCGTCCGGACGACCGGGTCCTCCTCGGCCACGGCTGGGACGCCGCCCGCTGGCCCGGTGGCCGTCCCCCGACCCGCGCCGAGCTCGACGAGGCCACCGGTGGCCGTCCCCTCTACCTGAGCCGGATCGACGTCCACTCCGCGGTCGCCACCACCGCGCTCCTCGACCTCGTCCCCGCCGCGGTCACCCGCGAGGACCGCCCGCTCACCGGGGACGCCCACCACGCGGTGCGCGCCGCCGCCCTGGCCGCCGTCACGCCGGGCCAGCGCACCGGGGCCCAGCGTGCCGCCCTCGCCCACGCCGCCTCCCTCGGCATCGGCACGGTCCACGAGTGCGGGGGACCGGAGATCTCCTCCGAGGACGACTTCACCGGACTGCTGCGGCTCGCCACCGAGGAGAGCGGCCCGCGTGTCGTCGGCTACTGGGCCGAACAGGACGTCGCCAAGGCGAAGGAACTGGGCGCGATCGGCGCCGCGGGCGACCTGTTCGCCGACGGCGCCCTCGGCTCGCACACCGCGTGCCTGCACGAGCCGTACGCCGACGCCGGACACACCGGCACCGCGCACCTGGACGCGGCTGCCGTCGCGGCCCACGTCGTCGCCTGCACCGGGGCCGGTCTCCAGGCCGGCTTCCACGCCATCGGTGACGCCGCCGTGAGCACCGTCGTCGACGGTGTGCGGGCCGCCGCCGGCACACTCGGCCTCGCCCGCGTCCGCGCCGCCCGGCACCGCGTCGAGCACGCCGAGATGCTCACCCCCGAGACCGTCGCCGCCTTCGCCGAACTCGGTCTGACCGCCTCCGTCCAGCCCGCCTTCGACGCCCTGTGGGGCGGCGAGGACGGCATGTACGCGCGGCGCCTGGGACCGGAGCGGGCCCGCACCCTGAACCCCTTCGCGGCGCTGCTGCGCGCCGGTGTCCCGCTCGCCTTCGGCTCCGACAGCCCGGTCACCCCCCTCGATCCCTGGGGTACGGTCCGGGCCGCCGCCTTCCACCGCACACCTGAGCACCGCGTCTCCGTGCGTGCCGCGTTCACCGCGCACACGCGTGGCGGCTGGCGGGCGGTCGGACGCGACGACGCGGGCGTCCTGGTGCCCGGGGCATCCGCCGACTACGTCCTCTGGCGCACCGGTGAACTCGTCGTCCAGGCGCCCGACGACCGGGTGGCGCGCTGGTCCACCGATCCCCGCTCCGGCACCCCCGGCCTGCCCGACCTCGCCCCCGGCCGTGACCTGCCGGTCTGCCTGCGGACCGTGGTCGGCGGGCGTACGGTGTTCGTACGGCCGGGCGAGTGATCTACGAGGGTGGCGTGGTGACGATCGTGCGCCGCGCCCCCCGTCTCACGACCTGCGTATCCTCGCCGCTGACCAGGCATTTGAACCACATTACGCAGGTCAAACGACTGTTGACAGGCGGCGGCGGAGGGCCGGTAGGTTCGGCCGGGTCCACCACCGGACGCCCGACCGGAGAACGTCCGGCCACTCGTGTCGGCGCCGCTGGGTCAGGGACGGTGTGCCGCACCGGAGCACTGTCACTGGGAGCCAGGCTCAGCGGCGGCGCGGTACCGAGGGACGTGCCGGCCGGCCGGGGAGGTGCGACCCCGGGTGGGGCCCGGGTGCTCAGTAGACAACGGCTTCAGGTCGATCCGCAGCCGGCGGGTCCCGGGCCGGCCCGAAGGGCGCCGGGCCCCCATCCGCTGTCCCTCTTCTCGCACGCCCCAAAAGTGTGTTCTTACCCGATCTTCGGTAAACGACACCACCATATGAACGTCCCGTCACGTCGGCGCAGGCAGTGCCCACTATGGTGGGATCCTGCGCACAGGACATGAAGGGGCAGCAGTGAACGACGGCGACGGGATCCTCGCGGCAGGATCCCAGGGGAGGAACTCCGGCCCGCTCGGCACGGTTTTGGTGATCATCCCGACCTACAACGAGGCAGGGAACATCAAGGCGATCGTCGGCCGGGTGCGCGAGGCCGTTCCCGAGGCGCACGTTCTCGTGGCCGACGACAACAGCCCCGACGGCACGGGCAAGCTCGCCGACGAACTGGCCGCCGGGGACGAGCGCGTCCAGGTGCTGCACCGCAAGGGCAAGGAGGGCCTGGGTGCGGCCTATCTCGCGGGCTTCCGCTGGGGGATGGAGCACGGCTACGGCGTACTCGTCGAGATGGACGCCGACGGCTCCCACCAGCCCGAGGAACTTCCTCGTCTGCTGACCGCCCTCAAGGGCGCCGACCTGGTGCTCGGTTCGCGCTGGGTACCCGGCGGCCGGGTGGTGAACTGGCCGAAGTCCCGTGAGTTCATCTCGCGCGGAGGCAGCCTCTACTCGCGCGTGGCGCTCGATCTGCCGCTGCGCGACATCACCGGCGGCTTCCGCGCCTTCCGCCGCGAGACGCTGGAAGGGCTCGGCCTCGAGGAAGTGGCCTCCCAGGGGTACTGCTTCCAGGTCGACCTGGCCCGCCGCGCGGTGAAGGCCGGTTACCACGTGGTCGAGGTTCCCATCACCTTCGTCGAGCGCGAACTCGGCGATTCCAAGATGAGCCGCGACATCCTCGTCGAGGCGCTGTGGCGGGTCACGGCGTGGGGCGTGGGGGAGCGGGTCGGCAAGGTCCTCGGGCGCGGCGATGACAGGCAGCAGGCCGAACCGGCCGTCAAGCAGCAGGCCGAGCCGGCTGTCGGGCGGACCGGACCGGACGTCAAGCGGTCCGAGCCGTAGGCGTACGACCGCCTGCTCATCCCGGTGATCCCGCTTATCCCGTGCTGAACCGGGCCCAGGCACACTGGGAGCATGACGACTGGCGCTCAGACCCCGTATCCCGCCCGGCCCCGGCGCTCCCGGCTGCGCACCTTCCTGCCGCTGGGTGTCGCCGCATGGCTCGTGCTGGAGATCTGGCTGCTCACGGTGGTCGCCGGGGCGTCGAACGGACTGGTGGTCTTCCTGATCCTGGTGGCCGGCCTCGTCCTCGGCTCGGTTGTCATCAAGCGGGCCGGCCGGCGGGCCTTCAAGAACCTGACCGAGACGCTGCAACAGCAGCAGGGCGGGATGCTGTCCGAAGCCCGGCCGAACAGCGAGGGCAACGGCCTGACGATGCTGGGCGGCCTGCTGCTGATCATCCCCGGTGTGGTGTCGGACGCGGTGGGGCTGCTCCTGCTGGTGCCGCCGGTGCAGAAGGCCGTGAGCCGTTACGCCGAGCGCACCTTCGAGCGCAAGCTCCGCGAGGCCGCGCAGGGCTCTCTCGGGGACGCCTTCCAGCAGGCCCGTATGCGCCGGCCCGACGGCAAGGTCGTCCAGGGCGAGGTCGTCCGGGACGAACCCGGAAGCGCTCCGGGGGACACCCCGCAGGGACCGCGCCCGCCGCTCACCCGCTGAGGGCGGCCGGGCCCCGCACGCACGCAGGACCGCGGGCGCCGTACGTGATGTACGGCGCCCGCGGTCCTGTGCCGCTGTGCGTGTGTGGCTTCGCCCAGGTTCCCGGCGGGATCAAGCCGACTTTCGGCTGTCCCTGGGGTGAACCGCGATGTTCATCGCACCGGAGCGCAGAACGGCGAGACGCTCCTCGAGGACCTCTTCGAGTTCCTCTCGGGTGCGCCGCTCCATCAGCATGTCCCAATGCGTACGCGCGGGCTTGGCCTTCTTCTCCTCGGGGCCGTCACCGTCCACCAGGAGTGCCTGGGCACCACAGACCTTGCACTCCCACTCCGGCGGGATCTCCGCCTCGACCGAGAAGGGCATCTCGAAGCGGTGCCCCTTCTCGCATGCGTACTCCACGGCCTGGCGCGGGGCCAGGTCGATGCCGCGGTCCGTCTCGTAGCTGGTCACCACGAGGCGCGTGCCGCGAAGAGCTCGCTCACTCATGAATCGTGCCTCCCGGGCTTGTCGCCCACAGGACAGGTGTCGCTGTCGTCGTCATCCGGTCAACGTCCGGACGGCGGTAAAGATTCCCGTCCGGAGCCCCGATCCGGGTCATGCGTCGCCGTCGTAGCCGCAGCCTTGTCAACCAGTGCAGTACCCCCCGGCGTCCGGTTTGTCACATCTGCAAGGAGATGTGACTCAGCGTTCGGCATCTTTGACGCGCAGTAACGGTACGCCTGGCAGGCCAAACGCGTACACTACAGCCCTTTCGCGCCCAGTGCTAAATCCTTTCGGGAACCGGGTTGCCCGCTTCGGCGATCGCCCGTCGCACCGGCAGCCGCGCGAGCAGCACGAATCCCAGGACGAAGAAGCCCACCAGGGAGATGATCGCGTCCCGGTAACTGCCCGTCAGCTGGTAGGTGAGACCGAACAGCAGCGGCCCGAGCCAGCTCGTCCCGCGGTCGCTCACCTCGTACGCCGAGAAGTACTCGGCCTCCTTGCCGGGCGGTACGAGGTGGGAGAAGAGCGAGCGGGACAGCGCCTGGCTGCCGCCGAGGACCAGACCGATGCCGGCCGCCAGTACGAAGAACCACGCGGGGGCGCCGGCGGGCAGGAAGTACCCGGCGGCCAGGGTCAGGGTCCAGGCGACCAGGGAGCCGAGGATCGCGCGCTTCGCGCCGTACCGCCGGGCCAGCCGGCCCAGCGCCAGGGCGCCCGCCACCGCCAGCACCTGGACCAGCAGCACGGCCACGATGAGTGTCGACTGTCCGAGCCCCAGTTCCTTCGAGCCGTACACCGAGGCCTGGGTGATCACCGTCTGGATGCCGTCGTTGTAGACGAGGTACGCCAGCAGGAACGCCAGTGTCAGCGGGTGCCGGCGCATGTCGCGGACGGTCGCCGCCAGCTGCCGGAAGCCCGGCAGGGCCGCCTCCCGCGCGGGAGCCCGGCGGTCGCGCAGCCGGCGCAGCGGCACCAGCGCGAAGGCGCCCCACCACAGGCCGGCCGACGCCAGGCAGATGCGCACCGCCATGCCCTCGGAGACACCGAAGCTGTCGTGGCCGGTGTAGAGGACGAGGTTCGCGACGAGGACCAGGGCCCCGGCCGCGTATCCGAAGGCCCAGCCGCGCGAGGAGACCGCGTCGCGTTCCTCGGGCGGGGCGATCTGCGGGAGGTAGGAGTTGTACAGCATCATCGCGACGGACTGCGCGGCGTTCGCCACCACGAGCAGCAGGCCGCCGAGCAGGTAGCGCTCGCCGTCCAGGAAGAACATGCCCGCGGTGGCGGCGGCACCGGTGTAGGCGGCGGCCGCGAGGAGCGGCTTCTTGCGTCCGGTGCGGTCGGCGGCGGCGCCCACCAGCGGCATCACCAGCACGGCCACGATCACCGACAGGGAGACCGTGTAGGCGAAGAAGGACCCCGCGCGCACCGGTATGCCCAGCGGGTGGACGAACCCGTCCGCGTTCGCCGCCGACTCGGCGACCGACGTCAGATAGGGGCCGAGGAACACCGTGAGCACGCTCGTGGAGTACACGGAGCACGCCCAGTCGTAGACGTACCAGCCGCGCTGCTCGCGCCGCCGGCCGGCGGCCTCGTCCGGCGCCGGTGACCGCACGGTGTCGGTGCCCACCCGTGCCCTCGCTTCCCCGTGAACGCGCGCAGGCGGTCGGGCACGGGCTCTCAGACCCAGATGCCGCGGTCCTCCATGACCTTGCGCAGTGTGTCGATGTGATCGGTCATGATGCCATCCACCCCGAGGTCCAGAAGCCGGTGCATCCGTTCCGCCTCGTTGATGGTCCACACGTGTACCTGCAGGCCGTGCGCGTGGGCGGCCCGCACGAACCGGTGGTCGACCACCTGGATGCCCGACTGCTGTTCGGGCACCTGGGCGGCGACGGCCGACCGGCGCACCGCGGCCGGCATCCCCCAGGACCGCAGCCGCAGGTGCAGCACGCCCCGGGTGCCGTAGGAGGTGGCCAGCCGCGGGCCGGCCAGCCGCTGGGCGCGCACCACCCGGGCCTCCGAGAACGAGCCGAGGCAGATCCGGTCCCAGGAGCCGGTGCGTTCGACCAGGTCCAGGAAGGGCAGGAGGGCCGGTTCGGCCTTCACGTCGACGTTCCAGCGCACCTCGGGGAAGGTCTCCAGGAGCTCCTCGAACAGGGGAACCGGTTCCTCGCCCGCCACGCGCGCGTGCGCCACCTCCCGCCACGGCAGATCGGCGATCCGGCCCGCGCCGTCCGTCACCCGGTCGAGGGTCGCGTCGTGGAAGGCGACGAGCCGGCCGTCGCGCGTGGCGTGGACGTCGGTCTCGATGTACCGGTAGCCCGCCTCGACGGCGTACCGGAACTGCCGGACGGTGTTCTCCGGGCCGTCCGCCGCCCCGCCCCGGTGGGCGAAGGCGATCGGGCCGGGATGGTCGAGGTAGGGGTGGCGTATCCGCGGGGTCACGGACGCAGTATCGCGCGCCGTGGTTGACCGGCGGCAACGACCGTGCTGCCGTCGGATGCCGGGGGGACGGCGAAGACCCGCAGGAACAGCTGGGCGAGCGGACCGATCGTCACCGCGTACAACAAGGTGCCGAGGCCCACCGTGCCGCCGAGGACGAAGCCGGTGGCGACGACCGTGATCTCGATGGCCGTGCGGACCAGACGGACCGACACCCCGGTGCGCCGGTGCAGGCCCGTCATCAGTCCGTCGCGCGGGCCCGGGCCGAAGCGCGCCGCGATGTACAGCCCGGTCGCCGCGCCGTTGAGCACGATGCCCGTCACCATCAGCGGCACGCGTACGGCCATGGCGTGCGCGTCGGGGACCACGGCCAGGGTCGCGTCCATCGCCGCGCCTATCACCAGCACGTTGGAGACGGTGCCAAGGCCCGGCCGCTGACGCAGCGGGATCCACAGCAGCAGCACCGCCGCGCCCACGAGGGTCAGCACCAGGCCCATCGACAGCCCCGTCCGCTCGGACAGGCCCTGGTGCAGCACGTTCCACGGTTCGAGGCCGAGCCCCGACCGGACCAGCAGCGTCGAGCTCGCGCCGTACAGCGCCAGACCCGCGTACAGCTGGAACAGCCGCCGTGCGAGATGCCCGTGCCGGGACGAGTAACTGGCCAAAACGTGCCCCCTGTGGTGGAAGTGGACCGACACGTGACACCCTGTGGCTTGGTCGATGATGTCATCCATGGCCAATTCGGGGAAGGTGGACTGATTATCGTGGTGCAGTGGACTTCCGCAGTGGGTGCGGCGCAGCTCGCCCGGCTGCTCAACTCCCAGCAGGACCGCCCGGCCGGCCCCGGGACCCGCCGCCCGCCCGCCTACCGCGCGCTCGCCGACGGCATCCGCCTGCTGGTGCTGGAAGGGCGCGTACCGGTGGCCGCGCGGCTGCCCGCCGAGCGGGAGCTGGCCCTCGCCCTCTCCGTCAGCCGTACCACCGTCGCCGCCGCCTACGAGGCGCTGCGCACCGAGGGATTCCTGGAGTCACGGCGCGGCGCGGGCAGCTGGACCGCGGTCCCGGCCGGCAATCCGGTCCCCGCGCGGGGACTGGAACCGCTGCCGCCCGAGGCCCTCGGCTCGGTGATCGACCTCGGCTGTGCCGCGCTGCCCGCGCCCGAGCCCTGGCTCACCCGGGCCGTCCAGGGCGCGCTGGGGGAGCTTCCGCCGTACGCGCACACCCATGGCGACTATCCCGCCGGGCTGCCCGCGCTGCGCTCGACGATCGCGGACCGCTACACCGCGCGGGGCATCCCGACCATGCCCGAGCAGATCATGGTGACGACCGGCGCCATGGGCGCCATCGACGCCATCTGTCACCTCTTCGGGGGACGCGGCGAGCGCATCGCCGTCGAGTCGCCGTCCTACGCCAACATCCTCCAGCTGATGCGGGAGGCAGGCGCCCGGCTCGTCCCCGTCGCCATGGCCGAGGGACTGACCGGCTGGGACACGGACCGCTGGCGCCAGGTGCTGCGTGAGGCGGCGCCCCGTATCGCGTACGTCGTCGCCGACTTCCACAACCCGACCGGCGCGCTCGCCGACGAGGACCAGCGGCGCCGCCTGGTCGACGCGGCGCGTTCCGCGGGCACGGTGCTGGTCGCCGACGAGACGATGAGCGAGCTGTGGCTCGACGCGGACGTGGAGATGCCCCGCCCGGTGTGCGCGTTCGATCCGGCCGGGTCCACGGTGATCACGGTCGGCTCGGCGAGCAAGGCCTTCTGGGCCGGCATGCGCATCGGCTGGGTGCGCGCGGCACCCGACGTCATCCGCAGCCTCGTCGCCGCACGCGCGTACGCCGATCTGGGCACGCCCGTACTGGAACAGCTGGCCGTGAACTGGCTGTTCGGCACCGGCGGCTGGGAACAGGCGGTGGAGGTACGGCGCGCCCAGGCCCGGCAGAACCGGGACGAGCTGGTGACCGCGGTACGGCGGGAGCTGCCCGACTGGGAGTTCGAGGTGCCGCGCGGCGGGCTCACGTTGTGGGTGCGCACCGGCGGCCTCTCCGGCTCGCGCCTGGCCGAGGCGGGCGAACGAGTGGGCGTAC
Organism: Streptomyces sp. NPDC059454; assembly: GCF_042749965.1. Lineage (NCBI taxonomy): Bacteria > Bacillati > Actinomycetota > Actinomycetes > Kitasatosporales > Streptomycetaceae > Streptomyces > Streptomyces sp. NPDC059454. The sequence continues at coordinate 43,062 of NZ_JBHYVC010000054.1, read as the reverse complement.
GGGTGCCGTCCGGGCCCCGCTTCGGCGTCGACGGAGCGTTCGAGGGCTACGTACGGCTGCCCTTCACGGTGGGCGGCGCGGTGGCGGAGGAGGCGGCGGTCCGCCTCTCCACAGCGGCCCGCATCGTCGAAACGGGCGGCACATCCGGCACGGAAACCCTCCGGACGTTCGTGGCGTAGGCAAGGCATGGTCGTTCAGGCGGGCGCCAGTGCCCCTCTGACTGCGGGCAGTCGTGCCTTCCCCAGTGCCTCAAGGGACTGGGAGGTACCCCCAGGGGCGATGGGGTACCTCTCCCGCTCGAGCGAAGCCGGGAGCGGGGGAGGGCGGGCGCAGCGGCACGTGCCACAGGGCACCCGCTCCACCGGCAGGACCTGTGGGCACCGACGGCCGGCTAGGTACTGGGCTCCGCCACCGCCGCCTCGGCGCTGACAGCTTCGGAGGACGCCTCCCCCGGCCCTTCGGTTTCGGCGCCGGCCGCCGCCGCGGCCGCCTTCTCCACCCTCACCTTGTCGAGGCGCACGGCCTCCACCACACCCGCCTCCAGCCGCTCCGGCTCCTCGTCCGCAGGTGTCGTCCGCGGCGGCAGCAGGTCCAGCACCGCCTGCCGCTCCGCGTCGCTGGTCGCGTCGTCGTACGGGTCCGGGGTCGCCGGAACCTGAAGACGGTGGACCGGTCCCGAGCCCAGCCGGGCGTAGCCGCGCCCCGGCGGGACCTGGTCGACCGGCGTGGTGTGCGGCGGCGCCCCCAGAACGGCTTTCAGCTGCTCCGCCGTCGCGGGCCCGAGGACGACCCGCGCGCGCGTGTGCTGCCGTACCGGATCGCCGAGGCCCTCCAGACCGTCGAGCTGTTCGGCGACGACCACGGTGACGTTCGCCGGGCGGCCGTGCCGCAGCGGAACCTGGAGCAGCGACCGGGGATCCTTGCGACCGTCCGCGGCGGCCAGGTGCGTGAACGCGCTCGGCCGGTCCAGCAGCAGCCACAGGGGACGCCTGGTGTCCTCGGGCGGCGGGTCGCCCGCCTGATGCGCGCGGTTGGCCGCGATCAGCCGGCGCTCCGTCTCGTGCGCGGCCCACTCCAGGCTCGTCAGCGCCCCCGTCAGCCCGCACTCCACGGCGAGCACGCCGTCCCGGCCGGTCAGGCAGGCGTACTCGCCGGTGCCTCCCCCGTCGACGATCACCACGTCGCCGTGGTGGAGGGCCTGCAGGGCGATCGAGCGCAGCAGTGTCGAGGTGCCGCTGCCCGGCTGGCCGGCCACGAGCAGATGGGGCTCGGTGGAACGGATGCCGGTGCGCCAGACGACGGGCGGAACATCACGCTGCTCCTCGCCGTGGGCGCCGTGGGTGAGCGGCAGCGTCCGCTGCACCCCGGTCGGGTCGGTGAAGCCGAGGACCGTCTCGCCGGGGGCCGTGACGAAGGGCTGGGCGGCGATGTCGGTGGGCAGGGGGGCGAGGACGCGGACCGTGAGCTGGTTGGCCTCCTCGTCCCACGCGAAGTGGTACTCGCGGCCGCGCCCCGACTTCGCGCCGAGCAGATGCTCGATCCGCGTCCGTGACTCCGGCTCGCCGTCGGTGAAGTAGGCGGGGTAGCCGATCACCAGGCGAGCGATCCGGCCGGTGGAGTCGAACTCGTACTCGGAGAAGACCTTCCCCCAGTCGCCGCCGTGGGCGTAGAGCGGTTCGGGGTCCCCGGTGGCGGAGAAGTACGGCACCAGGGCCTCGTAGAGCGACTTCAGGCGCTGGGCCTGTGACGCGTCGGGCCCGGCGGGCGCCGACAGGGCGCGGTCCCGGCCCTGCCAGGCCGCCGCCGCCATCAGGGTGATGACGGCGAGCAGGGGACCGTACGGCGCGAGCGCCACGACCAGCAGGACCGACGCCACCAGGAAGAGCAGCGCGCCGCGCCGGTCCTTGGGCGTGGCGGTCCACCTGCGCCGCCCGGCCGAGGCCAGCCGGCGCAGACCGCGCGTGATGGTGATCAGCGGGTGGAGGACGTCCGTGGCGCCGTCGGCCGCCGTCCTGGCCAGCTCCCGGCTCCGGGCGAGCTGTGCGCCGCCGTTGCTCAGAACGCGGGGGAGGGGGCGCCGGGCCACTACTGTCTCCAGAGGGTGTGTACGGGTGGGCGGTGCGTGGTCGGGCGGATCAGAACTTGAATCCGCCCAGGAGGCCGGCCAGGCTTTCGCCGCCCGCCTTGATGCTGGGTGCGATGGCCGTACTGGCCAGATAGAAGCCGAAGAGCATCGCCACCAGGGCGTGCGACGCCTTCAGCCCGTCCTTGCGGAAGAAGACGAAGACGACGATGCCGAGCAGCACCACGCATGAGATCGAGATGATCATGTGAGTTCTCCTGGTTCGCGGGGACAGTCACCATGAGTACGTCCAGGATCACAGAATGTATCTATACGATAAAAGGTGCAACTGGGTCGATTTCCGTCCCTTGCCCCGAATGGACCTGCCGTGATCATTACCTCGGGCGCAGCAGGTCATGTGCCCGGCGAGCCAGTACCCTGGCGATTCACCCGTACGGCTCTGCACCGCTCGCAGACGTACGTCCTGTCCCCGATGCGTGAAGCACGTGCAGTGAGAGGCGGTCCGGCGATGACTGAAGCCCCCGACCCCGAGGTCGTGGAGCTGGCGACCAAGATCTTCGATCTGGCCCGGCGCGGCCGGACCGAGGAGCTCGTGGCCTACGTCGACGCGGGTGTGCCGGCCGACCTCACCAACGACCGGGGCGACTCCCTCGTGATGCTCGCCGCGTACCACGGTCACGCCGGGGCGGTGCGCGCGCTGCTGGAGCGCGGCGCCGACGCCGACCGCGTCAACGACCGGGGCCAGACACCACTCGCGGGAGCGGTCTTCAAGGGCGAGACCGAGGTGATCCAGGCCCTCCTGAAGGGGGGCGCGGACCCGTCCGCGGGCACCCCCTCGGCCGTCGACACGGCCCGGATGTTCGGCCGTACGGAACTGCTCGACCTCTTCGGCGAGCGCTGAGCGACACGCTCTGACCAGCGACGACACGGAAAACGGGGGAGGCGGTACAGGGCCGCCGAAATTTCGGTCGCGGTAGATGTGACCGCCGGGTCATCATGACGACGTGATTCACGGACGCGATGGCTGGGCAGGTGTTGCCGCACCGCGCGGGCCGTGATGCGGTCCGCATGGGCCACCGACGAGAGGCAGAGAGATGGTCTACAGCAAGCAGGAAACGGCGGGCGCCCCGACGCGTTGTCACGCGGCCAGGTAATGCACGTCCCCGGTTGCGTCGACGCTTGATGTGAGGCTGTTTCCCATGTTCGATCCGGTCATAGCGCCCAGCGGTACGCTGCTCGGCCTGCTCCAGCGGGGCCGTGGCGACGGCACGCTGCACGCGCTCACCGCCCCGCGCTCCGAAGCGCTCATGGCGCTGAACCACTGTGTGCTGCGCGACCCGCGCCACGACTGGCAGCTGGAGAACCGCTCCCTCTACTACGCCCGCCTCTACCTCGATCTGCACGGCGAACTGGACGCGATCGAGGCCCACCTCTTCGACCCCGAGGACGTCCTCGACACCGACGAGTCCCGCACCGGACTCGCCCTCGCGGTCCTCGGACACCTCGCCTCCTACGGCAGGCGGGACGCCCTCGACCTGTTGCGCGGGTACGCCGCCCACGGCACCAACTGGGCCTGGGCCCTGGACGAGCTGGCCCTGCGGGACGACGACGCGGGCCTGCGCGCCCTGGCCGCCCCGGTCCTCGCGCGGTTCGCCACCGACGCCGAGGGCGAGGCGGAACTCGCCGCCACCGTCCGTGACGCCTTCGAGCCACGGCCCTGGCGACTGTGGGCCGACGACCCCCGCGAGTCCGTCGCCACGCGCGTGCGCGCCGCCCAGGAGGCCGGGTCCTTCGACCGCTGGCAACGGCAGATGCGCCCCACCGGGCCCCGTCCCGGCTGGAGTGTGCGGGCGGTGTTCGAGTGGGCGCAGCAAGGCGTCGAGCGCGGCGCCGCGCTCCATGTCCCGGCCGCCCGCTGCCTCACCGCCGTGGCGGGCCCCGAGGACCGGCTCGAGATCGTCCGGGCCGCCCAGGACGGCACCGAGGGAGCCCGGTGCACCGCCCTGCGGTATCTCGCCGACCGCGACGATCCCGACGCCCTCGGCCTGATCGAGGGCGCCGTGGCCACCGGCTCGACGGTCGTCGTGGAGGCCGCCGTCGACGCCTTCGAACGCATGCGCGGTCTCGCCGCCGTCGACCGGGCGCGCGGCTGGGTCCGCCGGCCCGATCCGCTCGGCGCCGCCGCCGGCCGTGTCCTCGCCTGCCGGGGCGGTGCCCAGGACCACGACCTGGTCCTCGCGGCGCTGCGGGAGGCGGTACGGGGCGAGGGCCCCGACGCGCCCACCCTGTGGACCCTCGTCGACGGCGCCGGACGCCTCGGCATCGCCTGCGCCGCCCCCGTGCTCCGCCACGTCTACCGCGAGACCGCCTCGTCCCATCTGCGGGGCCGCGCCGCCCGCGCCCTCGCCGCGACCGACCCCTCCTACGGCACCGGCTTCGCCGTCGAGTGCCTGTGGGACTGCGAGGAGTCCACCCGCGAGATCGCCGCCCGGCACGCCGAGACCGGGGACACCCGGGTCGTGGAGCGCCTGCGCCGGCTCGCCGCGGACCCGGCCGAGGAGGCCGAGGTGCAGACCGCCGTACGCAGCCGGATCGGCCCCGAGGAGCCCGCCGTGTGACCGTCTCCCGCGCGGGCGGTGAACGACGGATGACCCGTGGGTCAGGTGTACGTGGATGCCGCCTGACCTGCGAGGGTGAGGAAGGCAACGCTCACGGCGCGTTCCCCGCCAGGAAAGATCCACGTTGACGTGACCACGTCCGGCGCGGCGACAACACCGGTATGCGTGTCGTCATCGTGACCGAGTCCTTTCCCCCCGATGTGAACGGCGTGGCCCACTGCGCGCTCCAGACCGCCCGACACCTCGTCGACCGCGGTCACGCCCCCCTCGTCGTCGCCCCCGCCATCGCGGGTGACGACCCCGACGGCGGGGCGCCCTGCCCCGTCGTCCGCGTCCCCTCCCTTCCGCTGCCCGGCTACCCGCAGGTCCGCGTCGCCCTCCCCAGCCGGCGCCTGGCCGCCGCGATCACCGAACACCGGGCCGACGTCGTCCATCTCGCCAGCCCCTTCGTCCTCGGCGTGCGCGGCATGGCGGCCGCCACCCGCCTGGGCCTGCCCGCCGTCGCCGTCTACCAGACCGACCTCGCCGGATACGCCCGTACATACGTGGGCGCCGGAGAGGCGGCGGCCTGGCGGCGCATCCGCTCCGTGCACACGGCCGCCGACCTCACCCTGGCCCCGTCCGGCGCCGCCCTGCGCGACCTGGAGGCGCACGGCGTGCCCCGGGTCCGGCTGTGGCCGCGCGGTGTGGACACCGCCCGCTTCCGGCCCGGTCTCCGCGACGAGGCACTGCGCCGCACCCTCGCCCCGAACGGCGAGCTCGTCGTCGGCTACGTGGGCCGGCTCGCCCCGGAGAAGCAGGTCGAGCTGCTGTCGGGGGCCTGTGAGCTGCCCGGCGTGCGGGTCGTGGTCGTCGGCGACGGGCCCAGCCGGCCGGCGCTGGAACAGGCGCTGCCCGGCGCGGCCTTCCTCGGCCGCCGCACCGGCGAGGACCTCGCGCGGATCTTCGCCTCACTGGACGTCTTCGTGCACACCGGACCGTTCGAGACCTTCTGCCAGACCGTGCAGGAGGCGATGGCGAGCGGGGTGCCCGTGGTCGCGCCCGCGGTGGGCGGACCGCTGGACCTGGTCGCGCACGGCCGCACCGGGCTGCTCGTCCCGCCGCGCGACGCCGCCGCCGTACGCGACGCGGTGTGGTCCATGGCCGCCGATCCCGCCCTGCGGGCCGCGTACGGGGCGGCCGGGCGCGCGGCGGTCGAGGGACGCACCTGGGCGGCCGTCGGCGACCGGCTGATCGGGTACTACGCCGATGTGCTCGCCGGACGCAGGACGGCGGTGGCGGCATGAACGGGTCACTGCGGATCGTGCGGCTGGCGAACTTCGTGGCACCCGCGTCCGGAGGGCTGCGCACCGCCCTGCGGGAACTCGGCAAGGGCTACCTGGGGGCGGGGCACCGGCCCGTGCTCATCGTCCCCGGTGAGCGGGAGAGCGACCACGAGACCGAGCAGGGGCGGGTGATCACCCTCCCGGGCCCGCTGCTGCCCGGCACCGGCGGCTACCGCGTCCTCACCGACAGACAGCGGATCGCCGGCCTGCTCCAGGACCTGGCCCCCGACCGGCTCGAGGTGTCCGACCGCACGACCCTGCGCTGGACCGGCCGATGGGCCCGGCGGGCCCGGGTCCCGGCGGTCATGGTCTCCCACGAGACCGCCGACGGAGTGCTGCGCACCTGGGGACTGCCGGAACGGGCCGCCCGGCGCACCGCCGACGCCCTCAACACCCGTACCGCGCACACGTACGCGCGCGTGGTGTGCACCACCGAGTTCGCCGAGCGGGAGTTCGTACGCATCGGGGCCCGTAACGTCGTACGCGCCCCGCTGGGCGTCGATCTGGCGGAACGGCACCCCGCGCTGCGCGACCCGGCGCTGCGCGCCCGGTACGCGCGCGTGCCGGAGACGCTGCTCGTGATGTGCTCCAGGCTGTCCCTGGAGAAACGGCCGGGGACCGCGCTGGACGCGCTGGAGGCGCTGCTGCGGCGCGGGCGGCGGGCGGTGCTGGCCGTCGCCGGGGACGGGCCGCTGCGGGCGCGGCTCGAACAGCGCGCGCGGGAGCGCGGGCTGCCGGTCGCCTTCCTGGGGCACGTCCGCGACCGGAGGACGCTGGGCGCGCTCCAGGCGTCCGCCGACGTGTGTCTGGCACCGGGACCCGCAGAGACCTTCGGGCTCGCCGCGCTGGAGGCGATGGCGTGCGGCACCCCCGTGGTGGCGAGCGCGTCCTCGGCGCTCCCGGAGGTGATCGGCGCGGCGGGCGCGGTCGCCGAGGACCGCGGGGAGGCCTTCGCGTCCGCCGTCGAGCTGCTGCTGGAGCGTGCGGAGACGGACCGGCGCGAGGCGGCACGCGCGCGTGCGGAGCGTTTCGGATGGGGGACGGCGGTGACGGCGTTCCTCGCGGCGCACGACGCGCCGGCGACGGTGCCGGAAGCGGCGACCGACGGTGCTGCCCCGGTGCGGCCGGTCGTGTCCCGGGGGCTCTCGTGAGACCGCTGCGGTTCGTGGCCCTCGGGGACTCGCTGACCGAGGGGATCGGGGACCGGACCGGCGGCGGATGGCGCGGGTGGGCCGCGCTGCTCGCGCCGTCGCTGGATGCCGGGCCCGTGCGGTTCACCAACCTCGCGGTGAGCGGGGCACAGACGCGCGACGTGCTCGAACGGCAACTGCCCGCCGCGCTGGAGCTGCGGCCCGACCTCGTCTCCGTCGTCGTCGGCGTCAACGACACCCTGCGCCGCACCTTCGACATCCGTGACGTGGTGGCACGGCTGGACCGGGTGTACGCGGCCTGCACCGGCCAGGGTGCCGTGCTGCTGACCGCGTGCCTGCCCGATCCCGGCGGGATGCTGGGACTGCCGGGGGCGCTGGCCCGCCCGCTCGCCCGGCGGCAACGGGCGGTGAACACCGTGGTCCACGCCCTGTCCGACCGGTACGGCGCGGTGCACCTGCACGCCTGCGAGGGCGACTGGATCACCGACCGCGCGATGTGGAGCGCGGACCGGCTGCACCCCGGTGAGCCGGGGCACCGTCAACTGGCCCTGCGCTTCCACGGGCTGCTGACGGAACACGGTCTCGCGACCGGGCCCGCCCCGTCGCCCGAGCCGGACTGCCCGGCTCCCACCGGGTGGGCGAACCTGCGGTGGCTGGCCACGGCCGGCACCGGCTGGGTGGCCCGCCGGTGCACCGACCTGCTGCCGCAGCTGCTCTCCCTGGCCGTCGACGACATGCGCCACCACGCGCGGGGCACCGGCGTCCGCCTGGACCTGCGCACCTCCGCCGCGGTCTCGGCGGCCCTGGCCGCATGGTCGACGGGGGAACAACGCCCCGGCGCCGCCTAGGAGTGCCGGCGGCGGCGTACGGCGACGAAGCGGACCGGCGTGCCGGGGCGTGCCTGGGCGGCGGCCGGGAGGCCGGCGGGGTGGACGACCGCGATCACCGGGTAGCCCCCGGTGGTCGGATGGTCGGCCAGGAAGACCACCGGTGTGCCGTCGGGCGGCACCTGGACCGCCCCCAGCACCATGCCCTCGCTGGGGAGTTCGTCCCGCCGGGCCCGTTCCAGGGCCGGCCCGGTCGTGCGCAGCCCGATGCGGTTGCTCGCCGGCGACACGTGGTAGGCGCGGGACGTGAAGAGCCGTACGGCGGCCGGGGTGAACCAGTCGTCGCGCGGGCCCGGCGTCACCCGCAGCACGAGCTCGTCCGGGGGCGCCGGCTGCGGGGCGACGTCCACGCGTGCGTGGCCCTCCCGCGGAGGGCCGAGGGGGAGCACGGCACCGTCCGTGAGGGGGGCCGGGCCGAGGCCGGAGAGCAGATCCGTGGAGCGGCTGCCGAGCACCGGTTCGACGGCGACCCCGCCGGAGACGGCCACATAGGCGCGTACTCCGGAGACCGCCGCCCCGACGTCCAGCACGGACCCGGCGCGCACGCGTACCGGCGCGCCCCAGGCGGCCGGCCGGCCGTCCACGGTGACCGGGCAGGGGGCCCCGGTGACCGCCACGGTGACCGTCGAGCGGGGCCGCAGGGAACAGCCGTCGAGGGTCGTCTCCAGGACGGCCGCGTCCGGCGGGTTGCCGGTCAGCCGGTTGGCGAGCGCCGCCGCGGGCCCGTCCAGCGCCCCGGAACGGGGCACACCGAGGTGGGCGTGCCCAGGGCGGCCCCGGTCCTGCACGGTGGTGAGGGCTCCCGCGCGGACGACGGCGAGCGCACGGTCCGTCATGTCGCGGACCCCGCCGCGGCCACCGGGACGAAGCGCACCCGCGTACCGGGGGAGAGCAGCGCCGCGGGCACGCGCGCGTGGTCCCACAGCACGAGGTCGGTCGTACCGATCAGCTGCCAGCCGCCCGGCGAGGACCGCGGGTACACGCCCGTGTAGGGACCCGCCAGCGCCACCGAGCCGGCCGGGACGGCGGTGCGCGGAGTGGTCCGGCGGGGCACGTCGTAGCGGGCCGGCAGACCGGTGAGGTAGCCGAAACCGGGCGCGAACCCGCAGAAGGCGACACGGAACTCGGTGCCCGCGTGGACGCGGGCCACCTCCCGCGCGGGGACCCCCCAGTGCGCGGCGACGTCCGCGAGGTCCGGGCCGTCGTAGCGCACCGGGATCTCGACCGTCTCCCGCGCGTGCGGGGGCACGGGCGGGAGACGGAGGGCGGTCAGCTCGGCGGCCAGCCGGGCCGGATCGGACAGGCCGTCGAGCAGCACCGTGCGCGCTGCCGGGACGATCTCGCCGACCGGCAACGAGCCCTCCGCGCGGCGCCGCAGCAGCTCCGCGTGGAGCGCCTGGGCCTCGTCGCCCGAGGAGACCTCGACGAGCAGGGCGTCCTCGCCGACGGGCAGCACCCTCATACGAAGGCCTCCACCCTGACCCCGGACGCCTCCAGCGCGTCCCGCACCCGTCGCGCCAGATCCACCGCGCCGGGCGTGTCACCGTGCAGGCACAGGGAACGCGCCCGCACCTCGATACGCCGTCCCGAGTGCGCGTCGACCTCCCCGTGGCGGGCCAGGTCCACCGAGCGGGCCACCACCGACTCCGGGTCGGTGACCACGGCGCCCTCCTGACGGCGTGGCACCAGCGTGCCCCCGTCGGTGTACGCCCGGTCGGCGAACGCCTCCGTGACCACCGGCAGACCCGCTTTCCGGGCCAGTTCCAGCAGCCGGGAGCCGGGCAGGCCGAGCACGGGCAGCGTGGCGTCCGCCAGGAGCACCCCGTCGACGACCGCGCCGGCCTGCTCCTCGTCGCGCACCACCCGGTTGTACAGCGCCCCGTGCGGTTTGACGTACGCCACGCGGGCGCCCGCCGCGCGGGCGAACACCTCCAGGGCGCCGATCTGGTAGGCGACCTCGGCCGCCAGTTCGGCGGGCGGCACGTCCATCGCGCGCCGCCCGAACCCGGCCAGGTCCCGGTAGGAGACCTGGGCGCCGATCCGCACCCCGCGCCCGACCGCGAGCTCGCACACCCGGCGCATGGTGACCGCGTCCCCGGCGTGGAAACCGCACGCCACGTTGGCACTGGTCACCACGGACAGCAGTCGCTCGTCGTCGGTGAGCCGCCAGCGGCCGAACCCCTCGCCGAGGTCGGCGTTCAGATCGATCGACGTCATGGGTCCTTCGTTTCTCCTGTTTCGTGCCGCACAGGCCGGTCAGGCCACGCGGAACTGCTCGTCGCGGGCGTCGCTGAGGAACATCTGTCCCGGTGCGTGCGTGAGGGCGAACGGCGGGCGGGAGGCCATGACCGCGGCCTGCGGGGTCACCCCGCAGGCCCAGAACACCGGGATGTCGTCCGGCTCGAGGTCCACCGGGTCACCGAAGTCCGGGCGGCCGAGGTCGTCGATGCCCAGCCCGGAGGGGGTGCCGCAGTGCACGGGCCCGCCGTGCACCGCCGGCAGCAGACTGCTCTCCCGGATCGCCGCGGAGAGGTGCTCCGGCGGCACCGGCCGCATGGACACCACCATCGGCCCGCGCAGCCGCCCCGCCGGACGGCACTGCCAACTCGTCACGTACATGGGAACGTTGCGGCCCTGCTCGACGTGCCGGACCGGGACGCCCGCCGCCGTCAGCGCCCACTCGAAGGTGAAGCTGCAGCCGATCAGGAACGACACCAGATCACCGCGCCAGTGCGCCCGCACGTCCGTCGGCTCGTCCACCAGCTCGCCGTGCTCCCACACGCGGTAGCGCGGCAGATCGGTGCGCAGGTCCGCGTCCGGGGCGAGGACGGTGGTCGTGGACCCGGCGTCGGTGACGTCCAGGACCGGACAGGGCTTGGGGTTGCGCTGGCAGAACAGCAGCATGTCGTACGCCCAGTCGGCGGGCACCGAGATCAGATTGGCCTGCGTGTACCCCGCGGCCACGCCGGCCGTGGGGCCCGCCAGCCCCTCCCGGAAACGGGCGCGCGCCGTTCGCGGGCTCCACGCGGGCGCCTGCCCGTCGACCAGCGCCACAGGGCGGTCGTCCACGACGGTCGGCGTACGGTCGTCGGTGTGGTTCACTCCAGTTCCTTCCCGCGCGTCTCCGGCAGCCCCAGCAGCGCCAGCGCCGCGATGCCGTAACCGATCGCGCCGAAGACCAGCGCCCCGCCCACGCCCCAGCTGTCGGCCAGGAAGCCGACCGTCGTGGGGAAGACGGCGCCCACGGCGCGTCCGGTGTTGTACGTGAAGCCCTGCCCCGTACCGCGCACCGCCGTCGGGTACAGCTCGCTCAGGTAGGAGCCGAAGCCGCTGAAGATCGCCGACATGCAGAACCCGAGCGGGAAACCGAGCACGAGGACCACGGTGTCGGCGCCGCTCGGGATGTTGGCGTACGCCAGGATGCAGATCGCGGACAGCAGCGCGAACAGCCAGATGTTGCGCCGCCGGCCCAGCCGGTCGGTGAGGTGGCCGCCGGTCAGATAGCCGATGAAGGCACCCGAGATCAGGAACGTCAGATAGCCGCCGGTGCCGACGACCGACAGGTCGCGCTCCGTCTTCAGATAGGTCGGCACCCAGGTGGCGAGGGTGTAGTAGCCGCCCTGGACGCCGGTGGAGAGCAGCACGGCGAAGAGCGTGGTGCGCAGCAGGCCCGGTGATCCCGCCCGGCCGGGCCGGAAGATCACCGCGAACGAGCCCTTCTGCGCGCTCCTCTCCCGCGCGGCGGCCGCCTCGGGCGCGTCCCGCACACTGCGCCGCACCCACACCACGAGCAGCGCCGGCAGCGCGCCGGTCCAGAACATCACGCGCCAGGCCAGGTCGTCGTCGGCCAGCGAGAAGATCATCGTGTACACGATCACGGCCAGCGCCCAGCCCACGGCCCAGGAGCTCTGGACCGCGCCGAGGGTGCGACCGCGGTGCCGGGCGCTCGCGTACTCGGCGACCAGGATCGCGCCGACCGCCCACTCACCGCCGAAGCCGAGGCCCTGCAGCGCGCGGAACACCAGCAGCGTCTCGTAGTTGGGCGCGAAGCCGCAGGCCACGGTGAACACCGCGTACGTGATCACGGTCAGCAGCAGCGCCTTGACCCGGCCGACGCGGTCCGCCAGTACGCCGGCGAGGGCGCCGCCGACCGCGGAGACCACCAGGGTGACGGTCGTCAGCAGGCCGGTCTGGCCGCTGTTCAGACCGAAGTACGCCGACAGCGCGACCATCGTCAGTGGCAGCGTGAAGTAGTCGTACGAGTCCAGGGCGTAGCCGCCGAACGCGCCGCCGAAGGCGCGTCGGCCGCGCGGTCCCAGTGCCCGCAGCCAGCCGAACGCCCCGTCGTCAAAGGCTTGTTCTGGCGGTGCGGGGCGTGGGGTGTCGGTCAGGGCCCGCGGTGGTGGGGTCGTGCTCATGGGCACCTCGCAGAGGGAGGACGAAGGGTGCGGGAAGGAGTGAGCCGTGCCACTGCCGAGCAAGGTAGAGGATCGTTGAACGATCCTTCAATACCCGTGTTGTCTCGTCCTTTCATGTGCGATTGAATTCCGGCATGGCAGAGCAGTTGAGCGGACTGGCCGACGACCGTGCCCTGCTGGGTCGTACCAGCACCGCCGAGCGGGTCGCGGACATCCTCAGGAGCCGTATCGCCGAGGGCTACTTCCCGCCGGGAACGCGGCTGTCGGAGGACAGCATCGGCGGCGCGCTCGGCGTCTCCCGCAACACGCTGCGCGAGGCGTTCCGGCTGCTCACGCACGAACGGCTGCTCGTCCACGAGCTGAACCGGGGCGTGTTCGTCCGGGTGCTGACCGTCGAGGACGTCGAGGACATCTACCGCACCCGCCGGCTCGTCGAGTGTGCCGTCGTACGCGGGCTCGGCGACCCGCCCTACGCGCTCGACGCGCTCGCCGAGGTGGTGGAACAGGGGCGCGCGGCGGCGCGCGAAGGTGACTGGAAAGGTGTGGGCACGGCCAATATCCACTTCCATCGGGAACTGGTGGCGCTCGCCGCCAGCGAGCGCACGGACGAGCTGATGCGCAGCGTCTTCGCCGAACTGCGGCTCGCCTTCCACGTCGTGGACGAGCCGCAGCGGCTGCACGAACCGTATATCGCCCGTAATGTCGGTATTCTTCAGGCTCTTCAGGACGGGGACCGCGACAAGGCCGAGACGCTGCTGGCGGCTTACCTCGAGGTCTCGCTGGAACGGGTCGTCGAGGTGTACCGGCGGCGCGTCGGCGAGGACGGCCAGGACGGCCGGCCGGCGGTGTGACGACCGTCGCGCCGGGGCACAACACGGTCGTTTGGGTCGTTGTCAGACCGAGGACCTAGTCTGTTCACCGTGACCTCGCCATCATCGACGGACAGCGTTCCGCCCCAGCTCAGCGCGGGGCCGCGGCCCGCGCCGGGCCCGGCCGCCGACGAAGGGCTGGCGCGACGGCTGCGCGCGCTCGCGTGCACCGCGCCGCTGCACGACCTCGACGCGCGCAAGGCCAACCTCGCCGGTGAGTACTCGGTGTACGGCATGGCGGAGATCGCTCTCGCGGCCATCGACCTCGTCACCCTGAACATGGACTTCGACACGGGCGCGGACCACGACCAGATAGTCGCCCGGATCGTCCCGCGCATCGCCGCCCAGGCCCCGCGCCGCTCCGCCGCCGAGCACGAGCGGGTGGCCCGGTGGGTCCTGGAGAACCTGATCAACGTCGGCAGCGTCGACCGCGGCTTCCGCGCGGTGTACGGCGTGTTCGGCGCGGACGGCACCTACGTGCGCCGCGACTACGACTTCAAGCTGATCGAGGAGGTCCCCGGTCCCGGCGGCACCGTGTACCTGCGGACCACCGACGAGGCGGTCAACGTCCTGGTCGGAGCCCTGGACACCGACGTCACCAGCGCGCAGATCGCCGCCGAGGTCAAGCTGGAGGTGCTGATCAGCCGGGGCAGGCTCGCCGACGCCCAGCTCGCCGCCGAGCAGGCCCGCTACCGGACCGTGCAGTACTCCGAGACCCTGCGCCGGGCCCTGGACGCCACCCGCCGCAACGTCCGCGCGGTGGACTGGCTGGGCGCCGTGCCCGACATGATCGCCGAGGCCCTCGACCACGTGGCGGACCGCTACCGCCACGAGAACGCGATCCTCACCAACATCCGCAAGGCCCGGGACGAGTCCGAGGACCCCGAGCACAAGCGCCGGGCGGCCGAGCTGGTGGACATCGTCAAGGACTGCATCCGGCGCCACACACAGCTGCAGTCCCGGCTGCTGGAGGCCGGACCGCTGTTCCGCGCCGAACAGGACCGGCAGGCCTTCGCCACCCCCACGTCGGCCTCGGGCACCGACCTCTACGGCCACCTCCTCGCGCCCCTGCTGCCGCTGCCCGTGGAGCGGGCGGCCCGGGTCACCGACGCCTTCTTCGCCCATGGCACCGGACTGCGCACCCCGGTCTCCGTCCGGGTCGCCGATCTCGTCGAGATCCTGCTGACACCGCCCGTGGAGCGGGAACACCTCGGCGCCGAGATGCCCGAGCCCGACCTGATCGCCACGCCCGACGACAGCCGCTTCAGCGAGGAGCAGCTGGCGGCCGCCACGGAGCTGCTGGACCTGCCGGCCGACGCACCGCGCCGGCTGTCCGGACTGCTCGCCGACGCCCGCCGCCAGGACCCCGAACTGCCCTACCTGGTCGCCCTGCTGGCCATCCACGCCGCCAGCCCTCCGGTCGGCACCGCCTACCGCCAGGGCGAGCGGAAGCTGCTGTTCGCCGTGGACGACGGAACCGACCTCGACGACCCCGAGTTCGGCGGCGCCGACCTCATCGTCGGCACGGCCCTGCTGGACGCGGCGGGGATGGCCGCGGACCGGACGGAGGCGGCATGACGGAGGAAACAGTCCGCACCGAGGTGTCCCAGAGCAAGGAGTCCCGACCGTGACCGAGCACGTCGAGTGGAGTGAGCCGGAGGCCGTGGCCGCACCGGCGAGTGCCGCCGTCACACCCGCCGACGCCGCCGACGCCGCGCGGCTCGTCGCCTTCGGCCTCCAGCCCAAACTCCAGCCCGCCCGGGACCAGGAGTACGCCGACCTGCTGCGCCGCTACCGCGAGGACCCGCCGTTCGCACGGCTCGCCGACGCCGTGGCCACCGGCCTCGGACTGATCGTGCTGGAGGTGTCCCCGCGCGCGGGCATGGCCGTCACCGCCGCCGAGGACTCCGTCTTCGCCGTCCGCATGGGCGACTACGCGCGCCGTACCTCCGCCGACGGCAGCGACCGGTTCCTGCACGGGCTCGCCCACCTCGCCGTCGCCGCCATGGCCTTCCCGCGCCCCGAGGACCTCGCCGACGACGGCTACATCGGGCGCGTCACGGTCAACGGCGTCGACGCCTTCGTCCGCCAGGCCTGCCACCGGCTGGAGGAGCGGGCCGCCGAACAGGGCGAGAACACCGACCCGGCCAGCGACGCCCCCGGCCTGGAGGCCGCGTGGCGGATCTGGGCCAGGCGCAGCTCGACCGGCGCCACCAAGGACGCACGCCGGCTCGCGGGATCGACCACCGGCATCGTCGCCAAGGCCGTCGGCTTCCTCACCGACTCCGGCTTCCTGCAGCGCACCGGCGACGACAACGGCGGCACGTACCGCACCACGGCCCGCTACCAGCTCCAGGTCCGTGACATGGCGGGCGGCGCCGCCATGGCCGAACTGCTGGAGCTGGGGGTCGTCCCCGTCACCGACGGTACGCCCACCCTGCTGCCGCCCGAGGACGGCGACGACCTGGAGCTGGTCGCCGACGCCGGCCTGCCGTTCCACTCCGCCTGACCCCCACTTCACGAAGCCTCACGAGAGTCCGCCATGTACGAGCTGTCCCGGGTCCGCCTCTACTCCATCGGGCCGGCCGGTGCGCGCTACGCCGACACCGTGCTCGACCTGCGCGGTGTCGGCGCGGCCGTGCCGGACCCCGCCCCGACGCAGGCGGAGTTCTTCGAGGAGGAGCCCGTCGGCCCGCCGCGCCGGCCCGCCCCCGCCGGGGTGCTCTTCCTGGAGAACGGCGGCGGCAAGTCGGTCCTGCTGAAGCTGATCTTCTCCGTGATGCTCCCGGGCCACCGCAACACCCTCGGCGGCGCCAGCTCCGGCGTGCTGCGCAAGTTCCTGCTCGCCGACGACTGCGGCCATGTGGCGCTGGAGTGGCAGCACGTGCAGACCGGCGAGTGCGTCGTCGTCGGCAAGGTCAGCGAGTGGCGGGGCCGCCAGGTCTCGGGTGACCCGAGGAAGTTCGCCGAGGCCTGGTACTCCTTCCGGCCCGGCCCCGGTCTCGGCCTGGACAACCTCCCCGTCGCCGAGTCCACGGCCGTACGGCCTTCCGTCGAGGGCCAGTCGGGCGCGCGGGGACGGCGCCGCACCATGAAGGGCTTCCGGGACGCCCTCACGGAGGCCGGCAAGAACTACCCGCATCTGGAGGTGCACTGGGAGGAGATCCACGAGCGCTGGACCGAACACCTCGGCGACCTGGGACTCGACCCCGAACTCTTCCGCTACCAGCGGGAGATGAACGCCGACGAGGGTGAGGCCGCCGGCCTCTTCGCGGTCAAGAAGGACTCCGACTTCACCGACCTGCTGCTGCGTGCCGTCACCGACACCCGGGACACCGACGGACTCGCCGACCTGGTCGGCGGCTTCGGCAACAAGCTGGGCCGGCGCGCCGAACTGATCGCCGAACGCGACTTCACCGCCGGGTCCGTCGACCTGCTCGGCCGGATCGTCGAGGCGACCGGGACCCGCACCCGCGCGAGAGAGATCCACACCGCCGCCGAGCGCCGCACCCGTACCCTGGCCCGCCGGCTCTCCGCGCGCGGCGCCCAGGAACGCGTCCGCGCGGCCGACCTGGCCGGGCGGGTCACCGCCGCCGCGTACGCCGTCACCCATGCCGAGTCGGCACGCGAGCACAGCGCGCTGATCTCCGCCGAACTCGCCTACCGGCACGCCTCCCTGGCGCTCGCCGCCGCCGAGAAGTCCGCCGCCGCCCAGAAACGCGAACTCGCCGACGCACGCACCCTGTACTCCGCCTGGCAGGCCGCCGAGGCCGTACTGCGCCACCGCGCCGCCGCCGACCGCGTCGCCCGCGTCTCCGTCGCGATCCAGGAGGCCGAGCGGGACGCGGCCCCCGCGCTGGCCGCGCGCGCCAAGGCCGCCGTCGACCTGGTACGCGCCCTGCACGCGGCCGCGCAGAACGCCGAGAACCTCGCCAACGAGGAGGAGGCGCGGTCCGCCGCCCTCCAGGAGGTCAGCGACGGCGCCTACCGCGACTCCACCGCCGCCGCCACCGAGGCGCAGCGGGCCCGCAGCGAGGTCGGGCACCTGAGGCAGCGGCTCACCGAGGTCGAGCAGGAGACCGCAGAGGCCGTGCGGGCGGGCTGGCTCGACGACAGTGCCCCGGACGCCGACCCCGCCAGGGCGGCCCTCGCGGCCAGCGACGCCGAGAAGACGGCGGTCGCCGCCTGGGACACCGCCCGCGAGGCGGCCCGCCGGGCCACCGAGCACGCGCGGGAGGCGGCCGCCGCCGAGAGCCGCGCGGAACTCACCGCGGCCCGCGCGGCGGACGCGGCCACGGCGGCCGAGCGCGCCCACGAGGGCGACCGCCGCACGGCCGAGGCCCTCGCCGCCGAACAACGGCTGACGGAACTGCTGAGCCTGCCGGGAGCTGCCGGCCGGCGGCGGGCCGGTGTGCCGGGACAGCGCACGGACACGGACCGCGCCACGGGCGGTTCCGAGGCCGGGCCTTCCTCCGGCGAAGGTGCCCTGACCGCCGAGGAACTCGACCGCTTCGCCGACGAGCTGCGCGAACTGCTCGACGACGCCGTCTCCTCCGCCGAACGGCAGCTGTTCGACCTGCGCACCGCCGCCGCGGACGACGCCCGCATCCTCGGCGCCCTCGGTGACGGCGGGCTGTTGCCGCCCGGCCCGGACGTGCTGGCTACGGTCGAGTTCCTCGGCGAGCACGGCATCCCGGCACTCCCGGGGTGGCGCTACCTCGCCCAGGCCGTCGACCCGGCCGACCACGCGCGCGTGCTGGCCGCCCGCCCCGAGCTGGTCGACGGCGTCATCATCACCGACCCGGACTCCCACCACCGTGCCCGTGAGGCACTGGGCGACGCCGCCCTGCTGCCCCGGTCCGCCGTCGCCGTCGGTACCGCCGCCGCCCTGCTCGCCCCCACTCCCGCACCGGACACGGACACCGGGGACGTCTTCCTCGTACCGCCGAACCCGGCCATGCACGACGAGCACGCCGCCGACGAGGAACGGCAGACGCTGCGCGCGCGGGCGACCGAGCGGGACGAGGAGATCCGCGCGCTCGCCGCCCGGCTCGGCAAGGACCGGGAGCTGGCCGCGCGACTCGCCTCCTGGCGCACCGGCTGCCCCGCCGGGCGGCTCACGGAGCTGGCCGGCACGGTCCACGAGGCGCGGGCGTTCGCCGAGGAGTCCGAGGCCGAGCTGGCCGAGGCGCGCACCGTGCGGGCGGAGG
This sequence comes from Streptomyces sp. NPDC059454, assembly GCF_042749965.1. Classification (NCBI taxonomy): domain Bacteria; kingdom Bacillati; phylum Actinomycetota; class Actinomycetes; order Kitasatosporales; family Streptomycetaceae; genus Streptomyces; species Streptomyces sp. NPDC059454. The sequence goes on along the minus strand of NZ_JBHYVC010000054.1, from coordinate 24,501 downwards.
CCGAGGAGGCCGCCGCCGAGGCCGTCGGCGTCCGTGACGAGCGGCAGGAAGCCGCGCAGAAGGCCCGGCGCGCGGCCGACGCCCTCGCCGGACTCGCCTTCCGGCTGCGCGAACGGGCCGGCTGGCAGGTCAAGCTGCGCGAACTCGCCGACGACGCGACCGAGGCGGAGGCCCGCGCCCAGACCTGCCTGGAACGGGCGCGCGCCGCCGACGAGGACCGGCGCGGCGCCCAGCGAGCCGCCGACGACGCCCGGCGCACCGCACGCGCGCTGCGCGCCGAGCGCTCCGAGATCGCGGGTGCCCCCGACGACGTGCCCGAGGACGGCACCGGAGCACCGCAGGCGTCCCTGCCCGCACTGCGCGAGGCCTACCGCGCCGCGTCCCAGGTGTACGAGAAAGTCGGCGTCGGCGCCGATCTGCGCGCCGAACAGGCCCGCGCGGAGAGCGACGAGAGCGCGGCCCGAGCCGAACTGGACCGGCTCAGCAACAAGGTCCGTACCCGCGCCGAGCAGTTGCTCCAGTCGCCCGACGGCTCCGACGGCCCCAGCCGGCAGGCCGCCGCCGCCCGTGCCGAGGAGCTGGTGCAGCTCCTGGAGACCCGCATGTCCAGTGCGAGCGAGCAGCTCGGACGGCTGCGCGGCGAGGCCGAACGGCTCGCGCCCGGGGACGGCGAGGCGCACACCGGACTCCCCGAGGAACTGGTGCCGCGCGACGCCGAGCACGCACAGGCCCTCCTGCGCACCGCCACCACCGAACTCGCCTCCCGCAACGAGGCCCTGAGCCAGGCACGGGAGGCCCACGCCGAACTGCTCGACGCGCACCGCGCCGCCGAGGACGCGGCCGGCGGCTTCGACGAGATCGCCGCCATGCTCCGCGACCTGCTGCGCGAACACGCCCCCGAGGAGGAACAGGAACAGCCCGAGCCCTACCCGGGCGGCCTGGACGAGGCCCGGCAGTCCGCCGCCGAGTCCCGCCGCTCGCTGCGCGGCTGCGCCGCCGATCTGTCCGCCGCCGAGTCCGCCGTGCGCGAGGCGAGCGACATCCTCGTCCGGCACGCCAACTCCACGCGCTACGAGCAGGTCCGCACGCCCGCGCGCCAGCAGATCCGCGAACTGCCCGCCTCCGCGCTGCCCGAGCACGCCCAGAAGTGGGCGGACGCCTTCGCGCCCCGGCTGCGGGTCCTCACCGACGAGCTGGAGCAGCTGGAGCGCAACCGTGACTCGATTGTGGACCGGCTGCGGGGCCTGGTCGAGTCCGCCCTCGCCACCCTCCGCTCCGCCCAGCGGCTGTCCCGGCTGCCGGAAGGCCTCGGTGAGTGGTCCGGACAGGAGTTCCTGCGTATCCGCTTCGAGGAACCCGACCAGGCCACCCTCACCGAGCGGCTCGGCGAGGTCGTCGACGAGGCCACCCGGGCGGCCGTCAGGAAGAACTCCGACCTGCGGCGCGACGGCATGTCCCTGCTGTTGCGCGGGGTCGCCGCCGCCCTCCAGCCGAAGGGCGTCGCCGTCGAGATCCTCAAGCCCGACGCGGTACTGCGCGCCGAACGCGTACCCGTCGGTCAGATGGGTGACGTGTTCTCCGGCGGCCAGCTGCTCACCGCGGCCATCGCCCTGTACTGCACGATGGCCGCGCTGCGCTCCAATGACCGCGGCCGGGACAAGCACCGCCACGCCGGCACGCTGTTCCTGGACAACCCCATCGGCCGCGCCAACGCCACCTACCTCCTGGAGCTCCAGCGCGCGGTCGCCGACGCGCTCGGCGTCCAGCTCCTGTACACCACCGGTCTGTTCGACACGACGGCGCTCGCGGAGTTCCCGCTGGTCATCCGGCTGCGGAACGACGCCGACCTGCGGGCCGGCCTGAAGTACATCAGTGTGGAGGAACACCTCAGGCCGGGACTTCCCCAGCAGGACCCGGCCGAGGAGGCGCACAGCGAGATCACGGCGACCCGCATGTTCAAGCGGTCTGCGATGGTGAGTGGCTGATCAGGCGTCACCCCGGACGTGGCTCAGAAGCCGTAGCCCATGCGCCGGGACAGCTCGGCCGCCGCTGTCGCCGTCCGGCTGCCCAGCTCGGGCAGCCGGTCCGCACGCAGCCGGTACACCGGCCCCGAGACACTGATCGCCGCGATCACCGTGCCGTCGTGCGAGCGGACCGGCGCCGCGACGGCCGCGAGCCCCAGCTCCAGCTCCTCGAGCGTGGCGGCGTACCCGTGCTCGATCACCGTCTCCAGCTCACCGCGCAGCTCCGAAGCAGTGGTGAGCGTCCGCTCCGTGAACCGGCGCAGCGGGCGCGTGAGGTGGCTCTCACGAACGGCGGGCGGCAGGTGGGCCAGGAACACCTTGCCACCGGCGGTGGCGTGCAGCGGGGTGCGCCTGCCGAGCCAGTTCTGCGCGGTGACCGACGCCGTGCCCCGGGCCTGCATGATGTTGACGGCGGCGTCGTCGTCCAGCACTGCTATGTTCACCGTCTCGCCCAGCTCGTCGGCGAGCTCCCGGCACACCGGGACGCCCTCCTGCGAGATGTCCAGCCGCACGGCGGCCGCCCCCGCGAGGCGCAGCACACCGGCACCCAGGTGGTACTTGCCGCGATCCTTCGCCTGGGTCACAAGACCGCGGTTCTCCAGGACGCCGAGCAGCCGGAAGGCCGTGGACTTGTGCACGCCCAGTTCGCCGGCGATCTCCGTGACACCCGCCTCGCCGTGCCGCGCCAGGATCTCCAGCACGCTCACCGCACGGTCCACCGACTGCACGGCACTCGTGGTGCCCCTCCCGTTCCCCTCAAGATGTTTCCGCTCGCCGGTCATGGCTCGGCTCTCACCATCTGTCGGCCCGGTGCGGGCCGATGCCGGCCGTCCTCGCTGCGACGGTCACCCGCCCGGGAACTGTTGCGCGCAGTGCCTGCAGACGCGGCATCAGCCTACCGAGAGCCCGTGTTCCGGTGGGGGTGCCGTCAGGAGTGCGACAGCTGCCCGGCTCCGCCCCGCCGGCGTATTCGCGCCTGCGCCCGCTGGGCGCCCCGCTGCTGACGGCGGGTGCGGCGCCGCTCGCGCCGCAGGGCCCGCGCGGTGCTGCTGGGCACGGACACCACGCCATTGCGCTGATTCCAGACCTGGCGGGTCACCCAGACGTCCAGGACTCCCCAGGTCGCCAGGATCGTACTGACGACACTGCTGATGACCATGGGGAATGCCAGCCAGGACCCGGCCAGCGTGCACAGGAAGGCCACCATGGCCTGAATCAGCGTCACCGCGATGATGAGCACCGCCCGCACGGCCGCCGTCCGTACCGGGTCCGGCAACCGGCGCCGCCGGGCCGGCTCCTCGACCCACAGTGGCTGGTGCGGGCCCTTCCGGCTGGAGCCGCCGGGCTCGCCGGTGCTCCCTCTGGCCTCCCGCGCCACAGCGCTGTCACGACCCCCACGTGCCGCTCCGCGCGCGGCGCCGCGTTCGCCGACAGCCGCGCGCCCGGACGCGGCTGCACCGGGTCCGGGCACCCCGGCCTCCGACCGCGTCGTCACCTGCGCCGCCGCGCCCTCTTCGGGCGCCTCGCGCCGCTCCGCCGTGCCCATCAACGTGTCACTCCCCACCGCCAGCAGACCGCTCACTCGTGTCCGAAGACCCGGTTCTCCAGTGGCTGCCCGGCTTGCGCTGTTCTACGCCGCCCAGGTGCGGGACACGGCTCTTGTGGCCGATTCCGCCCCCATTTCCCACAGAGAAGGACGAACGGCACGTCGCGAAGATTCCCATTGGAAAAGAAATCGGCCAACCCTCCTCGCGTGTCCGGGAGATCGGCCCGAGCATCGCACCCCCGATTCCGGGAGGCAATCTCCCGCAATGCCCGGACAACTCGCCATCTCCCGCCCTCGGCGCGGAACTACAGCTTCCGGACGGCTCTTCGAGTTCACCTCGGCGCGGTAGTAGGCTCGCGCCGTTTGTTGACGCACATGTGTACCCCCGTTCGGTCGGGGGCCGAGCTGGGGGAGGCCATGCGCTTTCGCGGGAAGTCCGTCCGCCGGAAGATCGTGGCGCTGCTTCTCGTGCCGCTGTTGTCCCTGACGACGATCTGGGCCTTCACCACGGTGCTCACGGGCCGCGAGGCAAGCCATCTGTTCGACGTGTCGTCGGTGATGGAGGAGGTCGGCTACCCCGTCGAGGACGCCGTCCGCGTCCTCCAGCAGGAGCGCCGACAGACCCTCGTCCATCTCGCCGACCCCCGCGCCGCCGAAGGGCTCGCCGCACTTCGGCGCAGTCGCGCCGCCACCGACGAGGCCATCGACAGCGTCCGCAGGAGTGCGGCGAACGCCGACGTGCGCGAGGCCATGCACGGGGACTCCGGAGAGCTGAGCGCGGTGCTGGACTCCTTCGAGGGCGTCGAGTCCCTGCGCCGCAGCGTCGAGGACGGCGCCGTCAACCGCTCCCAGGCCCTCGACCTCTACAACCGGCTGGTCGACCCGTGTTACGTCCTGCTGGCCAATCTGCACGTGGTCGACGACGTCGGGCTTGACAAGCAGTACCGCGCCCTTGTCAGTCTCGCCCGTGCGCGGGAACTGCTCTCCCGCGAGGACGCCCTGCTCGGTTCCGCCCTGATCGTCGGCGAACTGTCCCGTGCCGAAGTGCGGCAGATCTCCGACCTCGTGGCCCAGCGCACACTGATGTACGACGCCGGCCTGCCGCAACTGCCCGCGTCCGAGCGCGACCGCTACGAGGCCTTCTGGAAGAACGCCGCGTCCGCCCCGCTGCGCGTGGGCGAGGAGGCGGTCGTCTCCTCCGGCAGCGGGGAGCCCCGCGGGATCACGGCCAAGAGCTGGGACATCGCCGCCGGCAACGTGCTCTCCGAACTCGGCACCCTCAACGACCAGGCCGCCGACCGCTACCAGGACCGCGTCCGCCCCGTCGCCGTGGGCGTCATCACCCAGGCCGTCGTCGCCGGTGTCCTCGGACTGATCGCCCTCCTGGTCTCCCTCATCCTCTCCGTACGGGTGGGCCGCGGACTCATCCGGGATCTCCGGCAGCTGCGCCTGGAGGCCCACGAGGCGTCCGGCGTACGGCTGCCCAGCGTGATGCGCCGCCTCTCGGCGGGCGAACAGGTCGACGTCGAGACCGAGGTCCCGCGTCTGGAGTACGACAAGAACGAGATGGGAGAGGTCGGCCAGGCCCTCAACACCCTTCAGCGCGCCGCCGTGGAGGCCGCCGTCAAACAGGCCGAACTGCGCGCCGGTGTCTCCGAGGTGTTCGTCAACCTCGCCCGCCGCAGCCAGGTCCTGCTGCACAAGCAGCTCACCCTGCTGGACACCATGGAACGCCGGACCGAGGACACCGAGGAACTCGCCGACCTGTTCCGGCTGGACCACCTCACCACCCGCATGCGCCGGCACGCCGAGGGCCTGGTGATCCTCTCCGGCGCCGCGCCCTCCCGGCAGTGGCGCAAGCCCGTCCAGCTCATGGACGTCGTACGCGCCTCCGTCGCCGAGGTCGAGGACTACGAACGCATCGAGGTCCGTCGGCTGCCCAGAGTCGCCGTCACCGGTCCGGCCGTCGCCGACCTCACCCACCTCGTGGCCGAACTGCTGGAGAACGCCACGGTGTTCTCCCCGCCGCACACCGCCGTCCAGGTCCTCGGGGAGCGCGTGGCCAATGGTTTCACCCTGGAGATCCACGACCGCGGACTCGGCATGGCGGCCGACGCTCTCCTGGACGCCAACCTCAGACTCGCCGAGACCCCCGAGTTCGAGCTCTCCGACACCGACCGGCTCGGACTGTTCGTGGTCAGCCGCCTCGCCCAGCGCCAGAACGTCCGGGTCTCCTTGCAGCCCTCCCCGTACGGCGGTACCACAGCGGTCGTCTTCATCCCCGACGCACTGCTGGCGGACGACGTCCCGGACACCAACGGCGTCGGCTTCCGCCTCGACCGACCCCGGCGCTCCACGGACCGCGAACCGGAGGAGACCCGCCGCGCCGCGCTCTCCCAGGTGCCCGTACGGCTGCCCCGGCTCCCCGCCTCGCTGCTGGACGGACCGGTCGAACTGGAAGCCCCCGTCGACCTGGACGCACTCGACGGCCTCCCCGGCGCCCTGGACGACGAGGACAACCGACGCGGCGGCCTCTTCCGCGCCCGCCGCTCCCTCACCGGCACCCAGGAGGAGCGGCCCGGCCGCGAACACCATCAGCAGACCCCCGGCACGCCCGAGGGCGCGGACCCGGGCGGGGACGACCGGAGCGCCCCGGTCCCGCTGGCCCGCAGGGGAGCACCCAAGCTGGTCAGCTCGCACGGGCGCCCGGTCCGCGACGCGCGCACCCGCGCGGAGCGCACGGACGAGGAGGGCACGCCCGCCGCGTCCACCCGGCCCGAGCCGGAAGCAGCGTCTCCGCCGCCCGCCCGCCGGGGTGAGGACTCCCCGGGACGCCGGGGCCCCGCCCGCCCGGGGGTGGAGGCACTGTCCCCGCTCCCGGCACGCCGCCGCACCGAACGGCTCTCCTCCGACGCCGAGCACGAACAGCCGGACGCGGAGTCACTGCCTCCGCTGCCCGCCCGCCGACGGGGCCCAGACCCCTCCCGCCCCAGGACCGGAACCGGAACCGGGGACCAGAGCGGGACTCCGGCGCCCTCCGGCCCCGTGCGCGACGACCGGCCGGAGTCCCCTGCCGGTCTTCCCCAGCGCACCCGCCGCCCCGCCATCGCGGCGAGCGGCCCCGACGACTCCTCGCCGTCGGCAGGCGGCACGGGCACCGACGCCGCACAACCCGGTGGCGGATCGCTGCCCCGGCGCGTACGGCAGGCCAGCCTCGCCCCGCAGCTCAAGCGCAGTACCGAACCGCGGAACGAGGACAGGGCCCGGCCCGTTGAACGGGATGCCGACGAAGTCCGCAGCCGTATGGCCTCGCTCCAGCGAGGCTGGCAGCGCGGACGCGAGGAGAACGCCGCCGGCGACGAAGCCGACAGCGGCACAGCACCACGACGAACGACAGAGGGGGACGGTCGATGACCGCACCGAGGGCCACCGGCCACACCACGACCGACAAGGGGGAGCTGAACTGGCTCCTCGACGACCTGGTGGACCGCGTCGCCAGCATCCGCAAGGCGATCGTGCTCTCCGGCGACGGCCTGCCCACGGGCGCGTCGAAGGACCTCACCCGGGAGGACAGCGAGCATCTGGCCGCCGTCGCCTCCGGCTTCCACAGCCTCGCCAAGGGCGTGGGCCGCCACTTCGAGGCCGGCGACGTCCGCCAGACCGTCGTCGAACTCGACGAGGCGTTCCTCTTCGTCACCGCCGCCGGTGACGGCAGCTGCCTTGCCGTCCTCGCGGACGCCGACTCGGACGTCGGACAGGTCGCCTACGAGATGACGCTTCTCGTGAAGCGGGTCGGTGTGCATCTGGGCGCCGCACCGCGCACCGATCTGCCCTCGGGCGGGTAGTGGGATGACATGAGCGCTGACGGTCAGGGTAGAAGCCACTGGTTCGACGACGAGGCCGGACCGGTCGTCCGTCCGTACGCCATGACGCGGGGCCGCACCACCAGTGCGGCCCAGCACCGCCTCGACCTGATCGCGGTGGTCGTCACGGAGCCGCACGCGGACGATCCGGAGGCCGATCCCACGCTCTCCCCGGAACATGTGGACATCGTCGAACTGTGCCGCGACAGCTCGCAGACGGTCGCCGAACTCTCCGCCGAACTCGATCTGCCGATCGGGGTGGTCCGGGTCCTCGTCGGAGATCTCGTGGAATCGGAATTGGTCCATGTGAACCGGCCAGTACCCCCGGCCGAGCTGCCGGACGAGAGTATTCTGCGCGACGTGATCAACGGCCTCCGGGCGCTGTGACCGGCGCGGAAGCGGGATACTGACGTGACAGGCTGGCAGTTCTGGGTCGACCGAGGCGGCACCTTCACCGACATCGTCGCGAGGCGCCCCGACGGCCGGCTGCTGACGCACAAGGTGCTGTCCGACAACCCGGCTCCGGAACACACCCGGCACCGCGGGAGCCGGGGGACACGCGGCACCGACGCGGCGGTCGTGGGTGTCCGCGAACTGCTGGCCGGATCCGACGGCCCAGTCGACGCCGTGCGCATGGGGACCACCGTCGCCACCAACGCCCTCCTCGAGCGCAAGGGCGAACGGACCCTGCTGGTCGTCACCCGCGGCTTCCGCGACGCGCTGCGCATCGCCTACCAGAACCGCCCGCACATCTTCGCCCGCCGTATCGACCTGCCCGAGCTGCTGCACGAACGGGTCGTCGAGGTGGACGAACGCATCGCAGCCGACGGCACCGTCCTGCGCGCCCCCGACCTGGACGCTCTCACCGGACCGCTGCGACAGGCGTACGACGACGGCATCCGGGCCGTTGCCGTGGTCTGCGTGCACAGCCATCTCCACCCCGCCCACGAACAAGCGGTCGGGGAACTCGCCGCCCGCATCGGCTTCCCGCAGATCTCGCTGTCCAGCGAGGTCAGTCCCCTGATGAAGCTCGTCCCGCGCGGCGACACCGCCGTCGTGGACGCCTACCTCTCGCCCGTGCTGCGCCGCTACGTCCGCCATGTCGCCGACGAGCTCGACGGTGTACGGCTGATGTTCATGCAGTCCAACGGCGGCCTCACCGAAGCCGGCCGGTTCCGCGGCAAGGACGCCGTCCTGTCCGGGCCGGCCGGCGGCATCGTCGGCATGGCCCGCATGTCGCAGCTCGCCGGCTTCGACCGCGTCATCGGCTTCGACATGGGCGGCACCTCCACCGACGTCTCGCACTTCGCGGGCGAGTACGAACGCGTCTTCACCACACAGATCGCCGGCGTCCGGCTGCGCGCGCCCATGCTGGACATCCACACCGTCGCCGCCGGCGGCGGCTCGGTCCTCCACTTCGACGGCTCCCGCTACCGCGTGGGGCCGGACTCGGCGGGCGCCGACCCGGGCCCCGCCTGCTACCGGCGTGGCGGCCCGCTCACGGTCACCGACGCCAACGTCATGCTCGGCCGTATCCAGCCCGCCCACTTCCCCGCGGTGTTCGGCCCGGACGGCGGCCGGTCCCTCGATGCCGCGCTCGTCCACGACCGCTTCACGGCTCTCACCCGCGAGATCCACGAGCAGACCGGCGACGACCGCACCCCCGAGCAGGTCGCCGAGGGCTACCTGCGGATCGCCGTCGCCGGCATCGCCGGCGCGGTGAAGCGGATCTCCGTGCAAAAAGGCCACGACGTCACCCGGTACGCCCTCACCACCTTCGGCGGAGCGGGCGGACAGCACGCGTGCATGGTCGCCGACTCCCTCGGCATCCGCACCGTCCTCGTCCCGCCCATGGCCGGCGTCCTGTCCGCGCTCGGCATCGGCCTCGCCGACACCACGGCCATGCGGGAACGCTCCGTCGAGGCCCTCCTGGAACCGGCCTCCATGGCCGGCGTCCACAAGACCGCCGACGACCTCGAAGCGGCGGCCCGCGCGGAGCTCCTCGCCGAGGACGTCCCCGAGGAGCGCGTCCAGGTCACCCGCCGCGCCCAACTCCGCTACGACGGCACCGACACCACCCTCACCGTCGAGCTGACCGAGCCCGGCACGATGCGGCAGACCTTCGAAGAACGTCATCGCGCCACGTACTCCTTCACGCTCGACCGCCCGATCGTCGTCGAAGCCCTCTCCGTCGAAGCCACCGGCATCACCGAACCCCCCGATCTCTCCGCCCTCGCTCCCTACGAAGGCACCCCGCGACACCCCACCGTCACCCCGCGGACCGTCCGCCTCCACACCGGCGGCACCTGGTGCGACGTACCCCTCCGCCGCCGTGAGGATCTTCCCCCCGGCGAAACCGTCACCGGCCCGGCGATCATCACCGAGTCCGGAGCGACGACCGTCGTCGACGACGGCTGGCGGGCCGCGGCGACCGACGACGGGCATCTGGTCATGGAACGCGTCGCGGTTACGCAGAGTTCCCGAACCGACACAAAAGCGGACCCCGTGCTGCTCGAGGTCTTCAACAACCTCTTCATGTCCATCGCCGAACAAATGGGCGCCCGCCTCGAGTCCACCGCCCAGTCCGTCAACATCAAGGAACGCCTGGACTTCTCCTGCGCCCTCTTCGACCCCGACGGAAACCTGGTGGCCAACGCCCCGCACATCCCCGTCCACCTGGGCTCGATGGGCACCAGCGTCAAAGAGGTCATCCGACGGCGCGGCCCGGCCATGCGGCCCGGCGACACCTACGCCGTCAACGACCCGTACCACGGCGGCACCCACCTTCCCGACGTCACCGTCATCACCCCGGTCTTCGGCACCAGGTCCACCGACGGCACGGAGCGTGACCGGAAGGTCCTCTTCCATGTCGCCTCACGCGGCCACCACGCCGAGATCGGCGGCATCGCCCCGGGCTCCATGCCGGCCGACAGCCGCACCATCGACGAGGAGGGCGTCCTCTTCGACGACTGGCTGCTCACCGAGAACGGCCGCTTCCGTGAGGAGGAGACCCTCCGCCTCCTCACCGAGGCACTCCACCCCTCCCGCAACCCGAAGACCAATCTCGCCGACCTGCGCGCCCAGATCGCCGCCAACCACAAGGGCGTCGACGAGGTCGGCCGCATGATCGAGGACTTCGGCCTCGACGTCGTCCAGGCCTATATGAAGCACGTCCAGGACAACGCCGAAGAGGCGGTGCGTCGCGTCATCGACGCCCTCGACGACGGCGCGTACGCCTACGAGACCGACTCGGGCGCCGTCATTCGCGTACGCGTCCGCGTGGACCGGGAGAACCGCGGCGCGACCATCGACTTCACCGGTACCTCCGCCCAGTTGCCCACCAACTTCAACGCCCCCTTCTCCGTCGTCAACGCGGCCGTCCTGTACGTCTTCCGCACCCTGGTCGCCGATGACATCCCGCTCAACGACGGCTGTCTGCGCCCGCTGGACATCATCGTGCCGCCGGGCTCCATGCTGGCTCCCGAGCCGCCGGCCGCCGTCGTCGCAGGCAACGTGGAGACTTCCCAGGCCATCACCGGTGCCCTCTACGCCGCCCTCGGCGTCCAGGCGGAGGGCTCCGGCACCATGAACAACGTCACCTTCGGCAACGCCCGTCACCAGTACTACGAGACCGTCGCCTCCGGCTCGGGCGCCGGAGACGGTTTCCCCGGGGCATCCGTCGTACAGACCCACATGACCAACTCCCGGCTCACCGACCCCGAGATCCTGGAGTGGCGACTGCCCGTCCGTCTCGAGGAGTTCGCGGTCCGCCGCGGCAGTGGCGGCGCCGGACGGTGGCGCGGCGGGGACGGAGCCGTGCGCCGCATCCGCTTCCTGGAGCGCATGACGGTCTCCACGCTGTCCCAGCACCGCAGGATCCCCCCGTACGGCATGGCCGGAGGTGAACCCGGCGCACCGGGTGCCCACCGGATCGAACGAGCGGACGGCACGGTCACCCGGCTCGCCGGAAGCGACTCGGCGGACGTCGGCCCCGGCGACGTACTCGTCATCGAAACCCCCGGCGGCGGCGGATACGGCCCGCCGCCCGATCCCCATCAAGCAGGAGAAGAGATCGATGATCTTCGGGTGTTCTGAGCGCGGCAAGCCCCCGGTCGAGCCCGTCACGCTCAAGATCCTGGTGGCCGGCGGCTTCGGCGTGGGCAAGACCACGCTCGTCGGCGCGGTCAGCGAGATCAGGCCGCTGCGCACCGAGGAACTCCTCACCGAGGCCGGGCGCCCGGTCGACGACACCTCCGGTGTGGAAGCCAAGAACACCACCACCGTGGCCATGGACTTCGGCCGCATCACCCTCCGCGAGGACCTGGTGCTGTACCTCTTCGGCACGCCCGGTCAGGAGCGGTTCTGGTTCATGTGGGACGAGCTGTCCGAGGGCGCCCTCGGAGCCGTCGTCCTCGCCGACACCCGGCGCCTGGAGGACTGCTTCGCGGCCATCGACTACTTCGAGCGGCGCGCCATCCCGTTCCTCGTCGGCGTCAACTGCTTCGACGGAGCGGCGCGCTACCCGGCCGGCGACGTCCGCCGCGCCCTCGACCTCGACGACCACGTACCGCTGCTGATGTGCGACGCGCGGGACCGCGAGTCGGTCAAGGAGACCCTCATCAGCGTTGTCCAGCACGCCATGGCCCAGGCCGCACAGCGACGCCAGACGGTCGGTACCTGAGACGGCGGCAGGTCCGCGGCCCGTACTCCCACCGACCGGAGCACGGGCCGCGGACCTGGAGAACGACGCACCACGCGCGCGTGGTCAGCCGTCACCCTCCTCCATCCAGTCGAGGCTCTTCTCCACCGCCTTGCGCCAGTTGCGGTACTCCCGGTTCCGCACCGGCGCCTCCATGACCGGCGTCCACTCGGCGTCCTTCTGCCAGTGGGACTTCAGCTCGTCCAGGCCGTTCCACACGCCCGTGGCGAGCCCCGCCGCGTAGGCGGCGCCCAGGCAGGTCGTCTCGGAGACCCTGGGCCGGATCACCGGCACCCCGAGGACATCCGCCTGGTGCTGCATCAGCAGGTTGTTCCTCGTCATGCCTCCGTCGACCTTCAGGGTGGTGATCCGCACTCCGGAGTCCTGGTACATGGCGTCCACGACCTCGCGTGTCTGCCAGCTCGTCGCCTCGAGCACCGCACGCGCGAGATGTGCTTTCGTCACGTAGCGGGTGAGCCCCGTGACCACACCGCGCGCGTCGGAGCGCCAGTAGGGCGCGAAGAGGCCGGAGAACGCGGGCACGATGTAGGCGCCGCCGTTGTCCTCCACGCTTGCCGCCAGCGGCTCGATCTCGTCGGCGGTCCGGATGATGCCGAGCTGGTCGCGGAACCATTGCACCAGCGCGCCCGTTATGGCGATCGACCCCTCCAGACAGTAGACGGGCGCCTCGTCGCCGATCTTGTAACCCATCGTCGTGAGCAGCCCGCTCTTCGACGGCACCGGCCGGTTGCCGGTGTTGAGCAGCAGGAAGCTGCCCGTGCCGTAGGTGTTCTTCGCCGTGCCCGCGTCGTAACAGGCCTGCCCGAAAACCGCTGCCTGCTGGTCGCCCAGCGCGGAGGCGACGGGCACGCCGGAGAGCTGGCCCACCGCGGTGCCGTAGACCTCGGCGGAGGACCTGATCTCCGGCAGCATCACCTCGGGCACGTGCATCGCGGCGAGGATGGACGCGTCCCACTGCAGCGTCTCCAGGTTCATCAGCATGGTCCGCCCGGCGTTGGTCACGTCGGTGACGTGCCGTCCGCCGTCGGTGCCGCCGGTGAGGTTCCAGATCAGCCAGGAGTCGATGGTGCCGAACGCGATCTCGCCGTTCTCCGCGCGGGCCCTGAGCCCGGGCACGTTGTCGAGCAGCCAGGCCGCCTTCGGCCCGGAGAAGTAGCTGGCCAGCGGCAGCCCGGTCTGCTCGCGGAAACGGTCCTGCCCGTCCGGCCCGCCCAACTGGTCGCAGAGCGTGGCGGTCCGCGTGTCCTGCCACACGATCGCGTTGTGCACGGGCTTGCCCGTGGCGCGGTCCCACAGGACCGTCGTCTCCCGCTGGTTGGTGATGCCCAGCGCGCTCAACTGGCCGGCGCGCAGACCGGCCCTGGCGAGTGCCCCGGCGACCACGGCCTGCACCTTGGACCAGATCTCGGTGGCGTCGTGCTCCACCCAGCCCGGCTTCGGGAAGATCTGGCGGTGCTCGCGCTGGTCGACGGCGACGATCGCGCCGTGCCGGTTGAAGACGATGCACCGGCTGGAAGTGGTGCCCTGATCGATCGCGGCGACGAACTTGTCTGTCATGACGTACCTTTCGTCGTTCGTGCGGAGGTTCGTTCAGAAGGCTGCGTTGAAGACCAGCCCGGACAGCGCCCCGCCGATGAGTGGTCCCACGATCGGAACCCACGCGTAGCCCCAGTCGGAGGTGCCCTTGTTGGGAATCGGGAGCAGCGCGTGCACGACGCGCGGCCCGAGGTCGCGGGCCGGATTGATGGCGTACCCCGTGGGGCCGCCGAGCGACAGACCGACGCCGACCACAAGGAACGAGACGATCAGGATGGCCGTGCCCGACTCGCCGAGCCCCTTGGTCAGGCCGAAGGCCAGGATCGGCAGTACCAGGCCCATGGTCGCGATGATCTCGGTGACGAGGTTCGCGACGGGGTTGCGGATCGCCGGAACCGTGGAGAAGACGCCGAGCGTCGGCTGGGCGATGTCCTCCTCGGCGTTGGCCTGGAACTGCGCCTAGTAGACCAGCCAGCACAGCACGGCGCCCGGCATCGCGCCGACCATCTGCCCGGCGATGTAGACGTGGACGTGGTCCCATTCCCCGGTGTCGATGGCGATCCCGAGGGTGACCGCCGGGTTGAGATGCCCGCCCGACAGCGGAGCGGCGGTGTACGCCCCGGCCATCACGCCGAAACCCCAGCCCAGCGCGATGACGACCCAGCCGGCGTCCTTCGCCTTCGAGTAGTTGAGTACGACGGCGGCGACCACACCGGCGCCGAACAGGATCAGGATCGCGGTGCCGATGATCTCCCCGACGAATATGTCTCCGTTGCTCATGGCGGCTCCTGGGCCCCGGTCCGGGAAGATCCGCCCCGGACCTCGCGTGCAGGGTGCGTTTCCCACGGCGACTTCAGCCGGAGGCAGGGAGGATCCGCGTCCCGCCCGGCGTCCGTGATGAGCGTGCCGTCGCAGCCGAATCGCCCGTGGGGAAGTGGGCCGTGCCGCAGGAGGACCCAGCGGTGGCGTGCCGGAATGCGCCGAGATGTACGGTGATGTCGACTGACACCGGGAAGTGTTCACCGGCACTCAGAGGGCGTCAAGGTCGCCGACCGCAACGGTTATCGGCCACCCGGCCGGAAGCGCCACCTCCGCGGCGACACGGGCGCTCGGCGGCCGGGGGAGGGATCCTTCCCCGGAGGAGCCGACTCCTGATAGATGCAGGAGACATGACACGACTCTCCCTCTCGGTACGCGGTCTGGTCACCGTGGTCGCCACCCTGATCGCCGCGACCGCCGCCTCCGCCACCGCCCAGGCGAAGCCCGAACCCAAGGCTCCCCGCGACTTCGTGGCACTGAACAGCGTGGACCCGACGATCATCCAGGAGATCCGTTACTTCACCCGGCACAACTTCGTCGGCGAGCCCATCGACGGTTACCGGCAGCCGCTGTGCGTCCTCACCCGCCCCGCAGCCGAGGCCCTCCACACGGCGCAGCGGAAGCTGCTGCGGCAGGGCTACTCCCTGAAGGTGTACGACTGTTACCGGCCGCAGCGCGCGGTGGACCACTTCGTGCGCTGGGCCAAGGACCTCGACGACCAGAGGATGAAGGCCGAGTTCTATCCGAACGTCGACAAGACCCGGTTGTTCGCCGACGGCTACATCGCGGAGAAATCCGGCCACAGCCGTGGCTCGACCGTGGACCTCACCATCGTGGAACTCCCCACGAAGCCGACAAGGCCCTACCACCCCGGACAGCCCCTCACCCCCTGCTTCGCCCCCGAGGACGAGCGGTTTCCCGACACCTCCGTCGACATGGGCACCGGCTACGACTGCTTCGACACCCTCAGCCACACCCTCGACCCGCGTGTCCAGGGCGGACAACGCGCCAACCGGCTGCTCCTCAAGAGCACCCTGGAGGATCTCGGCTTCGTGAACCTCGCCGAGGAGTGGTGGCACTACACCTTCAAGCCGGAGGCCCACCCGGACACCTACTTCGACTTCCCGGTGTCCCGGAGGTCACTCACCGGCCACAACTGACCGGCCCCGCAGACGCCCCCACCGTGGTCGGATACAGTCCGCGCGTGTCCGAAACTCCTGCCATGGCTCCCGACTCCGCGCCGGACTCCCACTGTTCGAGCTGCGGCACGGCCTTCGGAGAGGGCGTCTCCGGCTGGCCCCGCACCTGCCCGTCCTGCGGCACCGTCGCCTACCGCAACCCGCTGCCGGTCGCGGTCGCCCTCCAGCCCGTGTACGACACGCAGGGCACCGGCCTCGTCGTCATCACCCGCACCATCGCGCCCGCGCGCGGGCGTACGGCCCTGCCCGGCGGCTACCTGGACGACCGGGAGGACTGGCGCCAGGCCGTCGTCCGTGAACTCAAGGAGGAGACCGGTATCGACGCGGCGAGCCGCGACGTACGGCTCGCCGACGCCATGAGCTCGCCCGACGGACACCTGCTGCTGTTCGGGCTCCTCCCGGAACGCCCCGCGGAAGACCTGCCGCCCTTCACCGCCACCGACGAGACCGAGGACCGCCACCTGCTGCGCCGCCCGGAGGAACTCGCGTTCCCCCTGCACACCTTGGCCGCACGGGCCTGGTTCGAGGGCCGCTACATCTGATTCCCGCCCGTGCCCACCCCGCGGACGCGCACCGGGCAGGACGGCTCCACGCCGCCGTCCTCGCCCTCCCGCTCGACGACGATCCGCGGACCCGACCACCGCACCGTGTAACGCTCGATCTCCGGCTCCTCCCAGCCCTCGCCGGCATCCGGCACCACCAGCCCGCCCCCGGTCCGCCCCCGGGCCGGTGCCCACACCTCCAGCTCCGGACCGCCGTCCTCCCCCCGCACCGGAAGAACGGCGCCCCCGCGCGCGAACACCGGTATCCGCCCCAGCGGCGCGTCGGCCCACACCCGGGCCGGCCCGTCGTACGCACGTCCCGTCGCCGTGTCGTACCACCGCCCGCGCGGCAGCTGGACCGCCCGCCGCTTCACACCCGGCGCGAGCACCGGCGCCACCAGCAGACAGTCACCCAGCAGAAAGGCGTCCTCACAGTCGCGCAACGCGCGCTCCTCGGGCGCCGACCACCACAACGGCCGCACATACGGCGCTCCGGTACGCCGGGCCAGATACGCCAGCGTCATGAAGTACGGCAGCAACCGCCGGCGTTCGACGAGCGCCACGCGCGCGTGCCCGAGAACGTCCGCGCCGAACTCCCACGGCTCACCCCGGCCCGCACGCGCACCGCCATGGGTGCGGAAGAACGGAAGATAGGCCCCCAACTGGAGCCCGCGCAGATACAGCTCGGGCGACGCCTCCCCGTCGAAGCCGCCGACGTCCGGACCCGCATAGGGAACACCGCACAGGCCCAGCCCCATGACCAGCGACAATGCCGCCCGCACCCCGGGCCACCCCGTCATCACCCCGCCCGACCACGCCCCGCCGTGACGCTGCATACCGGCCCACCCGGAACGCGAGAACACGAACGGCCGCTCCTGGGGAGCCTGCTCCCGCAGCCCTTCGTACGCCGCCCGTGCCATGCACAGCCCGTACACGTTGTGCGCCTCGCGATGGTCACCTCCGCGCCCGTCCAGCGCGTGGCGAGCCGACCGTGGCAGCGTCGGCTCGCCGAAGGCCGCGAAGGACGTCGGCTCGTCCATGCTGTGCCAGAAACCGGCGAACCCCTGTGCCAGCCGCTCCGTGTACAGGTCCCCCCACCACGCACGCACGCGCGCGTGCGTGAAGTCCGGAAAGACCACCTCACCGGCCCGCCCGACCCCTTTCACGACCTCCCCGGAGGCGTCCCGCACGAACACGTCCCGCTCCACCCCCTCGTCGTACACGGTGGTGCCGGGCGCGGCCCCGACCACCGGACCGACGACCGACACCAGCCTGATTCCCTCGCGCCGCAGCTCGTCCGCGAGAACCGGCAGCTTGGGGAACCGCTCCTGGTCCACGGTGAACGCCTGACGGGCATCGAAGTGATCGATGCCGAGGTGCACGGCGTCGAGCGGCAGCTCGTGCTCCCGGTGCTCCGCGACGATCCGCCGCACCTCCTCCTCGCTGCCGAAAGCCCCTCGCGTGTGATGGTGACCGAGCGCCCACGCGGGCGGCAGCACCGGCGCACCGGTGAGCGAGGTCCAGGCGAGCAGCACCCGCGCGGGAGCCCCCACCATCACCCAGCAGCGCAGCGGGCCACCCTCCATGCGCAGCTCACTGGTCCCGGCCCGGTCGTGTCCGGAACCTGCGCCCTCCTCGCCCTCCCGCAGCGTCACGGTGCCGTCCCACGAACTGTCGTAGAACACCAGATGCGTGCCCGCGTCGGCCACCACCATCTGCACCGGCATCGGGACGGACAGCGGATCGTCGCCGGGACCGCCGGCACGACCGGGCGAGGCGTTCCACAACCGGTACGTGCCGTCCCGCAGCCGGGGACCCGACGCAGGCCCCCCGAGCCCGAAGAAACGCGCGTCGGCCGGCACCTCGGACCGCTGCATCCAATGCGCGGCACCACCGCCCACCGGTTCCCACCACCGCGGCGGAAGATCGCGCCGCAGCATCACACCCCCCGGGGTGAGCACCTCCACCGCGCCGTACCGCGAGACCACCACCGTCACCCGCTCGGCCACCACCCGCCAGCCACCGTCCTTGTCCGGCTCCAGCGCGGCCCGCGGATCCGGATCGGGACAGCGGCCGGCCAGTGCGTACGACGGCTCCGGAGCGGCCCCGTCCCAGCCCCAGAAGACCGCCCCGTTCACCGCCACGAAAATCCGCAACTCCGAGCGGCCGAACCTGACCAGCCCACCACCGAGCCCCGGCTCCACCTCCCGCACGGTCCCGGGCACCCGTGCCCGCACCGGCCCTCGCGGCGGCAGCCCAGTGGCGTCGGCCCGCCGCCTGCGCCACGCTGCTCGTACGGTACGCAACCCCTGAGCCGCCCTCACCGAACCGACCGATTTCATCGAACGCACCAGGTCACGACCGTCCATGCTGCTCACCCTGCCACTGACCGCGCCCATCATGCGGGTCGTTCAACTGCCGTTCACCTGTGATCGGACCACATCTTCACGACACGGACTATGTGGGGGACTCCCTGGTGCGGAAGTCGATCACATGGCATCGTCCCTGTCAGCCGCGTCACGCGCACACCCCAGCCCGTGCGCGGAGGACGCACACGACGCGCACAGTCCGGGAGCCGCCCCATGTCGACCGTGAACCCCCAGCCGCTCTGGCAGCCGAGCCGGGACCAGATCGCTCAGGCACGGATCACCACGTTCCAGACGTGGGCCGCCGAACACCACGGCGCCCCCGCCGAGGGCGGCTACACGGCGCTCCACCGCTGGTCGGTGGACGAGCTGGAGACCTTCTGGAAAGCGGTCACGGAGTGGTTCGACGTCCGCTTCTCGACTCCTTGCACGCGTGTGCTGGGCGACCGCTCGATGCCCGGCGCCCAGTGGTTTCCCGGAGCCACACTGAACTACGCCGAACACGCGCTGCGCGCCACCGCCTCCCGCGCGGAGGAAGCGGCCCTGCTGTACGTCGACGAAACCCATGACCCGCGCCCCGTCACCTGGGCCGAGCTGCGCCGCCAGGTCGGCTCCGTGGCAGCCGAGCTGCGCTCCCTCGGCGTGCGCCCCGGAGACCGTGTCAGCGGATACCTCCCGAACATCCCGCAGGCCGTCGTCGCCCTCCTCGCCACGGCGGCCGTGGGCGGCGTGTGGACCTCCTGCGCACCCGACTTCGGCGCCCGCAGCGTCCTCGACCGCTTCCAGCAGGTGGAACCCGTCGTCCTGTTCACCGTCGACGGCTACCGCTACGGCGGCAAGGAGCACGACCGCCGCGACGTCGTCGCCGAACTGTGCCGCGAACTGCCCACCCTGCGCGCCGTCGTACACATCCCCCTGCTCGGCACCGAGGCCCCCGACGGCGCACTGGACTGGTCGGCCCTCACCGCCGCGGACACCGAACCGGTTTTCGAGCAGGTGCCCTTCGACCACCCGCTGTGGGTGCTCTACTCCTCCGGCACCACCGGACTGCCCAAGGCGATCGTCCAGTCCCAGGGCGGGATCCTCGTCGAACACCTCAAGCAACTCGGACTCCACTGCGACCTGGGCCCCGAGGACCGCTTCTTCTGGTACACCTCCACCGGCTGGATGATGTGGAACTTCCTCGTCTCCGGCCTCCTGACCGGAACGACGATCGTCCTGTACGACGGCAGCCCCGGCCACCCGGACACAGGCGCCCAGTGGCGCATCGCCGAACGCACCGGCGCCACCCTCTACGGCACCTCCGCCGCCTACGTCATGGCGTGCCGCAAGGCCGGCGTGCACCCCGCGCGCGACTTCGACCTCTCCGCGGTGAAGTGCGTCGCGACCACCGGCTCCCCCCTGCCCCCCGACGGCTTCCGCTGGCTGCACGACGAGTTCGCCGAGAACGGGGCCGACCTGTGGATCGCCTCGGTCAGCGGCGGGACGGACGTCTGCTCCTGCTTCGCCGGAGCCGTACCGACCCTCCCCGTCCACATCGGCGAGCTCCAGGCACCCGGCCTGGGCACGGACCTTCAGTCCTGGGACGCCGTAGGCAAGCCCCTGACCGACGAGGTCGGCGAACTCGTGGTCACCAACCCGATGCCCTCCATGCCGATCCACTTCTGGAACGACCCCGACGGCACCCGCTACCACGACAGCTACTTCGACACCTACCCCGGCGTCTGGCGGCACGGCGACTGGATCACCATCACCTCCCGGGGCTCCGTCGTCATCCACGGCCGCTCCGACTCCACGCTCAACCGCCAGGGCGTCCGCATGGGATCGGCCGACATCTACGAGGCCGTGGAACGCCTCCCCGAGATCAGGGAATCCCTCGTCGTCGGCATCGAACAGCCCGACGGCGGCTACTGGATGCCCCTGTTCGTCCACCTGGCACCCGGATCCACCCTCGACGAGGACCTGCGCAGCCGCATCAAGCAGGTCATCCGCGAACAACTCTCACCGCGTCACGTCCCCGACGAGATCATCGAGGTCCCCGGCGTCCCGCACACGCTCACCGGCAAGCGCATCGAGGTCCCGGTCAAGCGTCTCCTCCAGGGCACCCCGCTGGAGAAGGCGGTCAACCCGGGATCCATCGACGACCTCGACCTGCTCGCCTTCTACGAGGAAATCGCCCGCAAGCGCGCTTGATTCCGTCCCACGGAGGAGACCGGCTCCCCCTTCGGCCCACCCGGCCGACCGCCGTTGTCAGTGCCGCCGATTACTGTGAGTGAGCATTGATCGACTGTGCACAGGGGGAGACATGGCGTACACCGACCACCGAATCTTGCGACGCGTCCTGCGCCGCGAAGTCGCGGGCACCATCGGCCTGCTGGCCGACGAGCACGACTTCCGTGCCATGCGGCGCTACGAGAGCTTCGTCTTCGACGACCACACCACCTACCTCAAACACATGGAAGCCGTCCTCAGGTCGCGCGCACTGCAGGGCAGCCACACCACGGTGGCCCTCTTCGACCCCGAGGACTACGCCGAGTACTGCGCGGAAACGGGCCTCGACCCCGACAGCCACACCAGCCGCACACAGTTCACGGCCGCACTCGCGTCCACCGGCCCCACGGTCCCCTACGACGGCCGCCCGCTGGCCGACCTCCTGCCCGTCCTCGTCGACGAGGCCGTACGCCGGGCCACCTGGGAGTACGCGGCCACGCTCCTCGCCCGCCTCGGCGCCTGCGCCTCGTGCGGCGAGGACCTGGGCCGCGCCGCTTTCACCCGCGCCTCACACCTCCTCGTCCGCATCCTCGACACGGCCCCACCCGGCGAGCGGCACCTCGTGTGCAGCGTCTCCGGACCACCCGAAACGCTCGTCGCCGTCCTGCACGCCGACGACATCGCCGGCCGTATGGAACTCGACGAGTCCGAAGTCCTCGAATTCACCACCGTCCTGGCCGTCGGCCTCGCCACCGAGAGCCCCGGCGGACTGGTCATGCGGACCAGCGAAGCCGGCAGCCCCGACCGTATCCACGGCTGGCGACTGCGCGCCCACGGCCTCGAACCTCTCACCGCCGGCGAGGTCTTCGACGCCTACTGCACCGACGCCGAGTCCGGAGACCTCATCTCCCCGGAGTCCAATGTCGACTACTGCGAGCCGCCCGACCTCGGCGAGGGACCGAGTCAGGCCCACCACCACTGAGCCGGGAACGCCTGTGGGGCGCCCCACCTCCAGGTGGAGCGCCCCACAGGGACACAGATCGCGCCGACCGGCCCGGTCCGGCTACTCGCCCGACAGCACCGCCTGAGCGGCGTCACGGGCATCCGCGGCACTGTCCGCTGCCCGGGCCGCCGTCGCGGCCCGCTCACACTGCGCCAGCGTGAACTTCGCCAGCGAAGCCCGCACATACGGAATGGACGCCGCGCCCATGGAGAGAGAGGTGACACCCAGACCGGTCAGCACACACGCGAGCAACGGGTCGGAAGCGGCCTCACCGCAGACCCCACAGCTCTTTCCCTCGGCCTTCGCCGCCTCGGCGGACAGCGCCACCAGGTCGAGCAGCGCGGGCTGCCACGGATCCTGCAGCCGGGAGACCGCACCCACCTGACGGTCCGCGGCGAACGTGTACTGCGCGAGGTCGTTCGTGCCCAGCGACAGGAACTCCACCTCTTGCAGCACCGAGCGTGCCCGTAGCGCGGCCGACGGAATCTCGACCATCGCGCCGAACTTCGTCCGCAGCCCCGCCTCCCTGCAGGCGTCCGCGAAAGCCTTGGCATCGGCCCGGTCCGCCACCATCGGGGCCATGACCTCGAGGTGGACGGGCAGCCCCTCGGCGGCCTTGGCCAGCGCCGTCAGCTGCGTACGCAGCACCCCGGGGTGGTCGAGCAGCGTCCGCAGACCACGCACGCCCAGCGCCGGGTTCGGCTCGTCCGCCGGAGTGAGGAAGTCCAGCGGCTTGTCCGCGCCCGCGTCCAGCACCCGCACCACGACACGGCCCTCGGGGAATGCCTCGAGCACCTGACGATAGGCCGCGACCTGCTTCTCCTCGGAAGGAGCCTTCTTGCTGTCGTCCAGGAACAGGAACTCGGTACGGAAGAGACCGATGCCCTCCGCACCTGCCTCCACGGCGGCCGCCACATCCGCCGGGCCACCGATGTTGGCCAGCAGCGGCACCTTGTGACCGTCGGCGGTCGCACCGGGCCCGGTCGACGCCGCCAGCGCCGCCTTGCGCTCGGCCGCCGCCGCCTCGAGCTGAGCCTTCTTCTCGTCGCTCGGGTTCACGAAGATCTCGCCGGTACTGCCGTCGACCGCTATCAGCGTGCCCTCGGCGAGTTCACCGGCACCCGGCAGGGCGACCACGGCCGGGACACCGAGAGCGCGGGCCAGGATCGCGCTGTGGCTGGTGGGACCGCCCTCCTCGGTCACGAAGCCGAGCACCAGCGTCGGGTCGAGCAGCGCCGTGTCCGCCGGCGCGAGATCACGGGCCACGAGGACATACGGCTCGTCGCTGTCCGGCACACCCGGCATCGGTACCCCGAGCAGCCGCGCGACGATACGGTTCCGCACGTCGTCGAGGTCGGCCACGCGGCCCGCCAGGTACTCACCGGCATTCGAGAGCAGCTCGCGGTAAGCGGCGAACGCGTCGTACACCGCCCGCTCAGCGGTGCTACCGACGGCGATGCGCCGTTCCACATCAGCCATCAGCTCAGGGTCCCGAGCCATCATCGCCTGAGCCTCGAGTACCGCCTGGGCCTCGCCCCCGGCGAGGTTGCCGCGCGCCACCAGATCGGCCGCGACCGCCTCCACGGCCTTGCGGGCGCGCCCCTGCTCACGCTCCGCCTCGTCGGCCGGGATCTGCTTGGCCGGAGGTTCGAGCACCGCCGTACCCATGTGCCGTACCTCGCCGATCGCCACACCGTGGCTGACACCGACGCCTCGCAGCGTTGTCTCCATCTCACCCGTCTCCGATAGAGCGGCGGGCTCCGCCGCCGCGTTGGTTGTCCTGATGGCCGTCATCGGACGACGCCGCGTCACTTCCAGAGGAAGAGGGTGTCGCCGGCCTTCACATCGCCGTCGTCGCGAAGCTCAAAGAGAGCGTCCGCCGTGGCCTCCAGGGCAACGACCGGGCACACCGGGGACTTGCCGGCGGCCTCGACGGCGGCCGGATCCCAACGCACGATGCGCTGGCCGCGGGTCACGGTGTCACCCTTGTTGACGAGCAGCTCGAAGCCCTCGCCGTTGAGCTGCACGGTGTCGATGCCGAGGTGGGTGAGTACGCCGTGTCCGCTCTCGTCGACGACGACGAACGCGTGCGGGTGCAAAGAGACGATCACACCGTCGACGGGGGAGACGGCCTCGGCGGGCTCTCGTGCGGGGTCGATCGCCGTACCCGGGCCGACCATGGCCCCGGAGAAGACCGGGTCGGGTACGGACGCCAGTCCGATGGCCCGTCCTGCAAGCGGGGACGTCACGGTGGTCATGGGAAGCCTCCCAGGCGTGGAGATCTGTACGTACGCCGCCGTCACTGCCTGCCTCCGGCGCGCTGTTCAGCAGCGTATGTCATGCGACGTACCGGTTCCGGGGGACAGGTCCGGATCGGTGGTCTAGACGAGAGGTCTAGACCACCCACTCTAATCGATTTGCACGCGGTCCGCGACCCTGTGTAGAGTTGTACTCCTGCTCGGGGACGAGCGGTGCGAACAGGCGCCTCTCGCTCGACAGCAATCCAATCTGTCAGATCCTGTCTTTGAGTCACTTCTTGCATGCCTGCGAGATAGTGGTCAGAAGATCGAAAAAAGACTGATAGAGTCGGAAACGCAAGACCGAAGGGAAGCGCCCGGAGGAAAGCCCGAGAGGGTGAGTACAAAGGAAGCGTCCGTTCCTTGAGAACTCAA
>NZ_JBHYVC010000053.1:0-52846 GCF_042749965.1 Streptomyces sp. NPDC059454 | reverse complement strand
GTTGTGGGTTTGGGGTGTCTTCTTTGTTTTCTTTTACCTCGATGAGGATTTTGGCGTGGTGCGGGAGGGCGGGGGCCCGGCGCCGCTCGACCCCCCCCCCCCGCGGGGGCCGGGACCTATTGGAGCAGGCCCGACAGCATGGACTGGTTGTTCAGGATTCTTCCGCCGTAGGAGCGCGCTCCCGGGTCGGTGGCCCAGTAGGACTCCCCGCCCTTGTACCAGGCGCCCACGTTCTCGATGTCACCGGCCGTGAAGTCGGCGGCACCGGTACCGGGGGCGATCGTGTCCCGGCCCTGGGACAGATACCTGGCGGCCATGAAGATGTTCTGGACGTTGTCCTCGAGCGACCCCCGGATCTCGCCGCGCTGGTACCCGGTGAGGTCCTGCGGATCGTATCCGAGCAGTTCCGCTCCGAGATCGATCTGCATGCTGAGGTTGCCGAAGGACGCGTCGTCGCCGTTCAGCAGGCTGCCCCCGAGGTCGAAGACCGGCGGGTCGCCGGACACCTCCTCGTAGGCCACGCCCGCCAGCAGGGTGGCGGGAATGTCGTACTTGGCCGCGGCGGCGGTGAGGGTGTCACCGTACGCCTCGACGAAGGCGCCCTTGTGCTTGTTCTGGTCCTCCTTGACACCGCCGAAGATGAAGTCCGGGAGCTGGGCGATCGCGTCCCAGTTGCTCCAGACGTCGAGATCCTTCTCGGTCCCGTGGTCGTCGGACAGGCCCATCAGCAGTAGGTGCTCCACGGTCAGCTGCTTGGTGGACGTGCTGCACGCCGGCGGGCATCCGGCGCCGATGGTGACCAGCGTCGAGTCGGCCGCGGGGGTCGAGGGACCCTCGTAGCCGACGTCCCAGCCACCCGCGTCGTTCATCCGGCAGGTGTAGCCGGACTCGTTGCACTCGACCGGACGGTGACCGTCGTACTCGACGAACGAGGACGGGTTGCCGCCCGCGAACGCGTACCGGTTGCCGGTGAACGGATCCATGCCCAGGCCCATGTCGGCGAGGGCGCCGTTGTACATGTCCCGGCTGGTGAAGCGGTTCAGCCCCGGGCTGTAGTTGCGGAAGCCCATGTCGTAGGTGCCGGACTGGGCGTCCCAGCGCTTGGCGTTGAAGCGGTACGGGTTGTACGCCTCCTTCGTCGGGTCGGCCGCGTCGGGCTTGTCGACGCCGGTGAACTCGGACTCGTCGTCCTTGCCGTAGGCGGTGTACCCGTAGGTCGCCTTGGTGTCACCGTTCTGGTCGGTCACCGTCTCGACGTCGGTGTGGCTGTTGTAGCCGTAGTAGCCGTCCTCGGTCGTACCGTCCGTGTTGTGCTTGGCCTGGGACAGGCGCTCACCCCATGGGCTGTACTGGTACGACTTGGTCAGCGCACCGGAGACCTCCTCGTTCAGCACCTCGCCGGACAGGCCGAGGTAGGTGAAGTCGGTGGTCTTGCCGTCCGCGGTCTTGGACGCGGTGCGGTCCAGCGGGTCGAAGGTGTACTTCGTCGTCTTCAGCGCGCCGCCGTCGTCCATCTTCTGGGACTCGATGACGTGGTCGAAGCCGTCGTACACGCTCCGCTCGACGACCTGGTTGCCCGAGGTCACCGACTCCTGCCGACCGAACGGGTCGTAGTTGTAGTTCGCCGTCGAGCCGCCGGTGGTGGCGCTCAGCAAGCGGTTGCGGTCGTAGTCGAAGGTGCTCGTGGTGCCGTCGACGGTCTGGGTGATGACGTTGGCGTTCGCGTCGTGGACGTACGTCTCCGTCCCCGCGCCGTTGCCCGTCTTGACCGATTCCTTCAGCCGGTCGGCCGGGTCGTAACTGAAGTTCGTGGTCGACTCGAGGTAGGCCGTGTGGCTGTCGGCGTTCATCTTCTTCGCCACGTCCTGCGCCTTGTTGCCGTTGGCGTCGTAGGCGTAGGCGTGGGAGGAGACGAGGGTGCCGTTGGACTTCTTCTCGGTCGTCGACTTCAGGGCCGCGTTCCGGTAGTAGGTGTAGTCGACGGTGTTGCCGTTGGCCTTGGTCTCCTTCAGTTTCAGACCGCGGTCGGTGTACGCGTACGACGTGACCTTCGGCGAGGCGTCCGTGGCCGTCTTGCCGACCGACACCGTCTTGACCAGCTCGCGCAGGTCGTAGGTGTACTTGGAGAACTGGTCGGGATGGGTGACGGTCTCGGGCTGGCCGTTGGCGTCGTAGATGTACGACGTGGTCTTCTTCTCGGTCCCGGCGAGCGCCTCGGTGACCTTCTGGACCTGGTTGAGGCCGGTGTAGGTGACCGTGTAGGCGTCGATCTCCGCCGTTGACGACGTGTCGTCGATCTTGGTCAGGTTGCCGTTGAGGTCGTAGGTGTAGGCGAAGTCGTTCTTCTCCGTGTCCGCCGGCTCACCGGCGGTGCTGCGGACGAGTTTCACACCGTCGGCCACCACGGTGCCGCCGCTGTTCTGGAAGAGCTGGAGCTTGGACGTGTTGCCCTGCTTGAAGGCATAGGAGCCCAGCGATACCCAACTGCCCTGGTTGGCGGCGGCGTTCTGGTCGATGACCTTGTCCGCCGTGCCCGTGGAGTGGGTGACCGTGTACTTCGCGGTGGTCGCGGCCCCGGTGACCTTCGGGAGCTTCACGTACGCCGTGTAGGTGCCGTCCTTCGGGATGTTCAGCGTCCAGGTGAACGCGTCCGTGCCGGTGCCCGCCGCGTGGGTGCGGTGGTCGTAGCCGTGCTGGCCGGTGGCCGATCCCTTCGTCCAGGTGCCGGTCGCGGCGGTGTTCTGGGTGTCGGAGTTGTCGATGAGCGCCACCGACAGACCGACGGGCACACCGTCGTCCGAGCGGGACTTCACCGAGCCGTCCGGGTAGTACGACCACGTCATCGTGCGGTTGGAGGAACCGCCCGCCGACGTCAGCGTGCGCTTGGTCTGCTGGCCGATGTCGTTGTAGCCGTAAGCGGTTGAGATGTCCCACGGATCGGTGGAGGACTCCACCCAGCCGTTGTCGAAGTACGAGTAGGTCGTGTCGTTGCGGACCGTCTCACCCTCCGACGGCGGCAGCGAGGTCTTCGCCACCATGCCGACCTTGTCGTACACGGTCTCCGTGTAGACGTTCGGGTCGTTGTAGCGGGAGTCCGCCGGGTCGTACGGCTGGTACTGCTTCACCGGACGGTTCAGCGCGTCGTACTCGGTGCGCGAGGTGAACGCCGTGGTCGTACCGGCCGCGACAGCCCGCGGGCTGATCACCTTGGTGACATTGCCGATCTGGTCGTACTCGTACTTCGTCGACCGTGTCGTGGTGCCCTCGTACGGGACCGTGACCTCGGTCTGCTTGCCGCGCTCGTCGTAGGTGACGGTCACGGTGTTGTTCTCCGCGTCCGTGGTGGAGACGACCAGCGAGTCCTTGTCGTAGGACGTCTTCGTCGTCTTGCCGGCCGCGTCCGTGACGGCGGTGACCCGGTGGTTCAGGTCGTAGGCCGTCTTGGTGGTGTAGTCGGTCGTGTCCGCGGTCGCGTTCTTCTTGGGGTCGATGACCGTGACCACGTTGCCGACGTCGTCGTACTCGTAACCGATCTTCTGGCCGGCCGAGTTCACCACGGAGGTGAGCTGGTAGACCTCGTTGTAGTGGTTGGTGGTGACGTAGTCGGTCGTGTCCGTCGTCGTCGCCGTGCCCTTGGGCTCCGTCGTCTTCTTCAGGTGGCCGACCCGGTCGTAGGCGTACGTCGTGGTGCGCGGGTCCGTGAGGTTGTTCGCCGGAGCGGTTGCCGAGACGACCTGGTCCGCGCCGTCGTACACCGCCGTGGACACGGCACCGTTGGGTGACGTCGACTTGGTGACGTTGTCGTTGGCGTCGTACTCCGGTGCCGGAGTGGTGATCAGCTCGCCAACGGCCTGCTTCTTCGGCACCGTGCTGACCAGCGGGCGTCCGTAGACGTCGTAGGTCTGCGTGGTCACCTTCTCGTTGGCGTCGGTGACCTTGGTGACCTGGCCGCGGTCGTCGTAGACGAAGTCCGTCGGGTTGTTCAGCGCGTCGGTGATGCGACTGGGGTAACCGCTGGCACCGAAGCCGGAGTAGGTCGTCGGGTTGCCGTTGGCGTCGGTCGCCTTGGTGAGCCGGCCGTAGGAGTCGTACTCGTACGACGTCGTGTAGTCGTCCGCCGTCGCCGTCGCGACGCCCTTGGGGTCGGTGACCGTCCTCAGGTTGCCGAAGGCGTCATAGCCGAACTGCCACGTGCGGCCCTCCGGGGAGGTCTTGGTGGACAGGTCGGCCGCGTAGCCGTCGGCGCGGGTCTGGTAGCCGTACCGCTGCGAATCGGCCGGGTACGTGCCCGGAGCGCATTCCGAGGCGTCGGGGACACCGGACTTGTTGTTCTCGGCGTCGCGCGACCAGAGCGGGTAGCCGGTCTTCTGGTCGTAGCAGTAGGCCGTCTTGGCGCCGTTGGCCTCCTCCAGGTAGGTGACGTTGTTGTCCGCGTCCCAGCTCATCTTCGTGGTCTGGGACTTGGCGTTCGTCGTCTGCACCGGGCGGCCGAAGTCGTCCGCCACGTAGGAGGTGGTGTGCGATTCGGCGTCCGTCACCTCGGCCTCGGTGAACTTCGTGTTCGACGCGTTCGCCGCGTACGTGAACCCGGTCGCCCCGTTCAGCCGGTCGGTGATGGTCTTCGTCCACCAGTGGTACTTCGGGTCGTCCCCGGCCGACGGCTCGTTGTACGCCAGCTTCGTGGCGTTGCCCCGCGGGTCGTCGACCTGGACCAGCTTGACGTTCTTGTTGCCCTGTGTGGCGTCGTACGTGAAGCCGAAGACCTTCGGCTGGGCCGAGCCCGCGCCGTCGGTTATTTTCGTCAGCAGACCCTTGTCCGAGTACTCGAACGCGAGCTTACGGCCGGAGACGTCGGTGACCGACTGGATGTGGTCCTCGATCTTCGGGCTGGTCGCCTCGGCCTTGTCGTAGTAGTCGACGGTGAGCGACTGCCGGCCGGCCGGGTCGGTGATGTACCGGAGGAACTTGGTCGGCTTGTTGTTGGACCTGCGTTCCTCGTACGTGAACGTCTGCGTGTTGCCGTTCTTGTCGACCGCGGACGTCAGGTAGCCGTCGCAGCCGAAGAGGAAGCGGGTGCCGTCGGGGCGGGTGAGCGTCCAGGCGTCCGGGACCGGGTCCTTGGCCGGGGTGCAGTCCAGGCCCGGCTTCATCGACACCCGGTAGTGGACGCCCGCGGGGGCCTTCCACGTGCCGTCGTCCTGCTTGCGGAAGACATGCGTGGTGCCGTCGCCGTCCGGGAGGCGGATCTCGGTGGGGTGCGGGTTGGGGTGGAAGTCCAGCGGCGCGCCCAGCCGGATGGGGCCCGACGCCTGGAACGACCAGCCGTGACCGGAGACCGTGTCCGAGGTGTCCAGCGAGTTGTACGCCACCCGGAAGAACGTGTTCAGACCCCGGCCGGGGTTGGTGAACGCGTTGTACTGCCACACGCTGTTGCCGGCCGCCAGGTTGTTCATCACCGTGGAGCCGGCGCCGGTGTTCTTGCCGGTGTAGGAGTAGAACTTCTCCAGGCCGAGCTGGTTGGAGGTCGGGTCCTCCACGGCCACGTGCTGCGTGAGGCCGGTGACCGCCGCCGCCGTACCGGCCGCGTCCTGGACCTCCCAGGTCAGCGTGTACTCGGTGCGCTTGTTGCCGGAGTCGGAGTTGATCGGCGTCTTGACCTGCGCGGGGATGGTGACGGAGGCACCGGGGGCGAGGTCGTGCGGCAGCGCGGTGCGGACCTGGTTGCCGCCGGTCGTGGCGTCCGTGCCGTCCGGCAGGGACCACCGGTAGGTCAGCTCGTGACCGGCCGGCGTCCACAGTTGGTCGGTGGTGTTGGTGAGGGTGACGTCGACGGTGTAGGTGGAGTTGGGCGTCATCCGGGCCGGCGTGCCCGGCGCGTAGTACGTCGACTCCGGGCTCTCGTCCACGTAGGTGACGACGAGCTTGGGCCGCAGCCGCTGCTCGGGTGCCTCCGAGGACAGGAAGACCGAGCGCTCCTGCGCGGCGGTCTCGTCGGCCGTCCGGATGGCGACACCGTGCCCGGTGGCCGGGTCGGTCACCCAGCCCTGGGCGAGCGAGGTGACGTCCCAGTCGTGGCGGGCCGGGTCGTTGCTCATCGCGCCGACGTCGGAGACCGCCGCGCCGACGTCACCGCCGGGCGAGGTCCAGGCGGTGCCGGAGGTGGCCTTGTTCCAGGTCGCGCTCTCGTCGAAGTCCCGGGTGAGCGGGCGCAGTTCGTAGACCGCCCCCTCGGCGCTCCGCGTCGACTGGGTGCCCCAGAGGCGGACCGTGGCCTGCAGGACGCGCGAGGACGCGGGAACTCCGAGGTCGCCGAAGTCCAGCAGGGCGCGGGTGTCGCCGTAGGTGGTGGAGTTGTTGCCGACCGTCAGCCACGGCTGCGGCCCGTACTCGTCGAACGTGTCGTGGGCGGCCGTCGGCTGCGCCGAGGTCAGGGTGGTGTCCTGGCCGGCGGTGATCACCTTCGTGGTGCGGCCCGCCTTCGGCAGCCGCACCAGCTGGGTGGGCGAGCCGATGACCTGGCCGTCCTTCGTCTTCACCGCGACCATGTAGTAGTAGGCGCGGCCGAACGGGTCGGCGCTGTCCGCCGGGGTGGGCACCGCCGTGGTGTCGGTGAAGGCGTTCGCCGACCCGCCCACGGGGGCCACCAGCGTCGCCGCCGACGGCGTGAACGACTGGTAGACCGAGCGGTGGACCTGGTACTCCACCAGGTCGTCACCGGTGGAGCCGGCGTCCGGGTCCCGGTAGTCGGGCCAGTGCAGCTCCGCGCCCGTCGCGTGGATCACGGACGGGGAGTCGAGGGCCACGCCCTGCCGCCCGAAGGTCAGCACCAGGCGCGGGTAGTTGGCGCTCTCACCGCCGTAGCCGAACTCGCTGCCCTCGTAGCGGGGGCCGCCCTTGGGGGCGTCGGCGCTCTCGTCGCCGGCCTTGACCACGAAGCCGTGGTTGTCGTAGGTGCCGTCGATCCACTGCTGGACGGTCTTCGTCACCGGGAACGAGTGCCAGGTGCTCACCTCGCCCGGCTTCTTGGTGACGGTCCCGCCCTTGGTGAAGCGCACGGCGTCCGCGACGACCGCGGTGGACGTCGAGACCGGTGCGTCACCCAGGACGATCTTGCCGGCCGTGCCCGCCTGGAACGGGTGCGAGCCCAGCGACTTCCACACACCGCCGGTGCCGGCGCTCTGGTCGACGGTGTACTGCTTCGACCCGCCGGCGTACGTCACCGTGTACGGCGCGTTCGTCGCCCGGTCGACGGCGGGCACGCTGTGCACGTCGACCTGGTAGGTGCCGTCCTCCGGCAGGCTCGGCTGCCAGGTGTACGTGTCACCCGCCGCCGAGTCCTTGTTGTACAGGTAGTCCTTGTTGACCGCGTGCTGCGTGTAGGTGGTGTTCCCCGACGCCGGCCACGAGCCCACCGCCGCGGTGCGGCCGGTGTCCCCGTCGTCGACGACGACGGACGTGCCGGACAGCTCGCCGGTGATGCCCTGGGCGCTGTTCCAGGTGGCCGTCGCCTCGTTCCACTCCTGGGTGGCCCGGCGCGCCTCGAGGCGTACCTCGTCACCGGAGGTGGTGTGCGTCTGGTCGTAGTACAGCTTCAGGTCCGCCGAGTCCACGCGCGTCCCGGCCGGTATCCCGGACAGCGGGAACCGCAGCAGGGCACGCGAGGAGCCGGAGGCGGTGTTGCCGACCGACAGCCGCCAGTTGTCGTCGTAGTTCGACGCCGGGCCGTCCGAGGAGATCATCACGTCCTGCGCCGTCGTCGGCGTCGGCGCGATCTCGATCGTCGGGTCGACCGTGACGGGGTACTGGCGTTCCTTCGCGGCCAGCCACTTCGCGTCCGGCGTGACGGTCAGCG
Source organism: Streptomyces sp. NPDC059454 (assembly GCF_042749965.1). Lineage (NCBI taxonomy): Bacteria > Bacillati > Actinomycetota > Actinomycetes > Kitasatosporales > Streptomycetaceae > Streptomyces > Streptomyces sp. NPDC059454. The sequence continues at coordinate 44,994 of NZ_JBHYVC010000053.1, read as the reverse complement.
TCCAGCCGTTCCCGGCCTTGGCGAGCCGCTGCCTCACCTCGGTGCTGTACGTGGTGCCGTACGGCGACGAGGCGTCCTTCTTCGAGTCCGTCATGAATCCGGCCGGGATCACCAGCACGGGGTCCGCGGACTCGCCGAAGAAGCGGATCGAACCGTCCTCGCCCTGCTTCGGCGTCAGCCCGTCCACGTCCAGCGTGAACGTGAACTTCACCGGTCCGGAGGGCCGTTCGTCCAGGACGATGTTCTCCTTGACGCGCCCGGCACCCACCTCGTAGGTGAGGTCCGCGCCGTCGACCGCGTCCTTGTACGTGACCGTGCTGCCCTTGGCCGTCGGCTTCAGCGTGTCCGCGCCGGCCAGGCCCATGGTCACCGACCGGCCCTCACCGGCCTCCACCCGCAGCAGCTTCCCGGCGTCCGAACCGAACCGGCTGTGCAGCGTGTTCGTCGTGTTCGCGAAGTCGAAGCCCTTCGTCTCCGACGCCTCGACCGACGTGTCGATCGGCTTCCACTCGGCCTTCCTGCCCGTACCGTTCCGGTAGGACGTCGGCACCGCCGACAGCTCCACCTCGGTACGGCCGTCGGACATCCGCCAGTACCGGGCGTTCGCCGTCCGCCGGCCGGTCAGCTCCTTGACCCGCTTCGCCTTCGGCGCGTTCTTGCCCTTGGGCAGTTTCTGCCGGTCGGCGATTCCACGGTCACCGTACGACGGGGGTTCGGGGTTCTTCTCGTCGTCGTCCCCGAACCAGTCGGTGACGCTGTCGAAAAACCCCTTTTCATCGCCCTTTTCGGGCTCCGATGGCGGGGCCGCGTACGCGACCTGCGGCAAGAGCGATCCCGCTATCGCCGCCACCACCAGACAGGAGAGATATCTCCTGTACGGCACCTTCACGTCATGACCTTTCGACATCGGCGGCCGACCCCGCCGTACGCGAAATGGGCGCGCCGAACGAGCCGTTGCGGAGAATTCCGAACGGCGGCCGGATTATTGACCAGTTGGCTGACGGCATGTCAAGCGATGGGACATTTGGGGTCATTGAAGCCCCTGAATGCGGTCGCTTCGCCCCCGTTTGTCTTCTCGGTGGCGCCGCGTATTCCGCATGGTGTATAACCGCCCGGTTCCGTACCGGAAGCACGCGCGGAAATTGCGCCCGACGAAAGCCGGCCCCCATGTCAACGACCGAAAGCACGGCAGAAACAACGGAAAGGGAAGCCCCGGCCGGCGAATCGACCGACAAGCGCCGGGGCGGCGACCGGGCGGGCTTCATCGCCGCCGGCGCGGTCCTCGTCGTCTGCCTGGGCTTCGTCCTGTACGGCGTCCTCGGCACCGAGAGCGGCACCCCTCCGGAGCAGCCGAGGACACCGACGGCCGCCGTGACGTACCGGATCACCGGTGAGGGCAACGTGGACGTCAGCTACCTCGCGCGCAGCGAGGAGGGCAAGGCGACCGTCGAGAAGGGCATCGAGCTGCCCTGGGAGAAGACCGTCCGGGTGCCGCTGGGGCAGCCGCCCACCCTCAGCATCGTCCTCGACGGCAAGGGCGGACAGGCGCGCTGCGCCCTCGCCGTCCGCGGCGCCCACGTCCAGAGCGCCACCGCGTCGGGCACCTACGGCCGCGCCACCTGCGCCGGCGAACGGCTCGCGGCACCGACGGAGTCCTAGGGAGCCTGCGGCTTCAGGGTTTTCCGGATGGCCGTCACCGGGGCGCACTCCGCCCATACGGTCTTGCCGGGGCCCGTGGGGCGGGGCAGCACGCCCCAGTCGTCGGCGAGGGCGTCCACCAGGAGCAGGCCCCGGCCCGACTCGCCGGCCGGGGACGGGGGTCCGGGGGCCGGGCGTCGCTCCGCGCGGGTGTCCGACACCTCGATGCGCAGGGTGCCGTCCTCGGTCTCGGTGAGGCTCAGGTGGAAGTCGCGGCCGGGTACGTGTCCGTGCCGGACCGCGTTCGCGGTGAGTTCGGCGGCGATCAGGGTGAGCGTCTCGTTCGCCGGTGAGGTGCAGGGGTGGCCCCAGGCGTGCAGGCGGTGCGAGACCAGCCGGCGGGCGAGGCGGGCGCCTCGCGGGGTCGAGGTGAACCGCATGGCGAACGTGCGAGTGGGGTGGGGCGTACGCCTTTGCGGGGGAGTTGCTGACTTCATGGCGTAACGGTGGCGAACTGTGCGTAGCGTTGAACAGGTGGGACGCGCTGACCGGCGGTGGCTGTACGCCGATGTCGTGGGCCTTGTACACGGGGTGGACCGTGACGGGGGCTTCGCGGGGCGGGTTGGTTGCGTGCGCGATGTCTGTGCGGGGTGTTCGGCGGTGAGTGCGTACGGGAGGTGCCGGGCGTGGAGGAACAGCGGCAGCAGGTGGACGGCCAGGAGCAGGAGGCCGGTGCGGGCATCCTGCACGTCTTCGGGCGGCAGTTGAAGCTGTGCAGGGAGCGGGCGGGGCTGGATCGGGCGGAGCTGGGGAGCCGGGTGGGGTACTCCGCGTCGACCATCGCTTCCTTTGAGCAGGGGAGGCGGATCCCGCCGCCCAAGTTCATCGACAACGCGGATGAACTGCTCGACGCGGGTGGGTTGTTGAAGGCGGGGAAGGAGGAGGTGGCCCGGGCTCAGTATCCGGCGTTCTTTCGGGATGCAGCGCGGTTGGAGGGTGAGGCGGTTGAAATCCACCTGTACGACACCCACCTGGTCAACGGCCTGTTGCAGACGGAGGAGTACGCGCGAGCGGTGTTCGCCATGTGGCAGCCGCTCTTGGACGAGGCGATCATCGAAGAGCGTGTTGCCGCGCGACTGGCACGGCAGGGGATCTTCACCAGGCGTCCCGCGCCGCACCTCGGCTTTGTGATCGAGGAGAGTGTCCTGCTCCGTCCGATTGGTGGCAAGGCAGCCTGGCGGGGGCAGTTGGAGCACCTCATGCTGATCGCGGAGAAGCGCAACGTGGTGATTCAAGTGATGCCACTCTCCCGTCAGGAACACGCGGGACTGGCTGGCCCGTTCACCTTGATGGAGACCCGGGATGAGCGGAGGATCGCCTACACGGAAGTTCAAGGTGACAGCCGTGTCCACACAGAGCGTCAGAAGGTACGAGGTCTTGAGCGCACGTACGGGATCCTCCGCGCGCAGGCCCTCACTCCGACAGACTCGCTTGCGTTGATCGAGAAGCTGCTGGGAGAGAGATGAGCGGGGACAAGGCCAGGCCCCACGTCGATGACTTGGCGTGGTTCAAGAGCAGTTACAGCGCTGGCGATGGCGGCCAGTGCGTTGAGGTAGCTACGGGGAGCGGCGCCCTGTATGTGCGCGACTCGAAGCACGAGGCTGGCCCCATGGTCAGCCTCACGCCCGGGGCGTGGGCGGAGTTCATCGGGTTCGCCGCTCGGCGCACCGCGTAGGGCGAGGCGCGATCGCAGTGCCCCGTGACCGCTGACTGGGGTCACGGGGCACTGGCGTGGATCGCCGGGCTGCGCAACACCCCCGGCCCCGCCCCTTACGAGCCCGCGCCGGCGTCCGGCACGACCGCCGTCGCCGTGATCTCCACGAGCTGCCCGGCGTACCCGAGGCAGGCCACACCGATCAGGGTCGACGAGTGGGGCCCCGCGCTCAGTCCGGACGCCTCGACCACGCCCCACACGGCGGACAGCACCGCGGACTCATCGCTCACGACGTACACATCCGTCGCGACGACGTGACCCAAGTCGGAGCCCACCGCCCGCAGTTGCTCCTCCAGGTTGGCGATCACCTGCCGGGCCTGCCGCACCGGATCCCCCTCGCCGACCAGCTTCCCGTCGGCGTCCAACGGGACCGACCCGGCGAGAAACGCCAGCCTCGTGCCCGTCTCGACGACGGAGGCGTGGGAGTAGGCGGGCGGCGGAAAGAGGGTGGGGACGGTGACACGCCGGATCACGTGGACTCCGATCTACGGGGAGGACGGACAACCCCCGATCCTGCGCGACACACCGAGCCACCGCACCCGTATTTCGCTCGCCCCCCTCGGCCACGCCCTCAAGGGCGCCCTCACCCAGGTCGCGGGCGCCATCGCCGTGGCCGTGACCTGCACCGTGCGCGGTGACGGCGGCACGCGGGGAGTGGGTCACCGACGAGGAGGGGCTGCTCCACCGCGCGGGCCTCCAGTGCGTGGACGACGTCATCGCCGGAATGCGAGCCATGCCGGAGTCACTCGTCACAGCCGTCACCGACACCGAGGCGCTGCTCGAAGCGGCACCGCGCTGACTCCCGTATGAGCGGCGGCGCACCCCGGCCGGGTGCTGTCGGCGCCGGGCGAACCGGACGCGCGTCGGCCGTACGGTGTCCGGCCGTACCGCGTCGGGCGTCCGGCCGTACGGCGTCCGGGCGTACCGCGCCGCGGCGGGTGAACGCCGTCCCCCTTTGCTCCATGGGAGGGAAATCCGGCTCTCCACAGGCATGATCCGCACGCCGGACATACGCTTCCGACGAGGGGAGGAAAGACGCGGAATTCCAGCAGAGGAGGCCCGGTGGCCGAACGTGTTGTGAAACGACGAGGCTATCGAGAAGGTGTCCCCGGTGAGATGCTCGCCGAATTCCTGGGAACGTTCGTCCTGCTTCTGCTGGGTATCGGATCCGTGGCGGTGGCCGTCGTAGGGCTGCCCGGTTCGGGCCGGCAGATGGTGGAGTTCGGGCCCGCCAACTGGCTCATCATCTCCTGGGGCTGGGGCCTCGCCGTCGTGTTCGGCGTCTACGTGGCCGGCGGCGTCAGCGGCGCCCACCTCAATCCCGCCGTGACCCTGGCCTTCGCCGTACGGCGGGACTTCCCCTGGCGGAAGGTACTGCCCTACTGGCTCGCGCAGGTCCTGGGCGCCTTCGTCGCCGCCGCGCTCGTCTACGCCTGCTACCGGTGGGCGATCGACGCGGCCAACGCCAAGGAAGGCATCACGCGGGAGGAATCGCTGGGGACCTACTCCATTTTCGCCACCTTTCCCGCCGAATACTTCGGGGATTCCTGGTGGGGTCCCCTGCTCGACCAGATCGTCGGCACCGGAATTCTGCTCCTGCTGATCTGCGCGCTCATCGACACCCGCAACACGGCTCCGGCGGCGAATCTCCATCCGTTCCTCATCGGCCTGGTGGTCGTCGTCATCGGCCTGACATTCGGTACCAACGCCGGATACGCGATCAACCCCGCACGCGATTTCGGCCCCCGGCTGTTCACCTTCTTCGAAGGCTGGGGGGCGATCGCGCTGCCCGGGTCGTTCGGATGGTTCAGCGGCTACTGGTGGATCCCCATCGTCGGTCCGCTCATCGGCGCGGTCCTCGGGACCCTCGTGTACGACCTGCTCATCGGCCCGGTGCTCAAGGCGAGGTCGAAGGAGGCCGAAGAGGGCCCGGCCACCGAAGAACCCTAGGCACACCAGGAGGTGGCAGAGATGCCCGAATTCGTCGGCGCCGTGGACCAGGGGACCACCAGCACCCGCTTCATGATCTTCGATCACGCCGGGAACGAGGTGGCCAGGCACCAACTCGAGCACCAGCAGATCCTGCCGCGGTCGGGCTGGGTGGAGCACGACCCGGTGGAGATCTGGGAGCGCACCAACACCGTGATCCAGAACGCCCTCCGGGACGGCGGACTGACGGCCGCCGACCTGCGGGCCATCGGCATCACCAACCAGCGCGAGACGACCGTGGTCTGGGACCCGCGCACCGGCCGGCCGTACCACAACGCCATCGTCTGGCAGGACACCCGCACCGACAGCATCGCCGCCGCCCTCGAACGCGACGGCCACGGCGAGACCATCCGCCACAAGGCCGGTCTGCCGCCGGCCACCTACTTCTCCGGCGGCAAGATCAAGTGGCTGCTGGAGAACGTCGACGGACTGCGCGAGGCCGCCGAGGCGGGCCACGCCCTGTTCGGCAACACCGACGCCTGGGTGCTGTGGAACCTCACCGGCGGCCCGGGCGGCGGTGTGCACGCCACCGACGTCACCAACGCCAGCCGCACCATGCTGATGAACCTGGAGACCCTGGACTGGGACGACGAACTCCTCGGCATCTTCGGCATCCCCCGCGCGATGCTGCCGGCCGTCCACCCCTCGTCCGACCCCGAGGCGTACGGCACGGCCCGCACCTCCCGGCCGCTGGGCGCCGCCGTCCCGATCACCGGCGTACTCGGCGACCAGCACGCGGCGACCGTCGGCCAGGTCTGCTTCTCGCCCGGCGAGGCCAAGAACACCTACGGCACCGGAAACTTCCTGGTCCTCAACACGGGCACGGAGCCGGTGCGCTCGGAGCACGGGCTGCTGACGACGGTGGCGTACCAGTTCGCGGGCAGCCCCGCGGTGTACGCGCTGGAGGGTTCCATCGCCGTCACCGGCGCCGCCGTGCAGTGGCTGCGCGACCAGCTGAAGATCATCAGGAGCGCCCCGGAGAGCGAGCAGCTGGCCCGCCAGGTGGACGACAACGGCGGGATGTTCTTCGTCCCGGCCTTCTCCGGCCTCTTCGCCCCGTACTGGCGCTCCGACGCCCGGGGCGCCATGGTCGGCCTGGCCCGCTACAACACCGGCGCGCACATCGCCCGGGCCACGCTGGAGGCCATCTGCTACCAGAGCCGTGACGTGGTCGAGGCCATGGAGCAGGACTCGGGCGTGCACCTGGACGTGCTCAAGGTCGACGGCGGAGTCACCGCGAACGACCTGTGCATGCAGATCCAGGCCGACGTGCTGGGCGTCCCGGTCAGCCGTCCCGTGGTCGCCGAGACCACCGCGCTGGGCGCCGCCTACGCCGCGGGCCTCGCCACCGGCTTCTGGCGCGACACCGACGAGCTGCGCTCCCACTGGCAGGAGTCGAAACGCTGGAACCCGTCATGGACCGAGGAGAAGCGCCAGGCCGGCTACCAGGACTGGAAGCGGGCCGTGGAACGCACCCTGGACTGGGTCAGGATCACCTGAGCCGCCCTGCGCGTCCGTACCGTCAGCGGTCGGCGAGGTCCTCGCGGAGGCCGTCGGAGAACTCCCACCACGCCAGCGCGAGCCAGTCACCGTTGACGAAGGCGTCGACGGACGAGCCGCGGCCACGGACCGTCACGGTCGTTCCCGGCGGGTACACGGTGCCGGAGAGCCCTGGCACCGGGACGAGCAGGGTTCCCAGCCTCTGTGCTGCCATTTCCCGCCTCTTTCCGTTCCTGGTGCGGCATCGGACACGTATGAACTCTTCCGCCGGAGATTACCGGTTTGCCCGACCGTGTAGACGGCGGAACCATGAGAGATGAGTCACGCGCGGAACGGAGGTCGCAGTCATGAAGGCAGTCGTGTACAAGGGACCGTTCAGTGTCGCGGTCGAGGACGTCGACAAGCCGGCCGTCCAGCACCCGAACGATGTGATCGTGAAGGTCAGCTCCACCGCGATATGCGGGTCCGACCTGCACATGTACGAGGGCCGCACCGCGGCCGAGCCCGGCATCGTCTTCGGTCACGAGAACATGGGGATCATCGAGGAGGTCGGCCAGGGCGTCACCTCGCTGAAGGAGGGTGACCGCGTGGTCATGCCCTTCAACGTCGCCTGCGGATTCTGCCGCAACTGCGCCGAGGGGTTCACCGGATACTGCACGACCGTCAACCCCGGTTTCCCGGGAGGAGCCTACGGCTACGTCTCCATGGGCCCCTGGAAGGGCGGCCAGGCCGAGTACCTGCGTGTGCCCTACGCCGACTTCAACTGTCTGAAACTGCCGCCGGGCCAGGAGCACGAGACCGACTTCGTCCTGCTCGCCGACATCTTCCCCACCGGCTACCACGGCTGCGAACTCGCCCAGGTCCGCCCCGGCGAGAGCGTCGCGGTGTACGGCGCGGGACCGGTCGGCCTCATGGCCGCCTACTCGGCCCTGCTGCGCGGCGCGAAGAAGGTGTTCGTCGTGGACCGGGTCGCCGAACGGCTGCGGAAGGCCGAGGAGATCGGCGCGGTTCCCGTGAACTTCGCCGAGGGCGACCCGGCCGAGCAGATCAAGGACCAGACCGAGGGCATCGGCACGGACAAGGGCGTCGACGCCGTCGGCTACCAGGCGACGAAGGGCGGCACGGACCGCGAGGAGCCGGCGACGGTCCTGAACTCCCTCGTCAGCACGGTCCGCGCCACCGGAGCGCTCGGCGTGCCCGGCCTCTACGTCCCCTCCGACCCCGGAGCCCCGGACGAACAGGCCAAGCAGGGCATGCTCCTCGTCGCGATCGGCAAGCTCTTCGAGAAGGGCCTGCGGGTGGGGACGGGACAGTGCAACGTGAAGCGCTACAACCGGCAGCTGCGCGACATGATCATCGAGGACAGGGCGAAGCCCAGCTTCGTGGTCTCCCACGAACTGCCCCTGGACCAGGCTGCGTCGGCCTACGACAAGTTCGACAAGCGGATCGAGGGCTACACCAAGGTCGTACTGCACCCGTAGTCCGGCCGGCTACGGCCGCCACACGTACCGGACGTCCGGCTCCCGCTCCTCGTTCCCGGAACCGTCCGTCCACTGCACGGCCGCGAAACCGTGCCGCTCGTAGAAGCGGTGCGCGGCCGCGTTGACCTGGAAGGTCCACAGCGCGAGCCCTCCGGGGCTGCGCTCCTTGGCCAGCACGACGAACCGGTCGCCGATACCGCGCCCGCGCCACTCGGGGGCGAGGTAGAGCTGTGCCAGCTCCTCGCCGTCCAGCACCATCACACCGACGACCTCCCCGCCCGCCGCCTCCGCCACCCACGTCTCGCGCAGGGGCACGAGGACGTGGCGGAAGTAGCCGTGCACCTCGTCGTCGGACCGGGGCCGGACCACGCCCGGCAGGGCGGCGGCGAAGGAGCGCAGCCAGACGTCGGCCGCGGTACCGGCGTCGGCGGGCAGGGCCCGCCGCACACGCACCGCCCGGTCACCGGTCATCACGCGGACTCCGATCCATGGGGTGCGGACAACCCACCGATCATGCGGGTCCCGCCGCTTTGGCGCACCCGTATTTCCGCCGGAGGAGCCGGACGACGCGGACCGGCCGGGAGCTCAGGGCCAGACGCCGGTGAAGTCGATCGCGCGAGCCCACTCGGGGTGGTCTATCAGCGGATTCCGGTTGCCCTGGATCTCCGCGACGGCCGCGTTGCGGTGCAGCTCGTACTCGCTGACCGCCTCGCCCTCGTGCCACTTCAGCAGGAGGGGCAGCCGGTCCTCGGGGAACTCGCGCGCCGCGTCGCCGACCTGGCCCGGATAGCGGAGCAGGAAGTACAGCGTGGCACGGGCGACCGCGCCCCTGCCCTCCTCGGGCTCGAACCCCACGTCCTCGCGCATCCCGCAGTCCTCCCGGACCGCTTCGTCGAAGTCGGGGAAGTCGAAGTACGGGAAGTTGCCGCGGAAACTGTTGCAGCCGACCTCGCACGCGAACAGGTGGTGCAGATCGCCCCGCATCGGCTCCTTCTTGGCGAACCACGACTGCGGCACCACGTGCTCGCAGTTGAACGGCATGGACGCCTCCAGGGCGTCGAACTCCGCCTCGAACTCGGCCGGTCCCGCCGTGCTCTCCCGCAACAGGAGTTCCTGCACGCGGGCCAGCCGGGCCTCCGCCACGGCCGCGTCGGCCCGTATGAGCTCTTCGGCGGAGAAGTCCTTGCCCGAGTAGATGCTGCGCAGCCGGCCGTCCTTGTGCAGGTCGACCCACGGATAGACCATGCTCATCGGCTTGTACCGGGGCCGGGGCCCGTGGGTCTCGGTCAGCAGCCCGGTCAGCGCGCGGCGCAACGCGTCACCGTCGCCGTCACCGGTGCCGACGTCCGCGTAGTACGCGTCGCGCGCGGCGATGTCCGCGGTCCGGTCGTAGTAGGGACCCCGCTGCGCGAGCCGGTGGCTGGTCAGGGCCGCGTCGACGTCCTTCTCGACCGCCGACACGATGTCCGGCCGCCCGGCCGGGGACGGCTGGGGCGCGGCCGTCGGTGGCGGTGTGGCCGGTGAGGTGATGAGGGCGGCCGGCGAGGACAAGGGCGTGTCGAGGCCGAGGGTGATCCGCAGGGGGATGGTGAGCCGGGCGGCGCCGTCGACCGCCTGTGCCGGTGAGCCGTTGGTCCCCGGCAGCGCGGACGTGCCGAAGGGGAAAGGCATCGGCGGCGCGCTCTCCCCGGGGGACGGGGCGAGCCCGGTGGTGAACACCTCGTCCCGCAGCCGGGCCGCCTCACCGGTCAGGGGCACCGCGTGCAGAGCCTCCAGCACGCGGCTGATGCGCACCCCCTCGTTGGCCCGCCACGCCAGTTGCTGCTCGCCCATCTCCGGCCGCCACACTGTGCCGTCGACGCTCAAGGGCCGGCCCTCGGTGTCCGTCTTCGGAACGGCCGAGTGGTGCAGCGCGACGACCTCCCACTGGTCGTTGAAGACCGCGGATCCCGAGGAACCCTCACGGGTGTCGGACTCGTAGTGCAGGAACCGGTCCAGCAGGTCGACGACCTGGTTCTCGCGCAGCGCGATCTGCTTGGGTTCGCCCCTGGGGTGCTGGACGATGTTGACGTACTCCCCGATGACGACCTTCCCCTGCGCCTGGCTGAGGACCAGCCGGCCGAACGACGACAGCGCCTCGCCCTGCGCGCCGCGCGGGGCCACCGCGACGAGGCTGAAGTCCAGCGCCCGGTCGGTCACGAAGAGGCGGAGCGGCTCCAGCGGGAAGACGGCCGGTACGAGGGGGCCGCCGTCGACGCCGTCCTGGAACGCGAACGCGACCTTGCTGCGGTCCGCCTCCTGCGCGCTGGGCAGCACGTGGTTGTTGGTGAGCAGCAGGGAGGGGGACACCATGAAGCCGGTGCCGTGCCCGCCGCCCGGTCCGCTGATGGTGATCCGGCCGACCGAGCGGGAGACCTGTACGCCCTCCTCCAGGAACGCGACGGGGGTGAGGTTGTTGCGCCCGATGAGGCGCTCCAGTCCCAGCACCTCGCTGGTGACGGCCTCCGGCGGCAACCGCAGGGTGCTTCCCGCGCCGCTGGCGGGTTCCGTCGGCGTCCGCTCGATCGCCCGGGCCATGGCCCAGTCGGTGCCGAGACGCGCCAGCCGCTTCTCGACCCGCTCGGGGGTGTCCGCGTACAGCGGTCCGCGTGTCTCGAGGACCGCCCGGTTCCGTTCCCGTCGTTCGGTCCGGTTCTCGTAGCGTGCCGCGGCCATCGTCAGTTGCGACAGATGGTCCGACTCTCGTTGGGAAGCGAGTTCCGCCGTGGCCATGATCCGCCTCCTGGCCTGTTGATGGTGCCGGAGATGCCTGGGACAGGACTCTTCTGAGCCGTGTCCGAAGCTACAAAACCGCCGTCAGCGCGGCGTCATCGATCCGGTTGCACGGGAGGGGCGGGGGGCCGAGACTGGTGACGACCCCTCCACGGAGGATGCGGCACCCGGATCCGCACCAGGCGGACCACGAGCAGCGATGCGCCGGTGGCGAGGCCGGACGGCCCCCGGAGGCGCTCGCGCGGGACACGGTGAGCGAGGCGATGAGGTCGGTTCCCCCGCCTCTCCAGTTGCGGTTGCTCGGCCAGTTCCGGCTGGAACTGGGTACCGAGACCATCGAACTGTGCCGCAACGGCCAGCGGCTTCTGGCGTTCATGGGACTGCGGGGACGGGTGTCCCGCACGGTCCTCGCCGGCACGCTGTGGCCCGAGGTCACCGAGGAGCACGCCCGGGGCAGTCTGCGCACCACCCTGTGGAAGCTGCCGCGCGGGGAGCCGCCCCTGATCGGGTGCCGCGGGGACACACTGCTGGTCGCCCCGGCTCTGCGCGTGGACGTCGACACCCTCACGCGGACGGCGCTCGGCGTCGTGGAGGACCATGGTCCACCGCTCCACGCCCCGCCGCCACTGGAAGCCCTCACCGGCGAGGACCTGCTGCCCGGCTGGGACGAGGACTGGGTCCTGGTGGAGCGCGAACACCTGCGGCAACTGCGGCTGCACGCGCTCGACGCACTGGCGGGGACCCTGACCCGGCAGGGCAGACCCGCTCTGGCGATGGAGGCCGCGTGGGCGAGCGTCCGCGCGGAGCCCTTGCGGGAGAGCGCCCACCGGGCCGTCGTGTCGGCGCACCTGGCGGAGGGCAACGTCAGCGAGGCCGTGCGCCACTATCACGCCTTCTGCCGGCTGCTGAACGAGGAACTGGGCGTCGCGCCCTCACCGCAGTTCGCCCGGCTGCTCCCCGGGCGGCTGCCGGAGCGGACCGGGCGGACCGGCTGAGCGTCAGCCGGTGAGCGGCGGCGGCACCACCCCTGGGGCAAAGGCACCGTGTCAGTGCCGTGCGAACTGGACGCGGGTCGGCTGTACGGCGTCCGGCCGTACGGTGATGCCGTCGACGGTCAGCCGCTCCCCGTAGACGTCGGTGAGCCTGAGGGGGCCGCCGCATCCGGTGCCGTCGGGGGAGAGGAAGTAGTTGTACTCGGTACGGGTCAGCCGCCGCCACCCGGAGCCGGTGCCGACCTCGAGCCGGGCGAGCGGGTTGCGGTGGCCGATCGCCTGGATGCCGCACCAGTGGCTGCTGGAGCCGGTCTTGTAGCGGATCGAGACGGTGTCGGACGTGCCGGGGCTGAGCAGACTCCACGTGACCGGGATCCGCCCGGCGGAGAGGCCGGCGAGCTTCGCGAAGGCCTCCCTGCTCAGGTCGAGCTGCCCGGGAGCACAGGGCGAGGGGCACTGGTTGGTGATCCGGACGGTCACGGAGGCGCCCCCGGCCGCGCGGACGAGGACGTACGCCCCGCACGCCTTGGACGTCTCGTAGTCGATGGTGTTCATCGCCGCGATCATGAGGTCGGGGCTGGGACCGTACAGGCAGGCGCCGTCGCCGTCCCCGGCCTCGTAGTGGGTGGCCACTCCGCTGTAGGCGGCCCCGGGCTGGATCCGGCCCGCGAGCGGCGCCCCGCCGGAAGCCGGGTGCGGGGCGGCCGTGGGGGTGCTGCCGCGCGAGGGCCGGGCCGACGCGGTCGTCGTGGAGGGCTCGGGGACCGGGGACGTGGTGGACGGCTTCGCCTCCGGTGTCCGCCCGGTCGCCGTGGGCGAGGCGCTCGGCCGGGCGCCGACACCGGCGGCGGACGCGGCCGTGGCCCGCACGGTGTCGGAGCCACCGTCACGAGTGAGGGCGACGACCAGCGATATGAGGAGCCCGACGGCGGCCACGGCGACGGCCGGAACCAGGAGGCCGCGCCGCTTGCCGCGAGGGCGGCGGTGGGAGGGGGATGCCACGGATGAGTCCTTACGTGGTGCGGGGAGAACACACGCTTCCGACTCTGTGGTCGTCACAGCCGCCGGAAAGGTTGCCGGGCTTTCAGGTGCGGCACGTCAGCCGGGCCCACGGCAGGCGGCCCGGCTGACGGCCCCGGGGCCGGGACCTTTCCGGGGGTACGTCCGGATGCCGCAGCGGCGGGTCCGGGCGTTCGAGAGCGGCCCGACCGGGCTCGTCGACGACCGCGGTGACCAGGGGCCGTGGAGTACGTCCGTGGTGAGCTCGTGGATCGCGCCCATGGACGGCAGGAGACCGCAAGGCGCGGGCCCGCTCGGTGAACGCCCGGGAGCCGGGTGGGGCGGTGGACTCAGCGCCAGTCGTCGATCACGTAGGCATCCGGGTGGCTGTAGCCGGGGTCGTTGGGCCTGTGCATGGTCACGCCCTGCAGCCAGGTACGGAAACCGCGGTCGGCCATGCGCCGGTAGGCGTCCTGGCGGGCCAGGTTCGTTCCGGCGTCCAGTTGCCCCAGTCCCCTCTCGGCGGCCAGCCGCTCGCACGCGTCCAGTAGTCGTTCGAACCGGTCCGCGGCGTCCGGGCCGGGGCGTACGGCGCCGAACTTGACGAAGCACACGTCCTCACCGGCCTCCGACCCCGCTCCGCAGTGGCAGACGGCCAGACCGTCGAGGCCGGAGCCGGCGCCCTCGAGGAGGACGGTGTCACCGAGTCCCTGCGCCTGTACGGCCGTGATCTCGCGTTCCAGGCTCAGGCCCTCGTACACAGCCCCCGTCAGTGCGCGGCCGAGGCTCAGCGCGCCGGGCCGTTCGGCGGCGGTCAGCTCGCCGTACAGCAGCCGGCCGGGGACCGCGGCACCGACGGCGACCTGTTTCTTCATGATGGCGGTGAGGAACCGGGGCCAGAAGCCGTAGCGGCGGTAGAGCTCGAGGTGCTTGGGGCTGTGCGAGAAGGTGAACAGGCCGAGGTGGCGGTTGTCCCAGGCGTCGAAGCAGGCCATGACCGGTTCCATGAGGCGCCTGCCGATGCCCTGGTCCCACAGGTCCGGACGCACGGTCAGCGGGCCGAAGTACCCGACGCTGCCCCAGTGGGCGGCGAAGTTCGATCCGACGACCTCGCCCTCGACGGTCGCCGCGAAGGCCGCGTGCGGATCCGCCGCCCAGCGGGTGCGGACATAGTCGGCGGTCCCGAAGAACGTCTCCGGCTCAGGGACGCCGAGGAAGGTCCCGAAGGCGACCCTGAAGATCTCGTCGGCCCGGTCCAGGTCCGGCTCGGCCAGCGGGCGGACCGACACCGGGGCGGCGGCACTCGTTCGCTTCGCTGCGGGCATGATCGCTCTCCTTTCCGCCCCCGGTTCCATCGCACCACGGACGTGCGCCGAGGGCGAAGCGACAGGTCCGGCGCTGCCTCAAGGATCGAGCGGCGCCCGATCAGCGTCTTGGCCTGCGTTGATCGAGAAGCTGCCGGGAGGGAGAGGAGCGAGGACAAGGCCGGTCTCCATGACTTGGCGTGGCTCAAGAGCAGCTGCGGCGCCGGCGATGGAGACCGGTGCGTCGAAGCAGCCGCCGGAAACGACGCCCTGTATGTGCGCGCCTCGAAGCACACGGCCGGCCCCGTGGCCGGCCTGACGCCGGAGGCGTGGACGGAGTTCATCGGGTGCGCCGCCCGGCACACCGCGTAGAACGAGGAGCACCGCGGTGCCCGTGACCGCTGACCGGGGCCACGGGGCACCGGACCGCTCCCGCCCGCATCGTCACATCCCGGAAACACGGCCGTTCGCTCCCCTTCCACCCCACCGATTACCGTGGAAGGCGCGTTTCCTCCCGCCCGGTCACCGTCGCCCGCGAGCTCGTTCCGCTTCCGAATGCGACGACTGGAGTCCCGTGTCCCGTGCCGTACCTCCATGGCTGGCCCATGCCCTGCGCGCCCAGCGCGGACCGGTCCCGTGGAGCGCCGTCGTGCGCGGTGCGCTGGGCGGCGGGCCGCTGCTGCTCGCGGCCGTCCTCGCCGGACGGCCCACCCTCGGCGTCGTCGCCGCCATCGGCGCCCTGTTCGCCGGGATCAACGACCGGCCGGGCAGCCGTCGCGCCTCCGTCGGACGCATCGGCGGGCCCGCGCTCGCGGGGGCGGCCGGGCTGGTCGTGGGGACGTACGCCGGGGACCACGTCTCCGCCGTACTGCTCACCCTGCTGCTGACCGGGCTCGGTCTCGTCGCCGGTGCGGTCAGCGCGCTGGGGCCCGTCGGTTCCTCCGTCGGCACCCAGTTGCTGGTCGGGGCCGCCGTCGGCGCCGGGATGCCGCTGCCCGAACCGGGCTGGCAGCGGGCGCTCGCCTTCTTCGCCGGTGCGGGGTGGCTGCTCCTGCTGCGGCTCGCGCTGCCCACGCCCGGATCGCTCGCCGGGGGCTTCCGGTTCGACGGGGAGCGGGATGCCGTCGCCGGGGTGTACGACGCCGTTGCCGCGCTGCTCGACGCCACCGGGTCGGACACCGCCACCGCACGGCGGGCCGCGCTCACCGCCGCCCTCGACCACGCACAGGACGCGCTCGCCGGGCCCCGGCTGCGGCGGTACGCCTCCTCCGTCGCCGAACGCCGGCTGCACGCCCAGTACGGAGCCGCCCTCCCGCTCGCCGAGGCCGCCACCGCGCTCGCCTGGGCCGGGGATCCCGTACCGGCCCGCGCCTCCGAAGGACCCCGGCGCCTCGCCGCCGCCGTACGAGGCAGCACTCCCACCGGCCCGCTGCCCGCCCCTTCCCGTACCGTCCCCGCCCTGCGCGCCCTCGACGACGCCCTCCTGCGCGCCGCCGAGGCCTTCGACCGGGGCGACGGCGGCGACCTGCACAGCCGCAGCCGCTCCCGGGCCACCGTGCTGCGGACCGTCCTCGGCGCCCGGGGCCGGGAGTACGGGCTGCGGGTCGCCCTCTGCTTCGGGGTGAGCGCGGCCCTGGCCCAGGTCCTGCACCACGCCCGCTGGTACGGGCAGCACGAGCACTGGTACTGGCTGCCCGCCACCGCCGTCTTCCTCGTCAAACCCGACCTCGGACCGCTCGCCTCCCGTGTGCTGTCCCGGGCCGCCGGAACCGTCCTCGGGGCGCTCCTGTTCGCCGGGTTCGCAGCCGTGCTGCCCCGGCCGGGGGGACTCGTCGCGCTGGTCGCGGTCAGCGGCGCGCTGATCCCCGTCGCCGCCCGGCACTTCGCCGCGCAGACCGCCGTCGTCACCGTGCTCGTCCTCGCCCTGGTGATGGCCGGTGGCGAACCCCAGGCTTCCCTCGGCCGCATCGGTGAGACGCTGCTGGCCTGCGCCGTCGTCCTCGTCGTGGGACACCTCCCGATGCCGGGCCGGCGCGGCGGCGACGCCATCCGCGCCCGGCTGACCGAAGCGGCCGGCGCCGCCCAGGCGTACCTCGACCACGTGCTCGGCGAGTCCGGCGACCGCGCCGCCCGCTGGGCGCTGCGCCGCGAGGCCTACCGCACCCTCGCCGAGGCCCGCGCCGCCATCGCCCTCGCCTCCGCCGAGCTTCCCCCGCTCGCCCGGCACGCCGACGGCACCGACGAGACCGCCGCCACCCTCGAACTGCTCGTCGACACCGTCACCGCCGGCGCCGTCCACCTCGACGACACCGGCCGCATCGACCCCCGGCACGTCCAGCGGCTGACCGAGCTCGCGGACCGTGTACGGGCGCGAGGGGATGTCGCGCTCCGGCTCACGCCGGGCCACACCCGCGTCGTACGTTGACGGGATGACGCCTGCTGCCACGGAGAGCCCGGCCCAGCTCATCATCACCGGATGCACCGTCCTCACGCACGACGCCCGGGAACGGATCGGATTCACGCGGGACGCGGCCGTCGTCGTACGCGACGGGACGGTGCAGGAGGTGACGAGCGCGGAGGCGGTCGAGGGACGGGCGGCCCGCGAGCGGATCGACGCACGGGGACAGGTCGCCCTGCCCGGACTGATCAACTGCCACACCCACGCCCCGATGGTCGCCCTGCGCGGTCTCGCCGAGGACCTGCCGACCGGGGAGTGGTTCAACGACGTCGTCTGGCCGGTCGAGTCCAACCTCACCGAGCGGGACGTCGAGCTGGGGGCGCTGCTCGCCTGCGCCGAGATGATCCGCGGCGGCGTCACCTGCTTCGCCGACCACTACTTCGCCATGGACGCGGTCGCCGCCGTGGTCGCCGGGTGCGGGATGCGGGCGCTGCTGGGGGAGGCGTACTTCTCCTCCCAGGGGCCCGGCGGGCTTCAGCGGTCACTGGAGTTCGCGCTGCGGCACCGGGGGGCCGCCGACGGCCGTGTCACCACCGCCCTCGCCCCGCACGCCCCCTACACCGTCGACGACACCGATCTGGCCGCCACCGCGCGGCTGGCGCGCGAGCACGGGCTGCCCGTGCATCTGCACGCCGCCGAGAACCGCGACCAGACCGAGGCCAGTCTCGCCCGGCACGGCGTCACCCCCATCGAGGTCCTGCACCGCACCGGCATCCTCGACACCGACGTGCTCATCGCCCACGGAACCGGCATCGTCGACGGCGACCTGCCGCTGCTGGAGCGCGCGGACGGCCGTACGGCCGTGGCCACCGCACCCCGCGGCTACCTCAAGTTCGCCTGGCCCCGCACCACACCCGTACGCGCCCTGCGCGACATCGGCGTCCCGGTCGGACTCGCCACCGACGGCGCCGCCTCCAACAACTCGCTCGACGTGTGGGAGTCCATGGCACTCACCTCCCTGATCCAGAAGTCCACCGAGGGCGACCCCCGGTGGCTGACCTCCCGGCAGGCCCTCCACCACGCCACTCTGCAGAGCGCCCGCGCGGTCGGCCTCGGCGAGAGCGTCGGGAGCATCGCGCCGGGCCGCCGCGCCGACCTCGTCCTCGTCGACCTCACCGGCCCGCACACCCAGCCCGTGCACGACCTCGCCGCGACCCTGGTGCACAGCGCCCGCGCCGCCGACGTCCGTACGACGGTCGTGGACGGCCGGATCCTCATGCGGGACCGGGAACTGCTCACGATCGACGTGCCCGAGGTGGTGCGGAGGCTGGGGGAGCGGCTGCCCGCACTGGTCGACCGGAGCCATGGGCGGCGGATTCAGGAGTACGACACCTGACACGACCCGTACGGCGACCGATACGGAAAGTAGTCGGCTGGTGCGATCAGCCGAGAGTCCGATCACACTTGGCGGTGAACGGGTGTCAGCTACGTCTCAGTACCGTCACTGAGCAAGGTGTTCACCCCATGGTTGGCGTTTAACTCTACGAGTACAACGCAGCATGGAGGTGGCAGAGTGAACGGGCGAACGGTGCTCGAACGCTTTCCCGCAGGTGGACCGCGCGGCTCATGGCCGGCGGAGGAGTTCGCCCACGCACGCCGCCTGGAGGGTCTGCCCGCCGAGGTTGTCATGGACCTCGCGACCGACATGTTCCTGGTGATCGTCCGGGGGGACGGCGGGGGCGGTGACGTCACGGCGTGACGAGGGCCGGGGGCCAGGGGTGCGTGGCTACGCGGTGACGGGGCGTGACCAGGTGGGGGTCGTGTCCGTCAGGCGGCACAGGGCGAGATAGAGCGGTATCGGCGGCGTATAGGGGAGCGTGCCGTCGGGGCGGTGGATCAGACCGGGGAGGTCCGGGGCGCCGGGGGCGTCCGAGGGGCCGGGGAGGACCGCGCCGGTGGCGTAGTGGGCGGGGGCCGGCCACTCCAGGGCGTAGTCGGAATCGGACGGGACCAGCCACCACCAGTGCGCGTCATCGGCGTACACGCAGCCCACGCGGGGCAGCCGGGGCATCACCAGCGGGCCGAAGCGTGCCGGTATCGCCACGGCGTCGCAGCCCATGGGCGCGGTCATGCCGTCGGGGACGGGGAGCCGCCGGGGGGTGGCGGGGGCGTGCCGTTCGCGCCGGATCCGCACCAGCGAGTCCAGGCTCAGTACGCGGGTGCCGGGTATGCCTGTCACGCCTGGCCCCGGGAGCGGGGGGTGCGCTGGTGCGGGGGGAACGGCAGGTTGTGGGCCTGGTTTCCCGCCGGGCCGTGGGACTGGTCCGGTTCGTTGCCGGTGTCGTCGTCCGGGGGGCCGGGCGGGCCCGGCTTCGGGCGGGCTCCCCAGCCCAGGTCGTCGGTGGGCTCCGCGGGACCGTGCCCGGTGTCCGCCGCGCGGGGGAGGTCGGCCCAGACCAGCAGTCCAGGACCGTTCTCGTGCGCGCCCCACGAGTGACACAGGGCGTCGACGAGAAGCAGTCCCCTCCCGTGCTCGTCCTCCGGCTGCTGCCGGGTGTTCGCCCGCGGCTGGCCCGGCGCGCACCCCTCGTCGCGCACGGCTATGCGCACCAGCTCGCCACCGTCGTGCAGCTCGCAGACCACGTGGCTGCTCGCCGTGTGCACGATGGCGTTGGTGACCAGTTCGGAGACGACCAGGGCTGCCGTGTCGCAGGTGTCCTCGCACACGGACCAGCCGGTCAGCCGTGCCCTCGTCAGGCGTCTGGCCTGAGCCGGGGAACCCGGATGAGCGGCCAGTTCGAAACGGAACCGGCGCTCGGCGGCGGACCCCGAAGGGTCGGCTTCCGAGGCGGCGCCGAGGCCGATGGACCCTGCGGCGGCGTCTGTTCCTAAGGGCGCGGACGGAATCACGCTTGCCACTATCGCCCCGCCGTGAACACTTGGCAAGTGTCACTCTGAAAAATGCAGAGTGCGGTGTGACGGTCTGGACGGGCGTGGCACACTGCTCGCAACAGCACCTCACGCGGCGCCAGTTGGGATTGCCGAAGATTTGTTCGAATGCAAGTTCGGGCGAGACGGATCTTCGGATGGATCTTCGAGTGGCGCCGCCGGGCTGTCGGCTTTTGTTCGAGGGAGGTGGAGTGTGAGCGAACCCCGGTCCGCGCCGACGGTGGGGCAGGTCGTCCTCGGCCGGCGCCTGCTGGACCTGCGGGAACGCGCGGGACTCAAGCGTGAGGAAGCGGCCCGCATCCTCCGCGTCGCGCCCGCCACCGTCCGCCGCATGGAGACGGCCGAGGTCGCGCTCAAGATCCCGTACCTCCAGCTCCTGCTGAAGGCGTACGGCGTCTCCGACGAGGAGGCCGACGGTTTCGTGCAGCTGGCGGAGGACGCCAACCGGCCCGGTTGGTGGCAGCGCTTCCATGACATCCTGCCCGGCTGGTTCTCGATGTACGTCAGCCTGGAGGGTGCGGCCTCCCTCATCCGCAGCTACGAACCCCACTTCGTCCCCGGACTGCTCCAGACCGAGGACTACGCACGCGGCGTACTGCGCTCCGGGGCCGTCGGGCAGACCCGGCCCGAGGACATGGAGCGCCACGTCGACCTGCGTATGCAACGGCAGGAACTGCTCACCCGCAAGGACGCGCCCCGGATGTGGGTCGTGATGGACGAGACCGCGCTCCGCCGCCCGGTCGGCGGCCCGGAGGTGATGCGTGCGCAGATCGACAAGTTGCTCGAGGCCACGAAGCTGTCCAATGTGACGCTGCAGATCGCGACGTTCGCCGGTGGGCCCCATCCCGGCACGTACGGGCCGTTCGTGCTGTTCCGATTCGCCATGCCCGAACTGCCGGACATGGTCTACAGCGAGTACCTGACCGGCGCCGTCTATCTGGACGCGCGCGCCGAGGTGGCGACCCACCTCGAGGTCATGGACCGCATGGCGGCGCAGGCCGCTACGGCACATCGCACGAAGGAGATCCTCCGGGATCTTCGCAAGGAGCTGTGAATGGAACTCATGAAGCCCCTGAAGTCCCTGCCCCACCCGCGGGCGCGCACCGGAAGGATCTACAACGGCATGCCCGCGCGGGAACTGGGCAGCGAGGGCTGGCACAAGCCGTGGAGCGGCGGCAACGGAGGGAACTGCCTGGAGGCGATGAAGCTCGAGGACGGCCGGATCGCCGTACGCCAGTCCACCGACCCGGACGGGCCGGCGCTCATCTACACCTCCGCCGAGATGACGGCCTTCATCGAAGGAGCGAAGGCGGGAGAGGCGGATTTCCTGCTGTCCTGAGCCCTGTTGTCCGCTCTACCTTTTTGTTTCCCCTTCTGAACGTGGCACCGACTTGATCACTAACAGTTGCAGAGACTTATGGAGTCCGTCATGACCGGGCAGCACCCCGTGGAGATCGACACGAGCAGGCCGCACCCCGCGCGGATGTACGACTGGTACCTCGGAGGCAAGGACAACTATCCGGTCGACGAGGCCATGGGCAGGCAGATGCTGGCCCTCGACCCCCGGGTGCCGGTGATGGCGCGGGTGAACCGCGCGTTCATGCAGCGGGCCACGCGCTGGCTGGCCGGGCAGGGTGTACGGCAGTTCCTCGACGTCGGCACCGGCATCCCGACCGAGCCCAACCTGCACCAGGTGGCGCAGGGAATCGTGCCCGACGCCCGCGTCGTGTACTGCGACAACGACCCGATCGTGCTCGCCCACGCGGCGGCCCTGCTGCGCGGTACGGACGAGGGGGTGACCGAGTACCTCCAGGCCGATGTGCGCGAACCGGACACCATCCTGGAGGGCGCGCGGAAGATCCTCGACTTCGACGAGCCGATCGCGCTGTCGCTCATCGCGCTGCTGCACTTCGTCTCCGACGAGGACGGGGCGCACGAGCTGGTCGGGCGGCTGCTGGACGCGCTGCCCTCGGGCAGCCACCTGGTCGTCACCCACGCGACGTCCGACTTCACTCCGGAGGAGTCGAAGGCGGCCACGGAGAAGCTCAAGGCGGCGGGCGTCACCCTGGTGCTCCGCTCCCGCGAGGAGTTCACCCGCCTCTTCGACGGCCTGGACCTGATCGACCCCGGCGTCCAGGTCCCCCACCAGTGGCACCCGGAGCTGGGCGACCCGGTCCCGGGCCAGGACGACGGCGTCATCCCGGGCTACGGCGCGGTGGCCCGCAAGCCGTAACCCGGCTGGGGTGGTGGGACCCATCGAGGCCCTGTGTTCCGGCACCACTCCACCAACGGCGGCCCGCCGTGTCGCACGGCGGGCCGCCGTTGCACGCGCGCAGCGCCCACGGCGGGTGGAGGGGCGGGGCCGCGTCCGCCGCTCACCGCGGGCAGTCGTGCCTCCCCCAGTGCCTCAAAGGCAGGGGAAGCGCCCCCAGGGCGGCACGGGTGGACGGTGGGGTGCCTCCCGCTCATGGGGGTCCCCCCGCTCGAGCGAAGCCGGGAGCGGGGGAGGCGCCCCGCGAGCGCCGGGCCGCGCGAACACCCCCCGGGCTCACACCGACGCCGAGCACCCGGCACGGCGCCGGGCCGCGCGAGCCCACCCCCCGCCCGCACCCACGCCGGGCACCGCGGGCTCACACCGTCATCGGACGGTCGTACGGGGTGATCGGCGCCGGTAGGCGACTGGGCGCATCGGTCAGGTAGCCGTCGACCGCCGCCGCGACCGCCCGCCCCTCGGCGATGGCCCACACGATCAAGGACTGGCCGCGAGCGGCGTCCCCGGCAGCGAAGACACCCGGCACATTCGTGGCGAAGCCCGCATCCCGGGCAACCGTGCCACGAGGTGACAGCTCCACCTCCATCTGGGCGACGAGCCCGTCCCCCCGGTCCGGCCCGGAGAACCCGAGCGCGAGCAGAACGAGATCCGCCGGCAGCATCCGTTCCGTGCCCGGCACGGCCCGACGCCCAGCGTCCACCTCGACCAGGTGCAGCGCACCCACCCGCCCCTCCCCGTCGCCGGTGAAGCGCAGCGTGGACGCCGCGAACAGCCGCGCGTCCGCGTCCGCCGCCGGTGCCGTCCGCAACTCACCGGCCTCCTCGTGCGCCGCGGACAGCCGGTACAGCTTCGGACAGGTCGGCCACGGCTCGGCGTCCTCGTCGCGCTCGGAGCCCGGCTGGGCATAGATGTCGAGCTGGGTGACCGACGCGGCGCCCTCCCGCACCGCCGTACCCAGACAGTCCGCTCCCGTGTCACCGCCACCGACGATGACGACATGCCGGCCCGCGGCCGACAGCGGCGACGACTCCAGATCCCCCTCGCACACCCGGTTCGCGAGCGGCAGATACTCCATCGCCTGGTGAATTCCCGCCAGTTCGCGCCCCGGTACGGCAAGCTCCCGCCATGCCGTCGCCCCCGTCGCGATCACCACCGCGTCATACCGCGTCCGCAACTCCGCCGCGTCCACATCGCGCCCGACCGTCGTGGACGTACGGAACTTCGTCCCCTCGGCCCGCATCTGCTCCACCCGCCGCTCCAGATGCCGCTTCTCCATCTTGAACTCCGGGATGCCGTACCGCATCAGCCCGCCGATCCGGTCGTCCCGCTCGTACACGGCGACGGTGTGCCCCGCACGGGTCAGCTGCTGGGCCGCGGCCAGCCCGGCCGGGCCCGAACCGATGACCGCGACCGTCCGGCCGGAGAGCCGGTCCGGCGGTGCCGGTGGCGCGAAGCCCTCCTCCCAGGCCCGGTCGGCGATGGCGCACTCGACGTTCTTGATGGTGACCGCCGGCTGGTTGATGGCGAGCACACAGCCCGCCTCGCAGGGCGCCGGACACAACCGGCCGGTGAACTCCGGGAAGTTGTTGGTGGCGTGCAACCGCTCCGCCGCCGCCCGCCAGTCCTCCCGCGAGACCAGGTCGTTCCACTCGGGGATGAGATTGCCGAGCGGGCAGGCCTGGTGGCAGAACGGCACACCACAGTCCATGCAGCGGTCGGCCTGCGGACTGACGATGGGCAGCAGCGCCCCCGGGACGTACACCTCGTTCCAGTCGCGGACCCGTTCCTCGACGGGCCGGCGCGGCCATTCCTCGCGGGGCGTGGTCAGGAAACCCTTGGGATCGGCCATGGCCGTGTTCCTTGCGTGCGCGGGTGACGGGCCGTGCGTCGTCGGGCGGCACTCCTCCGGTCACGATACGTCCGCTCACCCGCCCCCGCAGAGCGCCGGGACAGCGCTTTCCCGGGAGCCCGTCGGCCGAGTCCCTCAGACGAGGGCCAGGAGGTACGCCACCGCCGCCCCGGCCGAGGCGAGCGCGCGGACGTGGTTCCACATCGTCCACTCGCGCACATAGACCGGCCAGTACGCGGCCGCCTCCGGGCCATCCGGTTCGAGCCGGGCCAGCGCCTCGTTGCGCGGTATGTTCGCGACCACGGTCAGCCCGAACGACCCGGCCAGGTACAGGACACCGCCCACCAGCAGCTCGACCGTCCCCTCGTCCGGCCACAGCACGAACGTCACCACCGTGACCACCGAGCACAGCATCGCCGTACCGAGGAACAGCAGCATGAAGGCCGGACGCACCGCCGCCACGTTGACCGCCTGCATCGCGGCCACCCCCTGCGCCGGCGGCAGCGCCGCGAGCCCTCTCATCACGAACGTCGAGAAGGCGCAGAAGGCCCCGGCCGTCAGCCCGGTCCCGAGCACCCCCAGCACCGTCAGCACGAAGTACGGCCCGTCGATCATGTCGTCACCCCCGTTCTCGGCCGGGACCCTTCCCGGCCGTCACCGTCACCATCAGTGAATGCGACCCCCGGCACCCCCGGCCATGGCCCAGGAGCGCGGGCGCATGCGCGAACGTCCAGGGGTGCTGAACGCCCGGGCGTCCCCGGTCCGCCGGACCCGTACCGCCAGGAGACCCGTACCGCCAGGAGACGCGCGCGGCCGGACGGGCCGTCGGCGCATCATGGCCGTGTGCGACTTGAAGCGATCACCTGGGACCGGCTCGGCGACCTCCTCGCCGAGCGCCTGCGGGAGCTGAAGACGGCCGACGGCGGACCCTGGCCGCGGGTCGCCCTCGACGGTGCCCCCGCCGCGCGTCCGGGAGACCTCGCCGAGCGGGTCGCCGAGGCGCTGCGGATACGCGGCCGGCCCTCCCTGGTCGTCGGCACCGAGGGCTTCCTGCGGCCCGCCTCCGTCCGGCTCGAGTACGGCCACCAGGACCTGGAGTCCTACTACGGCGGCTGGTACGACACCGGCGCCCTCTGGCGCGAGGTGTTCGGCCCCCTCGAACCCGGCGGGAGCGGACGCGTCCTGCCCGATCTGTGGGACCCCGTCACCGACCGCGCCACCCGCAGTCCCTACATCCGACTCCCTCCCACCGGTGTGCTGTTGCTGCACGGCCCGCTCCTCCTGCGGCACTGGTTCCCCTTCGACCTGAGCGTTCACGTCCTCCTCTCCCCGGGCGCCCTGCGCCGCCGTACCCCCGAGGCCGAGCACTGGACCCTCCCCGCCTTCGAGCGCTACGAACAGGAGACCGACCCCGCCGGCACGGCCGACGTACTGGTACGGGCCGACGACCCACGCCATCCGGCCTGGCGGGGCTGACACCGCCGGGCGCCACCCACGGGCCGCCCGGCGAGAACCGGGGACGTCAAGAACTCCGGAAGGGGCCCCGAGGGCCGGTCTCAGAGCCAGCGGCTGCGCCGGAACGCCCGGTACAGCAGCAGACACGCCACGGATATCACCCCGATGACCATGCCGTAGCCGTACCGCCAGTGCAGCTCCGGCATGTGGTCGAAGTTCATGCCGTACATGCCGCAGACCATCGTCGGCACCGCCACGATCGCCGCCCAAGCGGTGATCTTGCGCATGTCCTCGTTCTGCGCGACCGTGACCTGCGCCAGATGCGCCTGGAGGATGGAGTTCAGCAGCTCGTCGAAGGCCGCTATCTGCTCCTTCGCCCGCAGCAGATGGTCGGAGACGTCACGGAAGTACGCCTGTATCTCCGGGGCGACCACCCGGATCGGCCGGCTGGCGAGCTCCTCCAGCGGCCGGTCCAGCGGCACCACCGCCCGCTTCAGTTCCAGGAGTTCACGCTTGAGCTGGTAGATGCGGCCCGGATCGACCCGCGCGCCGTGCTCCGCGAACACATCCGTCTCGACGTGGTCCATGTCGTCCTGTACCGAGTCGATGACAGTGAGATAGTCGTCGACCACATGGTCCGCGATCGCGTGCAGCACCGTGGACGGGCCCTTGGCGAGCTGTTCGGGATCGGACTCCAGCCCTTCGCGCAGCGGTCCCAGCGAGCCGTGCCGGCCGTGCCGCACCGTGACCACGAAGTCCTCACCGAGGAACACCATGATCTCGCCGGTGTCCACCACCTCGCTGTTCGCGGTGAGTTCCTCGTGCTCGACGTAGCAGACCGTCTTGAACACGGCGAACAGCGTCTCCCCGTACCGCTCCAGCTTGGGCCGCTGGTGCGCCTCGACCGCGTCCTCCACCGCCAGCGGGTGCAGGTCGAACAACTCCGCGATGCCGGTGAACTCCCGGCTGGTCGGCTCGTGCAGCCCCAGCCAGACAAAACCTTCGCCGCTCTTGCGTACCTGCTTCACCGCGTCCACCAGATCGCCACGCGCGGCGGTGCGGTGACCGTCCCGGTACGTCACGCAGTTCACCACCGAGGAGCCCAGCGGGGACCGGGCCGGATGACTCAGGTCCACACGGGGCCGTCGCCGGGCCAGCCGCGCCACCCGGCGCAGCCCGCCGACCCTGCCGAGGCTCGTGACCTTCCGCAGATTCCCTGCCATGGACATCCGGCTCTCCTTGCGTGGTTCCCCCGCGCCGTTCTGCTTCACGCGCCTTGCCGCGCCAGTCTGCCAGCACTGGACGAGCTGTGTGCGAGGCTGTGGACAGGGGGCATTCCGCTTTGTTCCCGCCTGTGGACAAAGTCGGTCAGCCCCTCGTGACACCCGTTCGTCAGGCGGGCGCGGGCGGGCGGCCCCCTATGTGTCCCACCGCCTGCGCGCCCGCCCGGCAGCCCTCCTCCGCCGCCTGCTCCGGGCCGGCACCCGCCAGCAGGGCCGCCAGGAACGCGCCCGTGAACGCGTCGCCGGCACCCGTGGTGTCCCGGGGCACCGCCGGTACGGCCGGGACACGGGCGTACACCTTCCCGGACCGCGCGAGCAGCGCGCCCCCGGCACCCTGCTTGGCCACCACCAGCGGGACGTGCCGACTCAGCCGCGCCGCGGCGTCCGAGGCATCGGACACGTCCATGAGCAGACACGCCTCGTCACGGCTGGGCAGCAGGACGTCCACGCCCTCGACCAGCGACAGGAACCGGTCGGTGCCCAGCCGCACGAGGAACCCCGCCGACGCCGGATCCAGACTCACCGGCACCCCACGGGCCCGCGCCGCCTTCAACGCCACCGCGGCCAAGGCCCTGCTCGGCTCGGTGAACAGCAGGTAGCCCGACAGATGCAGCCGTGCCACCCCGTCCAGCAACGCGTCCGACCAGTCACAGGGTTCCAGCCGCGGCGACGCACCGCTGTCGGTGAGGAACGTCCGCTCGGCCGCCGCGCCCTCGTCGACCAGGCAGATCACCGTCCCCGTCGGCGCCTGTCCGTCCACGACCAGAAGCGGGCGGACCCCGCAGGCGATCAGCTCCCGCTCGTGCCAGGCCGCCGCGTCCTCGCCCACCCGCCCGAGGAGCCGCACCTTCGTACCGTCCCGACGCGCCGCCCAGCAGGCCACATTGGCGCCCGCGCCGCCCGGCAGCGTCCGGATCGCCGCCACCGTGTCCGTTCCCGGCGCGAGCGGCCCCCGGTGCAGGGCGACCACATCCGTGATCACATCGCCGACGACCAGCAGCACCCCGCCCCGCACGGCGTCCGTCACTCCCCGGCGGCCCAGGACGCCGCGACCCGCGCGGCCAGACGTACGTTGCCTTGGACCGCCGCCAGGTTCGCGGCGAGGGACGCGCCGTCGGTGTGGCGGACCAGACGGCCGAGCAGGAACGGCGTGACCGCCTGGCCGGTGACACCCTCCGCCGCGCACGCGTGCAGTGCCTCGTCGAGCACACGCGCGTGCACCCCGGGATCCAATTGCTCCGCCTCGGGAACGGGGTTGGCCACGATCAGCGCCGACTCGGGCCCGCCCAGCGCGTCCTGCGCCCGCATGACCTCCGCGACCTGCGCCGGAGTGTCCAGCCGCCAGTCCACGGGGTGCCCCGAGTCGGACAGATAGAACCCGGGGAAGCGGTCCGTGCCGTATCCGGCGACCGCCACGCCCAGTGTCTCCAGCCGCTGCAGGGTCGCGGGCACGTCCAGGATCGACTTCACGCCCGCGCACACCACGGTGATCCGCGTCCGCGCCAGCAGGCCGAGATCGGCCGACTCGTCCTGGGTCACCGTCCACTCCCGGTGCACCCCACCGAGCCCTCCGGTGGCGAACACCCGTATACCCGCGAGCGCCGCCAGCAGGGCCGTGGCCGACACCGTGGTCGCCCCGCTCGTCCCGGTGGCCACCGCGAGCGGCAGATCACGATGGCCCAGCTTACGGATGCCGTCCTCGCCCGCGACCCGTTCCAACTGCTCCTTGTCCAGGCCGACCCGGGGCCGCCCGTCCAGCACGGCGATCGTCGCCGGTACCGCGCCCTCCTGCCGTACGGCCGCCTCCAGCTCCAACGCCACCTGGAGATTGCGCGGCCGGGGCAGCCCGTGGGCGATGATCGTGGACTCCAGGGCCACCACCGGGCGGCCCGCGGCGATCGCCTCCCGTACCTCTCCGGACACCATGAGCACCACGCGTCTGCCTCCTGTCTGCCGGTTCTCCCTCATCTCTGGCGGGCCGGGCACCGGGCCAAACCCCTTGCGTGCCGTCACGGACGTCGCGGAGGCTGGGGCCATGACGGACAACACGACTCGCCTCGACCACATCGTCCTGTGGGTGAACGACCCCATCGCCGCCGCCGGTTTCTACGAGAAGGCCGTGGGCCTGGAGCCCGTCAGACTCACCGATTACTCCGTCGGTGAGGCGCCGTTTCCCTCGGTGCGGGTGAACGAGGAGACGATCCTCGATCTCATGCCGCGGGCGAAGGCGGAACGCATGGGTATGGTTCCCGGCGCCGCCGAAAGCTCGGGGCACCCCGTCAACCACGTCTGCCTGTCCCTGCCGGCCGATGCTTTCGATGCCCTCCGCGGCCGCTTGGAGGAGGGCTCCGTACCGGTGTCGGACGTCTCGCAGGACTCCTTCGGGGCGCGCGGCCTGGCCAAGCGCAGCTTCTACTTCCGCGACCCCGACGGCAACGTCTTCGAGGCCCGCCACTACGACTGACCGAAGATCCTGCGATGTCCGCGGGCAACCCCTGCCTCCCTCAGTGCCTCAAGGGCCTGGGAGGCGCCCCCAGGGCGCTGGGAGAGGGGGCGCGACGGGACCTGGCAAGCGCCGTGAGCGGAAACCTCCCCGAGCCGTCAGAACAATGGCTCGGGGAGGATGCCCTCCAGGGCCAGGAGGTGGCGTTTGGTCTGAACGCCGCCGCCGAACCCGCCGATGCCCCCGTCGCTCTCCACCACCCGGTGGCACGGCACGACCACCGGCAACGGATTCGCACCCATCGCCATGCCCACGGCCTGGGCCGCGCCGGGCCGGCCGACCCGCCGGGCCAGGTCGCCGTACCCGACGACCGAGCCGAACGGCACTCCGGAGGCCAGCTCCCGCAGCACTTCCCGGTTGAAGCCCGAGATCAGCGACCAGTCCAGCGGCAGCTCGAAGCCCCGCCGCTCACCCGCGAAGTACGCCTCGACCTGACGTATCGCCTCGGTCAGCAGCGGGGAGCCGGGCTCCTCGACGGGCTCGGTGCCGAGCCGCGACGCCAGCCGCTCCAGCGCGCTGTCGCGTACCTCGTCGGTGGCGTGGAACACGACGTTGACCAGGCCCTCACGGGTCGCGGCCAGCAGCAGTGGGCCGATGCCGGTGCCGACGGCGGCCCACACCACCCGCTGCTCGTACTGCCCATGGCTGTCCATGCGCACCACCGTACGGCCCGCCACTGACAACGCCCCGGAAGCGCGGGCGGACGCCTCAGCCGCGTACCGCGTCCCGCACCACGTCAGGCGTGTCGGTGATGATCCCGTCGACTCCGAATCCGGCGACCCGCCGGGCGGCGGTCGCGTCGTTCACGGTCCAGGTGCACACCTCCAGCGGCTTGCCGTGCACCCCCTTGAGGGCGTGCACGGCAGCGACGTAACCGGCGGATAGGGAGCCGTGCGAGGGATTGATCTGGTCGGTGAAGGCCGCGTACGCGGGCAGGTCCGACACGGGAGGCGTCCCGAGGAAGCCCGTCTTCACCGCGGGCCGCAGACCGTGGACCGTCCGTACGCTGTCCGCGCTGAAGCTCTGCACGATCAGCCGGTTCCGCACATGCCGGCGGTCCAGCCAGCCCTCGTTGCCCAGCACCTTGACGATCTGCCGCTCTATGCCGGGATACAGCTGAGGGTTCTTGATCTCCAGCAGCAGCTTCTGCTGGTGCCGCTCGACGCGGTGCACGAACTGTTCCAGCGTCGGCACGCGCGCGCCCGCGTACGCGGAGCCGAACCAGCTGCCCGCGTCCAGCCGGGCGATCTCCGCGGCGGTGAAGTCCTTCACCTTCCACGGAGCCCGGCCGGGGAAGACCTCCTCGACGTCGGTGGTGCGCTGGAGGCTGTCGTCGTGCAGGACGACGAGTTCACCGTCCCTGGTGCGCTGGACGTCGTTCTCCACCCAGTCGACGCCGAGCGCGGCGGCCTCGTCGACGGCCGCCAGGGTGTTCTCGGGCGCGTACGCGGACGCGCCCCGGTGGGCTATCACCAGGGGCCGCACGGGGTTTTCCGCGGCCCGCGCGGGGGAGGGCGGGAGCAGGAGGGCGGCGGTGCCCAGGAGCGCGATGGCCGAGGCGGTGACAGTGCGTGCGTGCATGCGTACTCCTCGCGTCGAGCGATCACATTCGGCTCCACTGTGACAGCGGAGGGTCGACGCGAGGCGGGTGCGGGATGGCCGCGGATTGAACGATGTCGCCCGAACTCCGCACACTGATGCCACACACCTGGGGCAAGGACGTGTTTCTTTGCCGGAAAGTCGTTCGACCATTCCGGTGGGGTCATACTCTCTGCGTCATCCCTGGCCGCTGTCACGGCGCCGGGAGGGGGGAATATCAAGACGTTGCGGGATACACGGGTCGGGAAGGGCAGCCGCGCATGCAAGGCACGGTCGACGGATTCAGCTACGGCCTGGTCACACCGCTGGTGGCCTTCCTCATGGCCTGTCTCGGCGGTGCCCTGGGCCTGCGCTGCACCACCAGGGCCCTCAGGGTGTCCCGTTCCTGGCGCCCCGGCTGGCTCGCCCTGGGGGCCGCGACCATAGGCTCCGGCATATGGACGATGCACTTCGTCGCGATGACGGGTTTCACCGTCGAGGGCACGCCGATCCACTACGACCGGCTGATCACGTTCGCGAGTCTGGCCGTCGCCGTCGTCATGGTGGGCATCGGGATCTTCATCGTCGGCTACAAGGGGGCCTCCGGAACGGCTCTGTTCACCGGGGGCACCATCACCGGCCTCGGCATCGCCTCGATGCACTATCTCGGCATGGCCGGGATGAACCTCGACGGATACCTGGAGTACAACGTCCTCACGGTTGCCGCGTCCGTGGCCATCGCCATGGCCGCCGCCAGCGCCGCCCTGTGGGCGGCCGGACAGGTGCGGGGATTCCTGTGGAGCGTGGGCGCCAGCGTCGTCATGGGGCTCGCGGTCACCGGGATGCACTACACCGGCATGGCCGCACTCGAGGTGCACGTCCACGGCACGGCCGAGCCCGCCGCGGGGGAGCCGGCGGCCGCCCTGCTCGGGCCGATGATGGTCGGCCCACTCGCCTTCCTCGTCCTCGCGGGCGTCGTGATGATCTTCGACCCGCTGATGGTCGCCGGCGGGTCCGCCACGCCCCCCGCCGAGCACAAGCCCGGCGTCCCCGCCCACTCCCCGGCCCACCACTCCCCGGCGCGCTCCCGGCTGCGGGCCCGCGGCCCCGTGGAACACCGCTCCCGGACCCCGCAGAAACACTGATCCGGACCCGTTGTCAGTGGGGGGCCGTACGGTGGATGACATGCGGCCCGTTTCCCAGATCGAACGCACGGTGGCGCCCTTCGAGGTCGTCAGCTCCTACCAGCCGAGCGGCGACCAGCCGACGGCCATCGCCGACCTCGCCCGGCGCATCGAAGCAGGTGAGAAGAACGTCGTCCTGCTCGGCGCGACCGGCACCGGCAAGTCCGCCACCACCGCGTGGATGATCGAGAAGCTCCAGCGCCCCACCCTGGTCATGGCGCCGAACAAGACCCTGGCCGCCCAGCTGGCCAACGAGTTCCGCGAGCTGCTGCCGAACAACGCCGTCGAGTACTTCGTCTCGTACTACGACTACTACCAGCCCGAGGCGTACGTTCCGCAGTCGGACACCTACATCGAGAAGGACTCCTCGATCAACGAGGAGGTCGAGCGGCTGCGGCACTCCGCGACCAACTCGCTGCTCACCCGCCGCGACGTCGTCGTGGTCGCCTCCGTCTCCTGCATCTACGGCCTGGGCACCCCGCAGGAGTACGTGGACCGCATGGTCCCCCTCCGCGTCGGCGACGAGTTCGACCGGGACGAACTGCTGCGCCGCTTCGTGGACATCCAGTACGCGCGCAACGACATGGCCTTCACCCGCGGCACCTTCCGCGTCCGCGGCGACACCATCGAGATCTTCCCGGTCTACGAGGAGCTCGCCGTCCGCATCGAGATGTTCGGCGACGAGATCGAGGCACTGTCCACGCTCCACCCGCTCACCGGCGAGATCATCAGCGACGACCAGCAGCTGTACGTCTTCCCGGCCTCCCACTACGTCGCGGGCCCCGAGCGGCTGGAGCGCGCGGTCAACGACATCGAGAAGGAGCTCGGCGAGCGTCTGACCGAGCTGGAGAAGCAGGGCAAGCTCCTGGAGGCCCAGCGCCTGCGCATGCGCACCACGTACGACATCGAGATGCTCCGCCAGATCGGCTCCTGCTCCGGCGTGGAGAACTACTCGATGCACTTCGACGGCCGCTCTCCCGGTTCCGCGCCGAACACCCTGCTGGACTACTTCCCGGACGACTTCCTCCTCGTCATCGACGAGTCGCACGTCACCGTCCCGCAGATCGGCGCCATGTACGAGGGCGACGCCTCCCGCAAGCGCACCCTCGTCGACCATGGCTTCCGGCTGCCCTCCGCCCTGGACAACCGGCCGCTGAAGTGGGAGGAGTTCCAGGAGCGCATCGGGCAGGCCGTCTACCTGTCGGCCACCCCCGGCCAGTACGAGCTCTCCCGCGCGGACGGCACGGTCGAACAGATCATCCGCCCCACCGGTCTCGTCGACCCTGAGGTCGTGGTCAAGCCCACCGAGGGCCAGATCGACGACCTGGTGCACGAGATCCGCACCCGCGTGGAGAAGGACGAACGCGTCCTGGTCACCACGCTCACCAAGAAGATGGCGGAGGACCTCACCGACTACTTCCTGGAACTCGGCATCCAGGTGCGTTATCTGCACAGCGACGTCGACACCCTGCGCCGGGTCGAGCTGCTGCGGGAGCTGCGCAGCGGCGAGTACGACGTCCTCGTCGGCATCAACCTGCTGCGCGAGGGCCTCGACCTGCCCGAGGTGTCCCTGGTGGCCATCCTCGACGCCGACAAGGAGGGTTTCCTGCGCTCGGGCACTTCCCTGATCCAGACCATCGGCCGCGCGGCGCGCAACGTCTCCGGCCAGGTCCACATGTACGCCGACAGGATCACTCCGGCGATGGAGAAGGCCATCGACGAGACCAACCGCCGCCGGGAGAAGCAGGTCGCGTACAACCAGGCGAACGGCATCGACCCGCAGCCCTTGCGCAAGAAGATCAACGACATCGTCGCCCAGATCGCCCGCGAGGACATCGACACCGAGCAGCTGCTCGGCTCGGGCTACCGCCAGGCGAAGAAGGACGGCGGTGGCACCAAGGCGCCCGTGCCCTCCCTGGGCACCAAGGCGGCCAAGGGAGCGAAGAGCGCCAAGGCCGCCAAGGGCGCGGCCGCCGAGACGGTGCCGACCGACCGCCCCGCCGCCGAACTCGCCGAGCAGATCGAGGAGCTCACCGCGCGGATGCGGGCCGCCGCGGCGGACCTCCAGTTCGAGATCGCGGCCCGGCTGCGCGACGAGGTGTCCGAGATGAAGAAGGAACTGCGACAGATGCGGGAGGCCGGCCTGTCCTGACGGCCGCGTACGCGATGTGTTGCAAGAACGACACAAAGTGCGGACCTGGGTACGTCACTGTCAGTGCCCCTGCGTAGGGTTCTGGTCAACCGCGATTGCGCGGTAACAGGGGAAGTTCGAGAGGGGAATCAGCGCGTGACCGTCAACATGACCAAGGGTCAGGCCATCAGTCTGCAGAAGAACGACGGCGGCAGCCTGACCGCGGTGCGCATGGGTCTCGGCTGGCAGGCGGCTCCCCGTCGCGGCCTGTTCGGCTCGCGCACCCGGGAGATCGACCTGGACGCCTCGGCCGTCCTGTTCGCGGACAAGCAGCCGGTCGACGTCGTCTTCTTCCGTCACCTGGTGAGCGACGACGGCTCCGTGCGCCACACCGGTGACAACCTCGTCGGCGGTGTCGGCCAGGGCGGCGACGACGAGGCCATCCTCGTCGATCTCTCGCGCGTCCCGGTCCACATCGACCAGATCGTCTTCACCGTGAACTCCTTCACGGGCCAGACCTTCCAGGAGGTGCAGAACGCGTTCTGCCGCCTCGTCGACGAGACCAACGGCCAGGAGCTCGCCCGCTACACGCTGGCAGGCGGTGGCGCCTACACGGCCCAGATCATGGCGAAGGTGCACCGGACGGGCACGAACTGGACGATGACGGCCCTCGGCAACCCGGCCAACGGCCGCACCTTCCAGGACCTGATGCCGTCGATCCTGCCGGTTCTCTAGGTACCGCACCCGAAGCAGGGGCACGGCAGGAGACACATCACACGCGACACAGGGGGGACGAAGGCGATGACGGCCGAGCTGGTGCGGGGGCAGAACCACCCGCTCTCCCAGTCCCGTCTGGAGATCCGGATCTCGGCCGGCACGCCGATCGTGGCCGTGGCCGCGCTCGGCGACGAGAACGGCCGGATCCACGGAGCGGAGTGGGTGGCCCACCCGGGCGCACCCGCCCAGCCCGGCCTGGAGGTGTCGCGGCAGGCGGCCGCCGACCACCGTCTCGCGGTGGACCTGGACGCCATGACGGACGCGGTCCACCGCGTCAGTGTGCTGCTCGCCCTGCCCGCCCCGGGCGGTGGTCCCGGCCCCGTCCGGTTCGGCGCCGTGGCGGCCCCCTTCGTCGCCGTCACCGGCCTGGACGGCAGCGAGATCGCCAGCTACACCATCACGGGCCTGGAGGCGGAGTCGGCCGTCGTCGCGCTGGAGCTCTACCGGCGGCAGGGTGCATGGAAGGTGCGCGCCGTCGGCCAGGGCTACGCGGGCGGCCTGGCCGACCTCCTCACCGACCAGGGCCTGCCCGAGGCCGTACAGCTCGCGGGCACCGTCAACGAGGCCGTCGCGCGGGGCCTCGCCCGCTCCGTGCAGGCGCCCCCGCCCCGCCCGGCCGACGGTGACCGCTCCCGTCAGCCGGCCGCCCCCGCGGTCGGCCCCGACCAGGGCGGCACCGCACCGCAGGGTGCCCCCGGCCCCGTACCGCCGTCGTACGGCGGGCAGCCGGCCGACGGACCGGGACAGACCGGACCGCAGCCGGCGTACGGCGTAACCGGTGCCGCGGACCCGTCCGCCACCACCGGCGGCCCGATCAACTACAGCCACCCCGGCCGGCGGAACTCCGCCCCGCCGCCGCCCCCGCCCACCGTTCCGCCGGCGCATCCCGGACAGCCCGCGCGGCCCGTCGCGGGGGACGCGACCGGCTGGTCCATGGAGGAGCGGCTCTACAACCAGGTCTGGGGCATGTTCGAGGACCTGGCCCGCACCACCGCCGCCTACCGCAGCGCCGTCGACTTCGCCGAGTCCCGCATGGACAAGGAGCTGGAGCAGGCCCTGTCCGACCCGCGCAGCCGGATCGGCGGTCAGGGCGACGCCGCGCGCGAGGCCGCCAGGGCCCGGCACGCACACCTCGTCGACCGGGCGCGAGAAGTCCTCGACCGGGACCTCGCCCAGCTCGTCGCCGAGGCCGACGTCGTCGAACCCGCACTGCCCCCGGCCTTCGCCCGCTGGGACAACCCCGCCTGGCACGCCTACCGGGTGCCGATGGAGATACCCATGGCGCTTCGTCTGGGCGACCTGCGGCTGCCCGAGGCCGACCGGATCCGCATCCCGATGCTGCTCCGGCTGCCGCTGGAGCGCGGCCTGTGGATCGATAGCGGGCGGGCCGACTCGGTCGACGGGTCGTTCACCGACTCCCACGACATGCGGCGCCTCGCCATGGAGACGGCGGTGGCGCACGCGGCCCGGCTGCTCGCCGTCTACCCGGCGGGCGAGTTCACCGTGCACGTCATCGACCCGGCCGGATCCGGGGCGCAGCCGCTGGCACCGCTGACGCAGACCGGTGTGCTGGCGGCCCCGCCCGCCCGGGGCGCCGCGGGAGTGACGGAGGTGCTGGGCCGGCTCACGCAGCGGGTCGACCTGGTGCAGATGGCGCTGCGCGGAGGCGCCCCGGACGCGCTGCCGCCCGGCTTCGACACCTCTCAGCAACTGCTGATCGTCAACGACTTCCCGCACGGCTTCGACGACCGGGCCGTGAACCAGCTGCGCTACCTCGCCGACGAGGGCCCGTCCGTCGGGGTCCATCTGATGATGGTCGCCGACCGCGAGGAGTCCGCGGGCTACGGTCCGCTCCTCGACCCGCTGTGGCGTTCGCTGCTGCGACTGACTCCCGTGCCAGACGAGCATCTGGCCGACCCGTGGGTCGGACACGCCTGGACGTACGAGCCGCCGCTCGTGCCGCCGGGCAGTCAGGTCCTCCACCAGGTGCTCACCCAGGTCGTGGCGGCCCGCCGCTCATGGAACAGGTGACGTCTCCCCAGCTTTGACCAAGCTTGCGTAAAGGTCTGTCACCTGGGGATTTGCATCTTTCTTTACTCATCTCTTTACCAATCCTTGGAGATTGGGTACTGTTGGCCGCACGGAGGGGAGTACTCCCTGTCTGTGCGGCGACCCCGTCAATACGGATCAGGCCAGATCCCGGGGCGTCGGCCCGAAGGACCGTCCGGACGCAGTCAAGCGCCGGAGGCCCGGGTGGAAGAGACCTCCGGCAGCGACGACGCTGACATTTGCCGTGTGACGTATCTGCCGGAGGCGCAGTGAATGTTTCCCTGGCCCTATGGGTCCTGACGATCGTGGGCCTGTGTGCCCTCATCGCGGTCGACTTCATCATCGGCCGCAAACCGCATGACGTATCCGTCAAGGAAGCCGGGATCTGGACCATCGTCTGGATCGTCCTGGCCGCACTCTTCGGACTCGGCCTGCTGATCTGGGGCGGAGGACAAGCCGGAGGCGAGTTCTTCGCCGGCTACATCACCGAGAAGTCGCTGAGCGTCGACAACCTCTTCGTCTTCGTCCTGATCATGGCGAAGTTCGCGGTGCCGTCGCAGTACCAGCAGCGGGTACTCCTCGTCGGCGTCCTCATAGCCCTGGTGCTGCGCGCGATCTTCATCGCCGCCGGCGCCGCGATCCTCGCCAGCTTCTCATGGGTGTTCTACCTCTTCGGTGCCTTCCTGATCTGGACCGCCTGGAAGCTCATCCAGGAGGCCCGGACCGACGAGGAGGACGAGGAGTACGAGGAGAACAAGCTGCTCAAGGCCGCCGAGCGCCGCTTCGGCGTGGCCGACCGGTACCACGGCACCAAGCTGTGGATCGAGCAGAACGGCAAGCGGGTGATGACCCCGATGCTCGTCGTCATGCTCGCCATCGGTACCACGGACGTCCTGTTCGCGCTCGACTCGATCCCCGCGATCTTCGGCCTGACGCAGGACCCGTACATCGTGTTCACGGCGAACGCGTTCGCGCTGATGGGCCTGAGGCAGCTGTACTTCCTCATCGGCGGCCTGCTGAAAAAGCTGGTCCACCTGTCCTACGGCCTGTCGATCATCCTCGGCTTCATCGGGGTGAAGCTGGTGCTGCACGCACTGCACGAGTCCGGGGTACACGTACCCGAGATCAGCATCCCGGTCTCGCTGGGCGTCATCTGCGCGGTCCTGGTCGTCACCACGATCACCAGCCTGCGGGCCTCCCGCAAGCAGGCGGAGGCCGAGGCGGCAGCAGGCCGGGGCGAGGGCTCCGTGAAGAAGGACATCGACGTCTGACCCTGTCGGACACCGGGAGCACCGGCACCGGGAGCGGAGGTCGGTACATCGCCGACCACCGCTCCCGGTCCCGTTTGTTCCCACCCCGCGCCACCCGTCGGCGCCGACCGAATTCGACTCGTACGAGGAGGCCATGCGTGACCATGATGACCCCGAGACGATCAGGATCACGGAGCGGAGGGGCGCGCCGTACGGCGGTGACACCCCCCGCGCCCCCTACGGTCGGCCGGTGGTCGGAGGATCGCAGCAAGGTGCGCCGCGGTAAGGTGCGACACCCGTTCACGTCTGCGACGATCGCCCCATGACCGCTCGGCTCAGGTCACTCGCGGCACAGTGGACGACCCTGGTACCGGTACTCGCCGTAGTTCTGCTGGTCCTGACCTGGGGGCGCGAACTGCCAGGCTGGGTCGTCGTGCTGGTGACCGCGATCCTCGCGGGGGCCGTGCTGGCGGCCGTGCACCATGCCGAGGTGGTCGCGCACCGGGTCGGTGAGCCCTTCGGCTCCCTGGTTCTCGCGGTCGCCGTCACCGTCATCGAGGTGGCGCTGATCGTCACGCTGATGCTCGACGGCGGGGACAAGAGCGCGACGCTCGCCAGAGACACCGTGTTCGCGGCCGTGATGATCACCGTCAACGGCATTCTCGGACTGAGTCTGCTGGTGGGATCACTGCGCCACGGTACGGCGGTGTTCAATTCGGAGGGCACCGGCGCGGCCCTCGCCACGGTCGCGACACTGGCGACCCTCAGCCTGGTGCTGCCGACGTTCACCACGAGCAAGCCGGGCCCGGAGTTCTCCACGGTGCAGCTCACGTTCGCGGCGGTCTCCTCGCTGATCCTCTACGCCTTGTTCGTGGCGACCCAGACCGTCAGACATCGCGACTACTTCCTGCCGATCGTCAAGCAGGGCGAGGCGGTCTCCTCCGAGCAGGAGCACGCCGGGACGCCCTCCACGCGCACCGCTCTGATCAGTCTCGGGCTGCTGGGTCTGGCCCTGGTCGGAGTGGTCGGGCTGGCCAAAGGGGTCTCGCCCACGATCGAGTCCGGAGTGGAGGCAGCCGGGCTGCCCCACTCCGTCGTCGGTGTGATCATCGCCCTGCTGGTCCTGCTCCCGGAGACCATCGCCGCGGTGCGGGCCTCGCGCCGCAACCAGGTGCAGACCAGCATGAACCTCGCGCTCGGCTCGGCGATGGCCAGTATCGGTCTGACCATCCCCGCCGTCGCGCTGGCCTCCCTCTGGCTCCCCGGTCCGCTCGTCCTCGGGCTCGGCAACACCCATATGGTGCTGCTCGCCCTGACCATGGTGGTGGGCGCGCTGACCGTGGTTCCCGGGCGGGCCACACCACTGCAGGGAGGCGTGCACCTGGTGCTGCTCGCGGCCTATCTGGAGCTGGCGATCAACCCCTAGCGGGAAAGGCCGGCGGTACACGGCCGCACGCTGCTCGGCGGCGTGGGCCGCGCCTCTCCTCGGGGCTCGTGGGCTGTCCGAAGACCTGAGTCCTCGGACAGCCCACGAGCAGTGCCGAGCAGCGCCCGGGTCACGACCGCGCGGTCACCCGGTGCGGGCTCGGGCATGACTCGACGGCAGTACGCCGCACCGTGATAAACCGGGTCCGAGCAGCGGTTCCGGTGAGGACCGCCCCACCCCGACGGACCGGAGGAACCGTGCCCCGCAACCTGGCCGACGCCCCCATCATGATCCTCAACGGCCCCAACCTGAACCTGCTGGGACAACGCCAGCCGGAGATCTACGGCTCCGACACACTCGCCGACGTGGAGGCGATGTGCGCCAAGGCGGCGGCGGCGCGGGGCGGCACGGTGGATCTGCGCCAGTCCAACCACGAGGGCCGGCTGGTGGACTGGATCCACGAGGCGCGGTTGAACCACTGCGGGATCGTCA
The DNA here is from genome assembly GCF_042749965.1 of Streptomyces sp. NPDC059454. Classification (NCBI taxonomy): domain Bacteria; kingdom Bacillati; phylum Actinomycetota; class Actinomycetes; order Kitasatosporales; family Streptomycetaceae; genus Streptomyces; species Streptomyces sp. NPDC059454. The sequence goes on along the minus strand of NZ_JBHYVC010000053.1, from coordinate 4,949 downwards.
TCAACCCCGGCGCCTACTCGCACACCTCCGTCGCCGTCCTGGACGCCCTCAACGCCTGTGACGGCCTGCCCGTGATCGAGGTCCACATCTCCAACATCCACCGGCGCGAATCCTTCCGGCACCACTCCTATGTCTCCCTGCGCGCCGACGGGGTCATCGCGGGATGCGGGGTGCAGGGGTACGTGTTCGCGGTGGAGCGGATCGCGGCGCTGGCCGGCCCGGGACTGGCCGAGGCGTAGGCCCCGTTCGCCATGGCGGGCGTTCCCTGCAAGGGCCGGCTCACCAGCCCCGTGCGCGCCACTCCGGCAGATGCGGGCGCTCCGCGCCCAGGGAAGTGTCGTTGCCGTGCCCGGGATAGACCCAGGTCTCGTCCGGGAGGACGCCGAAGATCTTGGTCTCGATCCCCGACATCAGAGACTGGAAGTCCTCGGGACGTGTCGTCCTTCCAGGACCCCCGGGGAACAGGCAGTCCCCGGTGAACACATGCGGATGCCCGTGGGGGTCGTCGTAGACGAGGGCGATCGAGCCGGGCGTGTGCCCGACCAGATGGCGGGCGGTGAGCTCCACCTGCCCCACGCGGATGATGTCGCCGTCGTCGACCGGCACGTCGGTCGGTACGGGGATGCCCTCGGCGTCCTCCCGGCCCGCGTGGGTGCGGGCGCCGGTGGCCGCGACGACCTCGGCCAGCGCCTGCCAGTGATCACCGTGCCGGTGGGTGGTGACGACGGACGCGATGCCGTCGTCACCGATCGTCCCCAACAGGGTCCCCGCGTCGTTGGCCGCGTCGATCAGCAGCTGCTCGTCGGTGGCCCGGCAACGCAGCAGATAGGCGTTGTTGTCCATGGGGCCGACCGCGACCTTGGTGATCATCAGGTCCTTGAGTTCGTGCACGTCGGCTGGGCCGCCGACCGTCACCCGACCGCTGTACGTCATGACCGCCAGCCTATAGCGGGAACCCGCGCCGGACAGGTGCTACAGCGGGGGAAGCGACGGGAGGCCGCCGCCCTTGACCGTCAGGGCGGCGCCGTTCCGGCGGCCGGCCAGCCAGCCGAGCAGGTCGGCGGCCGGCCCCTCGACCGCGACCGGGCCGCCGTCCGCCCCGCCGCCGGTCGTCCACGTCCTGCCGTCCACGGTGGCCAGGGCGGTCGACGGCACGTCCGGGTGGCCGGCGAACCGCGCCGCGAGGAAGTCGATCTCCCGCTCCGCGAAGTCCGCCGACAGGTCCTCCAGCTCGTAGCCGATCCCGAGGTCCACGTGGTGCAGCTCCACCTCGACCCACCGGCGGAACGGCACCCGTTCCGCCCGGTCCGTGACCCCGTTGCGCAGCTCCACCGCGCGCGACCAGTCCGCGGGGGCCGCGCCCACCGCGCGGAAGCGCTCCCCGCTCTCCCGCAGGTCGGCGAGGTGCACGTCGAGGGGACGCGGCGCGTCCCGCTCGATGTCGGCGTCCCGGGCCGCGCCGGAGACGTACATGGGGCGGCCCTCGAGGACGTTCACCAGAGCATCCGCGTTGCGGGCCAGATGGGCCAGGACGTGACCACGGGTCCAGCCGGGCAGCCGTGACGACTGGGTCACAGCCGCGTTGTCCAGTGCGGCGACCGCGGTGAGCAGCCGCTCGGTCGCTGCTTGTACAGACGCCAGGTCATCAGCGTGATCAATCATGGTGCTGACCCTAGCCCTGTCACGCCATCGGGTGAAGGTGGTGAAGCCGTACCCTAAATCGAATGCACGTGCTATAAGGTCGTGTTCGGCGTCGGGCATGCTGGAGAGCCGGGGTTTGTTGACAACCCGTGAATCCGAACCGGCGTTGTCAGTGGCTCCCCCTAGTCTGAGAAAGACGGGGGCCTCGCCCCTGTCACTTCTCTCAAGAAAGGTGCGGACCGGCGTGGCCGACCGTCTCATCGTCCGTGGAGCGCGCGAGCACAACCTCAAGAACGTCTCGCTCGATCTCCCGCGCGACTCGCTCATCGTCTTCACGGGCCTGTCGGGGTCGGGTAAATCCTCGCTGGCCTTCGACACGATCTTCGCCGAGGGACAGCGGCGCTACGTGGAGTCGCTCTCCTCGTACGCCCGGCAGTTCCTCGGCCAGATGGACAAGCCGGACGTCGACTTCATCGAGGGCCTGTCCCCGGCGGTCTCCATCGACCAGAAGTCGACCTCCCGCAACCCGCGCTCCACGGTCGGCACCATCACCGAGGTCTACGACTACCTGCGCCTGCTGTTCGCGCGCATCGGCAAGCCGCACTGCCCCGAGTGCTCCCGGCCGATCTCCCGTCAGTCGCCGCAGGCCATCGTCGACAGGGTCCTGGAGCTGCCCGAGGGCAGCCGTTTCCAGGTGCTCTCCCCGCTGGTGCGCGAGCGCAAGGGCGAGTTCGTCGACCTCTTCTCCGACCTGCAGACCAAGGGCTACTCCCGCGCGCGGGTGGACGGCGAGACGATCCAGCTCTCCAGCCCGCCCACGCTGAAGAAGCAGGAGAAGCACACCATCGAGGTGGTCGTCGACCGCCTCACGGTCAAGGACGGCGCCAAGCGCCGCCTCACCGACTCCGTGGAGACCGCCCTCGGCCTGTCCGGCGGCATGGTCGTGCTCGACTTCGTCGACCTCCCCGAGGACGACCCCGAGCGCGAACGCATGTACTCCGAGCACCTGTACTGCCCGTACGACGACCTGTCCTTCGAGGAGCTGGAGCCGCGCTCCTTCTCCTTCAACTCGCCCTTCGGCGCCTGCCCCGAGTGCACCGGCATCGGCACGCGCATGGAGGTCGACCCCGAGCTGATCGTCCCCGACCCGGACAAGAGCCTCGACGAGGGCGCCATCCACCCGTGGTCGCACGGCCACACCAAGGACTACTTCGACCGTCTGATCGGCGCCCTCGCGGAGGCGCTGGGCTTCCGCACCGACATCCCGTTCGCGGGTCTGCCGCAGCGCGCCAGGAAGGCCCTGCTGCACGGCCACAAGACCCAGGTCGAGGTCCGCTACCGCAACCGCTACGGCCGCGAGCGCCGGTACACCACGGCCTTCGAGGGCGCCCTCCCCTTCGTCAAGCGCCGGCACAGCGAGGCCGAGAGCGACGCCGGCCGCGAGCGCTTCGAGGGCTACATGCGCGAGGTGCCCTGCCCCGCCTGTGAGGGCACCCGGCTCAAGCCGGTCGTCCTCGCCGTCACGGTCATGGGCAAGTCCATCGCCGAGGTCTCCGGCATGTCCATCAGCGACTGCGCGGACTTCCTGGGCGAGCTCAGGCTCACCGACCGCGACAAGAAGATCGCCGAGCGCGTGCTCAAGGAGGTCAACGAGCGGCTGCGGTTCCTGGTCGACGTCGGCCTGGACTACCTCTCGCTCAACCGCGCGGCGGGCACGCTCTCCGGCGGCGAGGCCCAGCGCATCCGCCTGGCCACCCAGATCGGCTCCGGACTCGTCGGCGTGCTCTACGTCCTCGACGAGCCCTCCATCGGCCTGCACCAGCGGGACAACCACCGGCTGATCGAGACCCTGGTCCGGCTGCGCGACATGGGCAACACGCTCATCGTCGTGGAGCACGACGAGGACACCATCAAGGTCGCCGACTGGATCGTCGACATCGGCCCCGGCGCCGGTGAGCACGGCGGCAAGGTCGTGCACAGCGGCTCCCTGAAGGAGCTGCTCGCCAACGCCGAGTCGCAGACCGGCCAGTACCTGGCCGGCAAGAAGGCCATCCCGCTGCCCGACCTCCGCCGCCCGCACGACCCGTCGCGCCGGCTCACGGTGCACGGCGCCCGCGAGAACAACCTCCAGGACATCGACGTGTCCTTCCCGCTGGGCGTCTTCACCGCGGTCACCGGTGTGTCCGGCTCCGGCAAGTCCACGCTCGTCAACGACATCCTGTACACCCACCTCGCCCGCGAGCTGAACGGCGCGCGCAGCGTCCCCGGCCGGCACACGCGCGTGGACGGCGACGACCTCGTCGACAAGGTCGTGCACGTCGACCAGTCGCCCATCGGCCGTACCCCGCGCTCCAACCCGGCGACGTACACCGGCGTCTTCGACCACGTCCGCAAGCTGTTCGCCGAGACCACCGAGGCGAAGGTCCGCGGCTACCTGCCCGGCCGCTTCTCCTTCAACGTCAAGGGCGGCCGCTGCGAGAACTGCGCGGGCGACGGCACCATCAAGATCGAGATGAACTTCCTCCCGGACGTGTACGTCCCGTGCGAGGTCTGCCACGGCGCCCGCTACAACCGGGAGACCCTGGAGGTCCACTACAAGGGCAAGTCCATCGCCGACGTCCTGAACATGCCGATCGAAGAGGCCATGCACTTCTTCGAGGCCGTCCCGGCCATCGCCCGCCACCTGAGGACGCTCAACGACGTCGGTCTCGGCTACGTCCGGCTCGGCCAGTCAGCGACCACCCTGTCCGGCGGCGAGGCACAGCGCGTGAAGCTCGCCAGCGAGCTGCAGAAGCGCTCCACCGGCCGCACGGTCTACGTCCTGGACGAGCCGACCACCGGTCTGCACTTCGAGGACATCAGCAAGCTGCTGACGGTCCTGTCCGGCCTGGTCGACAAGGGCAACACGGTCATCGTCATCGAGCACAACCTCGACGTGATCAAGACCGCCGACTGGGTCGTCGACATGGGTCCCGAGGGTGGTTCCGGCGGCGGCCTGGTCGTCGCGGAGGGCACCCCGGAGCAGGTCGCCGGCGTCCCGGCCAGCCACACCGGCAAGTTCCTGCGGGACATCCTGGGGGCGGAGCGGATCAGCGACGCCGCGCAGGCGCCGGCCCCGCGCAAGACGGCGGCGAAGAAGACGGTCGCCGCCAAGGCCACCACCAGGAAGACGGCCACCAAGGCGGTCGACGGTACGGCCGCCAAGAAGACGGCCACCAGGACCGCCGCGAAGAGGACGACGCGGGCGACCAAGGCCTGACCGGTCCGCATCCGCACGCGCCGTGCCGCACGGGAACCCCGTGCGGCAC
>NZ_JBHYVC010000052.1:0-54089 GCF_042749965.1 Streptomyces sp. NPDC059454 | reverse complement strand
CACCCTTTTTATTCCTCCGCCCACCCCCTTAATCACCACCCCATAAACCGTCGGCAGCGTTTTTTGTTTATAATCCCCCGCCCCCGCGCTGTCCGGGGCGCGGCCCCCGTCCGCACCGGCCGGCGCCCTCGCGCGAGAACCCTCAGAACTTGTTGCGCGGGGTGATCCCCAGGGACATGCCCGACAGGCCCCGCTGCCGCCCGCCCAGCTTGCCGGCGATCGAGCGGAGCGCCGAGCCCGCCGGGGAGTCCGGGTCGGACAGCACCACGGGCTTGCCCTCGTCGCCGCCCTCGCGCAGCCGGACGTCGATCGGGATGGCGCCGAGCACCGGCACGTTCGTACCGGTCGTGCGGGTCAGGCCGTCGGCGACCGACTGGCCGCCGCCCGTGCCGAACACGTCGACCATCTCGCCGCAGTGCGGGCAGGGCAGGCCGGACATGTTCTCGACCACGCCGACGATCTTCTGGTGCGTCTGCACGGCGATGGACCCCGCCCGCTCGGCCACCTCGGCCGCCGCCTGCTGGGGCGTGGTGACGACCAGGATCTCGGCGTTCGGCACCAGTTGGGCGACGGAGATCGCGATGTCGCCGGTGCCGGGCGGCAGGTCCAGGAGCAGCACGTCCAGGTCGCCCCAGTACACGTCCGCCAGGAACTGCTGGAGCGCGCGGTGCAGCATCGGGCCGCGCCACACCACCGGGGCGTTGCCCGGGGTGAACATGCCGATGGAGATGACCTTCACACCGTGCGCCGACGGCGGCATGATCATGTTCTCGACCTGGGTGGGGCGTCCGTCGGCGCCCAGCATGCGCGGCACCGAGTGGCCGTAGATGTCGGCGTCCACGACACCGACCTTCAGACCGTCGGCCGCCATCGCCGCCGCCAGGTTCACCGTCACCGACGACTTGCCGACACCGCCCTTGCCGGACGCGACCGCGTAGACCCGGGTCAGGCTGCCCGGCTTGGCGAAGGGCACCTCGCGCTCGGTCTGGCCGCCGCGCAGGGCGGTCGCCAGCTCCTTGCGCTGCTCGTCGCTCATGACGTCCAGCGTCACGTCGACCCGGGTGACGCCCTCGACCCGGGAGACCGCGTCCGTCACACGCTGCGTGATGGTGTCCCGCATGGGACAGCCGGAAACCGTCAGGTACACGGTGACCGCGACCGCACCGTCCGCACCGATCTCCACCGATTTGACCATCCCGAGCTCGGTGATGGGCCGGTTGATCTCGGGGTCGTTCACCGTCGCCAGTGCCTCGCGCACCGCGTCTTCCGTAGCCATAAGGACGATGGTACGGCGCCGGGTGCGCCCGCCGGTAAGGACGTCAGCGGTCGTCTGCGTCACGTCCCGGCGGGTGTTCCGCCCGCATCGCCGGGAAAGGGCCCTGATGGTCCTTGTGCCCGTTCTGTCGTCCCTCCAGCTCCTTGATCATGTCCTGGAGCTCCGAGCGGATCCAGTCCCGCGTGGCCACCTCTCCGAGCCCGATCCGCAGGGCGGCGATCTCCCGGGTCAGGTACTCGGTGTCCGCGATCGACCGCTCGTTCTGCTTGCGGTCCTGCTCCAGATTGACCCGGTCCCGGTCGTCCTGCCTGTTCTGCGCGAGCAGGATCAGCGGAGCCGCGTAGGAGGCCTGCAGGGACAGCATCAGGGTCAGGAAGATGAACGGGTACTCGTCGAAGCGCAGCTCCTGCGGCGCGGACACGTTCCACACCACCCACAGGATGATGACGAACGTCATCCAGACGATGAACCGTCCGGTGCCCAGGAACCGCGCGACGCTCTCCGAGAGCCGTCCGAAGGCCTCCGGGTCCCACTCGGGCAGGAAGCGGCGCCGAGGAGGGCGCGGCTGGTCCAGACGGGGCGTGCGCGGCCGTCCGGCCGCCGTGGCACCCGCCGGCACGCGCTCGCGCACGCCGTCGCGCTCAGGCACCATCGGTCACCACCCCCTCGTCGAGGTGGAACTCGGTCTCCCGCCAGTCCTCGGGCAGCATGTGGTCCAGTACGTCGTCCACCGTCACCGCGCCCAGCAGCGATCCCGCCTCGTCGACCACGGGCGCCGCCACCATGTCGTACGCGGCGAAGAACCCGGCGACCACGGGCAGCGCCGCGTCTGGATCCAGGGGCTGCAGGTCGGCGTCCAGGATCGAGCCGACCAGCGTGTACGGGGGGTCGCGCAGCAGGCGCTGGAAGTGCACCGTGCCCAGGTACTTGCCCGTGGGCGTCTCCTCGGGTGGACGGCAGACGTAGACCTGCGCGGCGTGTGCGGGGGAGAGGTCCGGCTCGCGGATGCGGGCGAGCGCGTCCGCGACGGTCGCGTCGGGCCGCAGCACGATCGGCTCGGTCGTCATCAGACCGCCCGCGGTGTGCTCCTCGTACGACATCAGGCGCCGCATGTCGGCCGCGTCGGCGGGCTGCATCAGGCTCAGCAGCCGCTCCTTGTCCGCCTCGGGCAGCTCGCCGAGCAGGTCGGCCGCGTCGTCGGGGTCCATGGCCTCCAGGACGTCGGCGGCGCGCTCCTCCTTCAGCTTGCCGAGGATCTCGATCTGGTCGTCCTCGGGCAGCTCCTCCAGCACGTCGGCGAGCCGGTCGTCGTCGAGGGCGGCGGCCACCTCCGCGCGCCGCTTGGGGGAGAGGTGGTGCAGGACGTTGGCGAGGTCGGCGGGGCGCAGCTGTTCGAAGGTGGCGAGCAGGTTCTCGGCGCCCTGCCCCTGCTCCTCCAGGGAGAACCCGGTGACCGCGGACCACTCGACGGTCAGCGCCTCGCCCTTGCCGCGCCGGAACGCGCCGCCCTTCTTCCCCTTGCGCACGAACACCCGGTCGATCTCCCACTCGCGGCGGGCCGGCAGCTGATGCACCGACAGGTCGAGGACGGTGACCTCCTCGCCGCTCTCCACGAGCGTCACCCGCCGGTCGAGCAGTTCACCGAAGACGAGCCGCTCGGTGGGCCGCTGCTCGAAGCGCCGCACGTTGAGCACTCCGGTCGTGATGACCTGGCCGGACTGTACGGCGGTCACCCGGTTCATGGGCAGGAAGATGCGGCGGCGGGTGGAGAGTTCGACCACCAGGCCGAGCAGTCGCGGCGGTCGCCGGCCCGGCCGCAGGATCACGACCAGATCGCGCACGCGCCCCACCTGGTCGCCGGCCGGATCGAAGACGGCGACACCGGAGACGTGCGAGACGAAGAACCGGGGGGCGCCCCCTGCCATGGTCGCCACTCCTTTCCGTGCGGGTGTTCTCGTCGCGGGTACCGCCTGCTGCGCTTGTTCTCCGAACTGCCCGCTCGGATGGGCTTCAGGCTAGCCCGTACCGATCGGCCGTGCGCCGGCGACCGGTCCGGACGGACTGGCTCCGTCCGGTCCATCCGGCCCCGGTACTCTGCGGTACGCCGTTCAGGTCCCCCGTCAGAGAGGCAGCCCACCTGTGATTCCGATCTACCGGGGCCGTTCCCGCAGGGCCGCGCTGGCCGGCGCCGTGTGCGCGCTGCTCGTGACGGGGACGGCGCTCACGGGATGCTCCGAGGACCCGAACGAGGGCACCAACGGTGTCGGCAGGCTGCCCGCCGACCAGATCCAGAGCAGATCCCAGAAGGCCGCCGAGTCGGTCGGCACCGTACGGCTGCACGGCACCGTGGTCACCCGCGGACGCACGTACACGCTGGACATGCGGTTGAAGGAGCAGGGCGGCATCGGCTCGGTCACCACCGAGGGGGAGACGTTTCGCCTGCTGCGGGTCGACGACGAGCTGTACCTGAAGGCCGGCGCCGAGTTCTGGGGACACGAGGACGGCGAGAAGGACGGCGAGGCGGACGCGGCGGCGGCCGACAAGCTCGCCGAGAAGTATGTGAAGGTGCCGCAGGACGATCCGTCGTACAAGAAGTTCATCGGCTTCACGGATAAGAATGTCCTCCTCGGCGGTCTGCTGACCCTGCACGGCAAACTGGCCACGGACGGCCACCACGAGCAGTCGGGCGTACGCACCATCCGCGTCACCGGCGACGAGGGCTCCGGCGGCACCCTGGACGTCTCGCTCGAGGGCAAGCCGTACCCGGTGCGCCTGGTGCGGGCCGGGAAGGCGGGCACCCTCACGTTCTCGTCCTGGGGCACAGACTTCGAGCTGAAGGAACCGGCCGAGGACGAGACCCTCGACTACGGCAAGCAGCTCCCGGCCTCTTAGCCCCGCCGCTTCTTCTTCTTGAACAGCAGCCGGGGCAGTCCCGCCGGGACGGGGCGCCGGGTCGTCACCGGCGTCGGCAGGGGGGCCTCGGCCAGGGAACCGTCGGGGAGCGGGGCCGTCGCCCCGGTCGGCTCCAGGCGCAGGACCCGGCACTCGCGGGCCCAGCGCCCGGTCATCGCCTCGCCGTCGGGCGCGTTGAGCCGCTTGCCCTTGAGTTCGGCGACCGCCGCCGCCCACTCCTCGGAACCGGACGGCAGCTCGACGACCGTCGCCGTCCAGGAGACCAGCCGGCCGCCCTTGTCCTTGCTGCGGACCGTCACCTCGGCGGACACGCCGGCGGCCAGCCCCGGCAGCGGCTGCTCCCCGGGCCCGTCGCCGACCACGCACGCGGCGCCCTCGTGCCACACGTGCCACAGCGCGCGGGCCGCGGCGCCGGGCCCCTTGACCCAGACGAGGCCGGACTTCTTCGTGGCCTCCTCGATGAGGGCCCGGTCGAGCGGCGCACTTGTCATGGGCCCAGCCTATCCGGGCGCCCTCACAGCCAGCCGTTGCGCTTCAGCGTCCGGTGGATGCCCAGACAGAGGGCCACCGTGATCCCCAGGACCATCGGGTAGCCGTACTTCCACCGCAGCTCGGGCATGTGGTCGAAGTTCATCCCGTACACCCCGCACACCATCGTCGGTACGGCGATGATCGCCGCCCACGAGGTGATCTTCCGCATGTCCTCGTTCTGCGCCACGGACGCCTGGGCGAGGTTGGCCTGGAGGATGGAGTTCAGCAGTTCGTCGAAGCCGATGACCTGCTCCTGCACCCGGGCCAGGTGGTCGGCCACGTCCCGGAAGTACTTCTGGATGTCCGGGTCGACCAGCCGCATCGGCCGCTCGCTGAGCAGCTGCATCGGCCGCAGCAGCGGGGACACGGCCCGTTTGAACTCCAGCACCTCGCGCTTGAGTTGGTAGATCCGGCCGGCGTCGGTGGCGCGCGGGGTGCCCTTGCGGCCCGGCGAGAAGACCTCCGTCTCGACCTCGTCGATGTCGTCCTGCACCGCGTCGGCCACCGCGATGTAGCCGTCCACCACGTGGTCGGCGATGGCGTGCAGCACCGCCGAGGGCCCTTTGGCCAGCAGTTCGGGGTCGTCCTGGAGGCGGTGCCGCAGGGCCCGCAGGGAGCCCTGCCCGCCGTGCCGGACGGTGATGAAGAAGTCCCGGCCGGTGAAGCACATCACCTCACCGGTCTCGACGACCTCGCTGCTGGCGGAGAGCTCGTCGTGATCGAGGTAGTGGACGGTCTTGAAGACCGTGAACAGCGAGTCGTCGTAGCGCTCCAGCTTGGGCCGCTGATGGGCCTGGACGGCGTCCTCCACGGCCAGCGGGTGCAGACCGAACTCCCGGGCGATACCGGCGAATTCGGCCTCGTTCGGCTCGTGCAGACCGATCCACACGAAGCCTCCGTCGCGGCGCACCAGCCGCATCGCCTCGTGCGGGGTGAGCGGGCCGCCCTCGGTCACCAGACGGCGGCCGTCGCGGTAGACGGCGCAGTCGACGACGGCGGTGGTCGTCGCGGGGTCACGGGTGGCGTCGTACGGGCTGCTCTCCTTGCGCAGCGAGACACGGGAGGAGGGACGGACCACGGCGCGCAGGTCGCGGATCATCGACATGACGGGCTCCTTCGCGGACAGGCAACGAAAGGCGCCGGAACGACGGGTGGAACAACCCGGAATGAGGACGTCCTGGACTGCGGATGTTTGGCGCGTCCACAAAGCGGGGAGCACCGCACCGTCGCGGTGGCGAGCTTCGTCGCTGATACAGCTACTGGGGCAGATCAGACAGAACGAAACGAAGTGCTCTTCCGATGAAGACGCGCGAGTGAAAGGCGGCAGCCAGACAGGAGCAGCTACATCAGTGGGCGGAAGAGCGGGTGCTACTGCACGGTCGACTTCGGTCCATGCCAGCCCCACCTCCTCCGGCCGGTCCCCCGTAAGGGACGATCCACAATCCCCTCGGGGGATTCCTCCCTCGAATGGGGAGCGTCACACGGGTGTTCGAGACGATCGGACGCTTCTGCGTGCTGCCCGAACCACCGGCCAAGCGTATCAGCCGACTGCGATGTCAAGGCTCTGCTTTGCCCGGTACTGACGAGTTCTATGCTCGCCGCATGGCTGATGTTCTTCCTCTGGTCGAGGCCCGGTTGTGCACGACACTGGGCGAACCGGACGCCCGCGCCGCGGTCACCTTCCTGGGCACCGACCGCGTCGAGGTGCTGCGCTTCCACGAGGGCGACATCGTGCGCTACGCCACCCTCGGCATGTCCGCGCGTCCCATGACCGACCCCACGGCGGTGATCGCGGACCCGGTCAAGGGCCCGCGCGTCGAGCTGGTGCTGTCCGTGCGGGGCGGGCTCGCCGACACCGACAAGGTGCTCCGCCCGCTCGCCGTGCTGGCCGCTTCCCCGCAGGTCGAGGGCGTGGTCGTGGCCCCCGGAGCCTCGCTGGACGTGGGCGAACCGCTGTGGCCCGGTGCCCCGTTCACCTCGGTGCTGGTCGCCGAGCCGGGCGGTCTGGTGGAGGACCTGGAGCTCGACGAGCCCCTGGACCCCGTACGGTTCCTGCCGCTGCTGCCGATGACCCCGAACGAGGCGGCCTGGAAGCGGGTGCACGGCGCCCAGGCCCTCCAGGAGCGCTGGCTGAACCAGGGCACGGACCTGCGGGATCCGTCCCGGAAGTCCGTCCCGTTGGCCTGACGCCGGCGGCTTGGACTCATCGCGTGGCGGGCGGCTCGTGGCGCGGTCACCGGAGCGCGTGGTCACGCGCGGTTGTCCGTTCCGTCCGAAAGATGTGTGCGCCGACCGGGTGATCGTCCTTGACGTGGCGCGGCAGGGGTAGGACCGTGGGACCCTATGAGGGGCGAACCCAGTTGCCCGAAGTGTGGTGGCCGGGTCAGGGCTCCCGGCCTCTTCTCGGATGCCTGGCAGTGCGATGTGCACGGCACGGTGCACCCGCTGCAGCCCGTGATACCGCCGAGCGTCGAGGCCCTCGAAGTCGTCGTGCGCCGTACGAAGGTGCCGGTGTGGATGCCGTGGCCGCTGCCGGTGGGCTGGCTGTTCACGGGCGTGGCCAGCGCGGGCGACGACCGCAGCGGGGGCCGGGCGACCGCCGTCGCGTGCACCGGGCCGGGACCGCTCGGCGGCATGGGTGAGCTCATCCTGGTCGCCGAGGAACTCGGCGTGGGCCTCGGCGCGCGGTACGCGGGCGTCGACGGCCCGGACCCGGGGCCGTACATGGACATCGAGAAGCCGGCCCAGGCCAAGGTGCTGGCCGCCGGCCGCCCGACCCCGCTCTGGCACGTCGCCAAGACACCGGACGACCGCGCCGTCTTCGCGGGCGAGGCGCTCGGGATGTGGCTGTGGGCGGTGGTGTGGCCGGAGCAGTCCGGGATGCTGATGTACGACGAACTGGTCCTCGCCGACCTGCGGGACGCGGGGGCCGAGGTGGAGCTGGTGCCCTGCGGCGCGCTGTCACCGCGTCTGCTGGAGGCGTAGACGCCGCACAGCGGGCCGGTAGGGGGCGCACGGCGGGTTCGGGTGTGACAGGGGTGTATGGAAATCCGGTTATCCTGGAGCGTCCCCGTCCGTCCGTCACCGCTTGGAGTAATGCGTCGTGCGTATCGATCTGCACACCCACTCCACCGCGTCCGACGGTACGGACACGCCGGCCGAACTGGTCCGCAAGGCGGCCGCCGCCGGTCTCGACGTCGTCGCGCTGACCGACCACGACACCACCCGCGGGCACGCCGAGGCGCTCTCCGTGCTCCCGGCGGGACTCACGCTGGTCCCCGGAGCGGAGCTCTCCTGCCGGCTCGACGGCATCGGCATGCACATGCTGGCCTACCTCTTCGACCCCGAGGAGCCCGCGCTGCTCGCCGAGCGCGAGCTGGTCCGGGACGACCGGGTGCCGCGGGCCCAGGGCATGATCGCCAAGCTGAACGCGCTGGGCGTGCCGGTCACCTGGGAGCAGGTCGCGCGGATCGCCGGCGACGGCTCGGTGGGCCGCCCCCACGTGGCCAGCGCCCTCGTCGAGCTGGGCGTCGTGCCCACCGTGAGTGACGCCTTCACCCGGGAATGGCTGGCCGACGGCGGCCGGGCCCACATGGAGAAGCACGAGACCGACCCCTTCGAGGCCCTGCGGCTGGTCAAGAACGCGGGCGGGGTCGCCGTCTTCGCGCACCCCGCCGCGAGCAAGCGGGGCCGGACCGTGCCGGAGTCCGCGATCGCCGAGCTGGCCGAGGCCGGCCTCGACGGCATCGAGGTCGACCACATGGACCACGACCCGGAGACACGGGCGCGGCTGCGCGGCCTCGCGAAGGAACTGGGGCTCCTGGTGACCGGCTCCAGCGACTACCACGGCAGCCGCAAGACCTGCGTCCTCGGCGAGTTCATGACGGACCCCGAGGTGTACGGCGAGATCACGCGGCGCGCGACCGGGGCGTTCCCGGTGCCGGGGACCGGCGGAGTCTGAGGATCCCCCTCCTCCCCGCACCTTTCTTCATTCCTTCCTCAGCAAGGCTGTCATGCTCGACGTCGCCGTCTTCGGCTCTCTCTTCCTGACCCTTTTTGTCATCATGGATCCCCCTGGGATCACCCCGATCTTCCTCGCCCTGACCGCCGGCCGACCCGCCAAGATGCAGAAGCGGATGGCCTTCCAGGCCGTCTGCGTGGCCGGTGGTGTGATCACCGTGTTCGGGCTGCTCGGCCACCAGATCCTCGCCTACCTGCACGTGTCGGTGCCCGCGCTGATGATCGCGGGCGGGCTGCTGCTCCTGCTGATCGCGCTGGACCTGCTCACCGGCAAGACCGACGAGCCCAAACAGACCAAGGACGTCAATGTCGCGCTGGTCCCGCTGGGCATGCCGCTGCTGGCGGGGCCGGGTGCGATCGTGTCGGTCATCCTCGCCGTGCAGAAGGCCGACGGTGTCACCGGGCAGGTCTCGGTGTGGTCGGCGATCCTCGCCATCCATGTCGTGCTGTGGCTGGTGATGCGGTACTCGCTGCTGATCATCCGGGTCATCAAGGACGGCGGCGTGGTGCTGGTGACGCGCCTGGCCGGCATGATGCTCTCCGCGATCGCCGTGCAGCAGATCATCAACGGCGTCACCCAGGTGATCCGGGGCGGCTGACCCCGGTGCCGGACGCGTGGAGCCCCGTACCGATGGCGGTACGGGGCTCCGGGGCGTACGTACTCGAGGGCCCGGCCCGTGCGGCCGGTGTCCCGCGTGCTGCGCGTTATGAGGCCGTCGTGTCGGCCGGGCGGATCCACAGGCGCTGTCCGATGGCGGCGGCCTGCTGAACGATGCGGTTGACGGAGGCGGCGTCCACGACGGTGGTGTCCACGGGTGTGCCGTCGACGTCGTCGAGTCGCATGATTTCGAAGCGCAAGGGGCTTCTCCCTTCGTCTGGTCATCCTCCTGAAGGAGAACTACTCGGTGGGTGGCGCACAGGCCGGTCGAGCCCGTGTTCCATGAAGAGTTCAACGGGACGCGTGATGCAAACATTCCCTATGCTAAAGAAAATTTTCGATTGACTAAATACTGACCGGTAAGGGTTTCGGAGGAGACCGACCGGGACCGGTTGTGTTCGTAGCGTGACCACCGGGACAATGGGGGCGATGAACGAAGACCTCGCGGCTCTGCACGCCCGTATCAACCGCACCAACGAGCTGCTCCAGCGCATGCTCGCCGAGGTGGCGAAGACGCCCTCGACCCACGCCATCTTCGTCGACGCGGGCTATCTGTACGCCGCCGCGGGGCGGCTCGTGGCCGGGACGGAGGACCGCCGGGCCTTCGACCTCGACGCCGAGGGACTCATCGACGCGCTCATCGACCGCGCCCGCACCATCTTCGCGGACAGCAGGCTGCTGCGGGTCTACTGGTACGACGGGGCCAGGCGCCGCATCCACACCGCCGAGCAGCAGTCCATCGCCGAACTCCCGGACGTCAAGGTCCGTCTCGGCAACCTCAACGCCAACAACCAGCAGAAGGGCGTCGACTCCCTGATCCGCAGCGACCTGGAGTCACTGGCCCGGCACCGCGCCATCAGCGACGCGGCCCTGCTCGGCGGCGACGAGGACCTCGTCTCGGCGGTCGAGGCGGCCCAGGGGTACGGCGCCCGGGTCCACCTCTGGGGCATCGAGGCGCCCGAGGGCCGCAACCAGGCCGAGCCGCTGCTCTGGGAGGTCGACAGCCAGCGCACGCTCGACCTGGACTTCTTCAAACCGTACGTCTCCCGGCGCACGGCACCGGCGTACGAGCCCGCGACGGGCCGGCCCGCCCGCGAGGACGTCCGGTTCGTCGGCGCGCAGATCGCCGCGAAGTGGCTGGCCGCGCGGGGCCGGGACACGCTGGTGGAACTGCTGCCCGGCCACCCCTACCTGCCCGGATCCGTCGACCAGGACCTGCTGGTGGAGGCGGAAGGGCTGCTGCAGTACTCCCTGCGCGGCCAGGCGGACCTGCGGCGCGCCCTGCGTGACGGCTTCTGGGACCACTTGCAGGCGCAGTACTGAGCAGCACTAAGGGGTGGCCGCGAGCCCGTCCCAGAAGTCGGCGAGGGCGCGGGCGGTCGGTGCGGGACGGTCGACGGCGGGCGAGTGCTCGGCCCCGTCGACGACGGTGCGGTGCGCCTCGAGGCGGAGGGCCATCTCGTCGAGGTCCGGCACCGGCCAGGTGTCGTCGCGCGCCCCCGACAGGACGTGGAACGGCAGGGGCACGGCGGCCAGTTCCGCGACCCGGTCCGGTTCCGTGCACAACTGCCTTCCGGTGGCCAGCAACTGTGCGGGGCTGGTGTTCGACCAGCGGCGCCGCAGGTGCTCCTGACCACCGGGCCCGCGCGCCGGACCGCCCACCTCCTCGGGTGGGCCCATGGCCAGGATCGTCTCCCAGCACTCCGCCATCGACATCACCGCGAGCGCGTCCCGCAGCAGCTTCACGCGCTGCTCCTGGGAGACGGAGATCCGTGCGGGGCCGGAGGAGACCAGCGTGAGCGAGCGGAAGGGGGAGCGGTCGAGGAGGACGGCGGCACGGGCGATCTGGCCGCCGAGCGAGTGTCCGACGAGGTGCACGGGCGCACCGACCGCGTTCGCCTGCGCGAGGACGTCCCGCGCCAACTCGTCCTGTGCGTAGGCGGATTCGTTGTCGGCGGGCCCGTCCGACTGGTACTGGCCCCGCCCGTCCACGGCGACGGTGCGGTAGCCGCGCGCGGCAAGCGGCTCGTGCACCAGCGTGAAGTCCTCCTTGCTGCCGGTGTATCCCGGCAGCAGCAACGCGACCCCCCGCACCGGGACTCCGGCGGCCGATGGCACGTCCACGACGGCGAACTCCCCGCGTGAGGTACGGAGTCGGTGGGCGCGGGCGCCGGAGGGCGGGGCGGAGGTGGAGTGGCTGGTCACGGGGTGAGGGTAGCGGGTGCGGACACGCCGACGGCCCGGCCCCACGGGTGTGGGACCGGGCCGTCGGTTCGTCGCGTCAGCCTTCCGCGGACTCCGCGGCGGCTGCCGTCCTGCGGGTCCGCCGGGGCTTCGCCTCCGGCTCCGGCTCGGCCACGGCCGCCGCCTTGCGGGTGCGACGGACCTTGGGCTTCGCCTCGTCCGCGGCCTGCGCCGGAATCTCGGCGACGGCCGCGGTCTTCTTGGCCGTGGCCTTCCGCGTGCGGCGCGGCTTGGTCTCCGCGGCCTCGGTCTCGGCCTCCGGAACCGTCTGCGCCGGAATCCCGACGGCGACGGCCGGCTCCGACTCGGCGACCTTACGGGTCCGGCGACGCGGCTTGGCCTCGACGGCTTCCGCGGTGTCGACCGCGTCGACCATGGTCTCGGCCTTCTTGGCCGCGGTCTTGCGGGTGCGGCGGGGCTTGGTTTCCGTCGCTTCGGCCGGCTCGGTGCCGCTTTCGGCGGTGTCGACGGCGGTTTCGGCCTTCTTGGCCGCGGTCTTGCGGGTGCGGCGGGGCTTGACCTCCTCGACCGCATCGGCGTCACCCTCGACCGCGTCGACCACGGTCTCGGCCTTCTTGGCCGCGGTTTTGCGGGTGCGGCGCGGCTTGGTCTCGGTCGCTTCGGCCGGCTCGGTGCCGCTTTCGGCGGTGTCGACGGCGGTTTCGGCCTCCTTGGCCGCGGTCTTGCGGGTGCGGCGCGGCTTGGTCTCGGTCGCCTCGGCCGACTCGGTGCTCACCTCCGCCGTGTCCACCGCCGCGGTGTCCGCGGTCCTGCGGGTGCGGCGACGGCGAGGTTCGGCGACCGGAGCCTCGGGCTCCGTGACGACCGGCGCCTCCGTGACGACCGGGGCCGCCACGGCCACCGCGGTTTCCTCGGCCACCGGGGTGACCACGGCCGTCGCCGTGTCCGCCGCGCCCCGGCGTGTCCGGCGGCGGCGCGGCTTCGCGGGAGCCTCGACGGCCTCCGCCGCCGTGCCCTCCGCCGTGTCGACGGCGGACTCTGCCGCCTCCACCGCGGTCGTCGCCCCGGCAGGGGCTCCGCCGCGCGTACGGCGACGGCGGCGCGGGGTGCGGGCGACCACGTCGGCCTCCGCCTCGCCGGCGCCTTCGGCGGCCGGGCTCACGGGCTGCTGCGCCGCCTCGTCCGGCACCGCACCGCCACGCGTACGGCGACGGCGGCGCGGCGTCCGGGTCGAGGTCTCGCGCTCCGCGGAACGGGAGTCGTCGCGCCCGCCCCGGCCACCGCGCCCGCGCGGTGCACGCCCGCCCGGCTCGCCCAGGTCCTCCAGCTCCTCCGCGTCCAGCCCGGCGCGCGTACGCTCCGAGCGCGGCAGGACGCCCTTGGTGCCCTCGGGAATGCCGAGGTCCGAGAACAGGTGCGGGGAGGTGGAGTACGTCTCCGCCGGGTCGCCGAGGCCCAGGTCCAGCGCCTTGTTGATCAGCTGCCAGCGCGGGATGTCGTCCCAGTCGACCAGCGTGATCGCCGTACCCTTCGCACCCGCGCGGCCGGTGCGGCCGATGCGGTGCAGATACGTCTTCTCGTCCTCGGGGGACTGGTAGTTGATGACGTGCGTCACGCCCTCGACGTCGATGCCGCGGGCGGCGACGTCGGTGCAGACGAGCACGTCCACCTTGCCGTTGCGGAACGCGCGCAGCGCCTGTTCGCGGGCGCCCTGGCCGAGGTCGCCGTGGACCGCGCCGGAGGCGAAGCCGCGCTGCTTGAGCTGGTCGGCGAGGTCGGCGGCGGTGCGCTTGGTGCGGCAGAAGACCATGACCAGGCCCCGGTCGTCGGCCTGCAGTATCCGCGCGACCATCTCGGGCTTGTCCATGTTGTGCGCGCGGTAGACGAACTGCGTGGTGTTCGCGACCGTCGCGCCCTCGTCGTCCGGGGACGTGGCGTTGATGTGCGTCGGCTGCGACATGTAGCGCCGGGCGAGACCGATCACCGCCCCCGGCATGGTGGCCGAGAACAGCATGGTCTGACGCTTGACCGGAAGGAAGTTGATGATCTTCTCGACGTCGGGCAGGAAACCGAGGTCGAGCATCTCGTCGGCCTCGTCGAGGACGAGGGCCTTCACGTGCTTGAGGTCGAGCTTCTTCTGTCCGGCGAGGTCGAGCAGTCGGCCCGGGGTGCCGACGATCACGTCGACACCCTTCTTCAGCGCCTCGACCTGCGGCTCGTAGGCCCGGCCGCCGTAGATCGCGGTGACGCGCACATTGCGCACCTTGCCGGCGGTGAGCAGGTCGTTGGTGACCTGCGTGCACAGCTCGCGCGTGGGGACGACGACCAGCGCCTGCGGCGCGTCGGTGAGGTCCTCGGGCTTCGCGCGGCCGGCCTCGACATCCGCGGGGACGGTGACGCACTCGATGAGCGGCAGGCCGAAGCCGAGCGTCTTGCCGGTACCGGTCTTGGCCTGGCCGATGACGTCCTTGCCCGACAGGGCCACGGGGAGCGTCATCTCCTGGATGGGGAAGGCGGTGGTGATGCCGACGGCCTCCAGGGCCTCGGCGGTCTCGGGGAGGATCCCGAGCTCTCGGAACGTCGTAGTCAGGGTGCTGCCTCTTCTGTGTGCGCGGTGCGAGGCGAGCGCGGGGGTCGTGCAGAAACCATGCCGGGGACGTCGGCCGCCTTACGGGCGATGCCGCAGGGCACGGGACCACTGCCGACGCTCGAGCGCTCGTACCGCTGAGGGTCCCCCTCCGGAATCCGCACGCGGTGTGGCGTACGGCAAGGAGGGCTGTCGGGTCGGAGCCGATCGGTCCTCCGACCGGGCATCCTCATACATGCGGCCCGTCGAGTACGTCAGAGTGCTCAGCAGGCGCATTACCACCATACCCCGGATTCGCGCACACGCCATGGCCGATTTGGTCACGTAGTCGTCGTCACACTGGTTCACCAGGGCCTTCAGGGGCGTGACAAGCGGGCTATTGTGCGCTTCATGACGAGCTCTGACAAGCCTGACAACGCCGCGGACACCCCCGACACCTCCGCCGGACCCACCGGCGTGGCCGCCATGGACTGGGCGGCCGCCTCCGTCGACCCGCAGTACCGCGCCGCTGTCGTGGATCTGCTCGGCGCGCTCGCGTACGGCGAGCTGGCGGCGTTCGAGCGGCTCGCGGAGGACGCCAAGCTGGCGCCCACGCTGGCGGACAAGGCGGAGCTGGCGAAGATGGCCTCGGCCGAGTTCCACCACTTCGAGCGGCTGCGCGACCGGCTCGCCGGAATCGGCGAGGAGCCGACGCTCGCGATGGAGCCGTTCGTCGCCGCGTACGACGGTTTCCACAAGCAGACGGCGCCCTCCGACTGGCTGGAGGGGCTGGTCAAGGCCTACGTCGGCGACTCCATCGCCAGCGACTTCTACCGCGAGGTCGCGGCCCGCCTGGACTCCGACACCCGCGCCCTGGTGCTGGCCGTGCTCGACGACACCGGCCACGGCGGCTTCGCCGTGGAGAAGGTGCGCGCCGCGATCGACGCGGACCCGCGCGTGGGCGGGCGGCTCGCGCTGTGGGCGCGGCGGCTGATGGGCGAGGCGCTGTCGCAGTCCCAGCGGGTCGTCGCGGACCGGGACGCGCTGTCGACCATGCTCGTGGGCGGCGTCGCGGACGGGTTCGACCTCGCCGAGGTCGGCAGGATGTTCTCCCGGATCACCGAGGCGCACACCAAGCGCATGGCGGCACTGGGGCTGGCGGCCTGAGGACGGCCAGGACCTGTCCGCTGCGTCACGCCGGAGGAGACCGACGGCACCGGGTCGGCGTCGGCCCGGCGTCCGCGGCGTGATCCGCCGGACGGGGGGCCGGGGGCCGGTTCACGACCGGCGCCGCCCACGGCGGCCGGTCACGCGGTCGCCGACCGGCGGCGCAGTCTTCCCGCCGGGCGCAGCAGCAGCGACAAGGACGCCACGGACACGATCACCGCGCCGAGCAGGATCGTCAGCAGGTTGCCGGCGTCCAGCGCGGTGTTCATGAGGAAGGCGCCGAACAGCGCTCCGGCCACACCGGTCGGCAGGACGAGGGCGCGGGCGGGAAGACGATGTGGCAGGCGGTGGGCGGCCGCCCACGCCAGAGTCAGGCCGAGGATCGCGGAGCTGAGCGCTTCCAAGAGCATGTCGGGGTCCCTCCCACATGGCCGGCCTGCTCACATCAGTCCTAGCCCGTCTTACCCCTGACCTGCGGAATCCAATCCTCCCCTGTGGAGGACCTGTGCGCCGTCCGTGCACATGTGAAGGGCCCGGCGGTCTCGAACCGCCGGGCCCTTCACATGACCACTCGACTGCCGGTCGCGCCTACAGCGCGCCGAAGCCCACCTTGCGCGGGGCCGGCTCACCGATCTCGATGTAGGCGAGACGGTCGGCCGGGACCAGGATCTTGCGGCCGTGCTCGTCCACGAGGCTCAGCAGCTGCGACTTCCCGGCCAGCGCCTCGGCCACCACGCGCTCGACCTCCTCGGCGCTCTGACCGCTCTCCAGAACGATCTCGCGGGGCGCGTGCTGCACGCCGATCTTGACCTCCACGGCTATGTCCCTCCGACGGTCAGTGAAGTGCGCGACCTTCCGCGCCGTACCAGCACACATTAGCCCGGTGAGGGGATGCGCACGCTGCGCCCGGCAACGCCAGGAGCGAACAGCCGGCGGGAACAAACAGCCGCCGGCGCCCGCCCGCCCTCCTCAGTGGTGCTGTTCGCTGCCGTGCAACGGGAATCCCGCGATGCCCCGCCAGGCCAGCGAGGCCAGCAGTTGCACCGCATGGTCGCGCGGCACGCTGCGGTCGCTGTGCAGCCAGGACCGCGCCACCACCTGGGCGAGACCGCCGAGCCCTGAGGCGAGCAGCATCGACTCCGCCCGCGACAGCCCGGTGTCCTCGGCGATCACGTCGCAGATCGCCTCCGCGCACTCGTTGGTCACCTTGTCGACGCGCTCGCGCACGGCGGGCTCGTTCGTCAGGTCCGACTCGAAGACCAGGCGGAAGGCGCCGCCGTCGTCCTCGACGTACGCGAAGTAGGCGTCCATGGTCGCCCGTACGCGCTGCTTGTTGTCCGACGTCGACGCCAGCGCGTGGCGCACCGACTGGATCAGGGCCTCGCAGTGCTGGTCCAGCAGTGCGAGATACAGATCGAGCTTGCCCGGGAAGTGCTGGTAGAGCACCGGCTTGCTGACGCCCGCACGCTCGGCGATGTCGTCCATCGCGGCCGCGTGGTAGCCCTGCGCGACGAAGACTTCCTGGGCGGCGCCCAGCAACTGGTTCCGTCGGGCACGGCGTGGCAGGCGTGTACCCCTCGGGCGTACCGCGTCTGTCTGCTCGATGGCTGTCACGCCGCCTCCCAATGTCGTCCACGTGCGGTGTGAGCCGCGCCGCCATCGTACTTTTCGGTAACCGTGGTGTGCGCGGTGAGAGCGCAGAATTTCACGGACCGGACGGCGGTGAAAGCCGTACGGACGGTTTCAAAAGCTGTCAGAGCGGGCAAGAAGTTTCCTCCTCACTGCTCGACGACGGTCCTCGTCGGTGCGCTCGTCACCGGTAGTCGTCCTCGTCGAGGGAGACGATCCTGGCCTGCTCCATCAGGTCCGCCTCGCTGGCGCGGTCGGGATCGACGCCGGTCATCGGGTCGTCGCGGTCCGGCTTCACCTCCGTGTGCTGCTCGGCCGCGTCGACCTCGGGAGCCTCGACGTCGAACTCCTCGTCCTCGCGGGCGTCCTCGTCCTCCACGAACGTCTCGGGGTCGGTCGGATCTACGGCCATGCCGGGCTCCCTTCCTGCTTCCTGTGAACGGCTGCTGCGAACGTCCCTGAAGACTGCAGGGGCGATGTGCGGGTGCCCTTTCCACGAGCCTAGGAGACACCCGATTCGGACGCTATGCGATCCGCGACCGGGACGTGACAGGGAGCGCACGACGGGACCCGCCCCCGGGGCGGTCAGGAGTCGGCCCTTGTGGCGTCCTGTGAGGGCGAACACACGAACCACCACGTGATCGTCTCGTAACATTGCCGCATGTCTTCGACCGAGCTGCCGTCCGTGCCGCCCGCAAACATGCTTCCCAAGGTGGCGGCGGTCAGGATCGCGGAGGGCGAGCGGCTCAGCTCGGTGGAGCTGCCCGGCGTCACGCTGTCGGTACGGTCGCGGCCACCCGCGCGGGAGGGGCTGCCCTCCGCCCTCTACGTCCACGGACTCGGCGGTTCCTCGCTGAACTGGTCGGCGCTCATGCCGCTGCTGGACGACGTCGTCGACAGCGAGGCCGTCGACCTGCCGGGCTTCGGCGACTCCCCGCCCCCGGACGACGGCGACTACTCCATCACCGCGCACGCACGCGCGGTGATCCGCTATCTCGACACGACCGGCCGCGGCCCGGTGCACCTCTTCGGCAACTCGCTCGGGGGCGCGGTCGCGACCCGTGTCGCCGCCGTACGCCCCGACCTCGTCCGCACCCTCACGCTCGTGTCACCGGCCCTGCCGGAACTGCGGGTGCAGCGCACCGCCGTCCCCACGGGGCTGCTGGCGGTGCCCGGGGTCGCACCGCTGTTCACCCGGATCACCCGCGAGTGGACGGCGGAACAGCGCGTCCGGGGCGTGATGCAGCTCTGCTACGGCGACCCCGCGCGGGTGTCGCCGGAAGGGTTCCGCAACGCCGTGCAGGAGATGGAGCGGCGGCTGCGGCTGCCGTACTTCTGGGACGCGATGGCGCGCTCCGCGCGGGGGCTCGTCACCGCCTATCTGCTGGGTGGCCAGCAGGGACTGTGGCGTCAGGCCGAGCGGGTGCTCGCGCCGACCCTGCTCGTCTACGGCGGCCGGGACCAGCTCGTCGGCTTCCGCATGGCCCAGCGGTCGGCGCGCGCCTTCCGGAACTGCCGGCTGGTGACGATTCCGGACGCGGGGCACGTCGCGATGATGGAGTACCCCGGGACGGTGGCCCTCGCCTTCCGTGAACTCCTCGCGGATACAACGGATTCGGCGGATCAGGGGGATACTGGTGAGCCGGGCGCGAGGGGCGCTCCGGGTTCACCCGCCGGCACCGGTGGGGGAACCGCCGCCGAGAACACGAGGGGCTGAGGCGCGACGTGGGACGCCACAGCCGCCGTGGACCCGCCCGGAAGGGCGACACCGCGGACAAGAGTGCCGTACGGGACGGCCGTCCGGCGCCGGACGGTTCGTCCGGGACCGGGCAGGCGGACCGGCCGCGGCAGATGAACGGCCCGGGCCCGCACCGGACGCCCGCGCTCCCGCCGCAGCAGGAACCCAGGGGCGAGGCCCAGCGGTACGGGACCCCTCCGGCATACGGAACGACGGGATACGGGACACCGGCCGGCGGCGTGCCGCGCCTCCCGGACGGAACGCCGGCGCACGGCGTGCCGCGCCTCCCGGACGGCTGGCTCCCGGACGGAACGCCCGCGCATGGCGTACCGCGTCTGCCGGACGGAACCCCGGCGCACGGCTTTCCCCGGCTGCCCGACGGGACTCCCGCGCACGGCTTTCCCCGGCTGCCCGACGGAACACCTGCCCGTGGCGTTCCCCAGGCCCGTGGTGGGCATCCCGAGCAGCGGGAACCCGGGGGCGGCTGGGGGACGTCGGACGGTCGTACGGCGGCCGGGGCCGGGTACGGCATGCCGGCGGGGCCGGGTGCGCCCCTCCCGCGACAGCGGCAGGCGCCTCCCGGAGGGCCGCGTCAGGACTACCTCGACGCCTTCGGCGAGGACGCCGACCTCTTCTCCCCGCGCACGCCCGCCTACGTGCCCCGCCCGGCGGGTCCCGCGGACCCCTACGCCGCCGTCACCGACTGGAGCGCCGCCCCGGCCACCGGTGTCCCCGCCGACCTCGATGACGACGACACGCCGCCGACCGGAGAGCCCGCGCCGGCCAGGGGCGGCAAGGGGCGGGCGTTCACCGGGATCGCGGCCGCCGCCGTCACGACCGTGCTGGCCGTCGTCGTGGCCGGGCAGGTCACCGACGAACGCGACGGCACCGGCGTACAGGCGCAGGCCGCCGGCGAGCAGGCACGCGACGTCCGGGACTCCGCCTCGCGCGGGGACGACCGGGAGACGCCCTCCGTACCCAGCGCCGAACCGCTGACCTACGAGCAGAGGATGGACCAGAAGTACCCGCTGAGCGCCGCGCGCGGGGGCACGGGGAAGTTCGACGCGATCCCCGGCATCGACAAGGCTCCGGGCAAGGGGGAGAAGGTCACCTACCGCGTGGACGTGGAGCAGGGGCTCGGCCTCGACGGTGAACTCTTCGCCGAAGCGGTCCAGAAAACGCTCAACGACAACCGCAGCTGGGCGCACAACGGCGCGCGCACGTTCGAGCGCGTCCACTCCGGCGAGGTCGATTTCGTGATCACCCTCGCCGGTCCGGACACGACCGCCGACTGGTGCGCCAAGTCCGGCCTGGACACCACCGTGGACAACGTCTCCTGCGACTCGGCGGCCACCGAGCGCGTGATGATCAACGCGGACCGCTGGGCGCGGGGAGCGGACACCTACGGCGACAAGATGCACGCCTATCGCCAGATGCTGATCAACCACGAGATCGGCCACCGCCTGGGCTACAACCACGTCACCTGTGACAAGGACGGCGACCTGGCCCCGGTCATGCAGCAGCAGACCAAGTTCCTCGACCACGACGGAATCAGCTGCCGCCCGAACGCATGGCCCTACCCCAAGGGTTGAGCGCCTAGCGCGGCGGAACGCGCTCCGCGCGGGAAAGTTACGCCCGTTCACCCCTTTTGGTGGCGTGATGGACAACCGTCCATCACGCCACCTCCTTGTCCGCATACGTTCGTCCCGCTGCGAGCCGCCAAACCAACGGCGGCTCCCCACACGGGAGATCGGGGGTGCGCACGTGCGCATCGGACTGCTTACGGAGGGTGGCTATCCGTACGTGGGCGGTGAGGGCGGGCTCTGGTGCGACCGCTTGGTGCGCGGACTCGGCCAACACGAGTTCCACGTCTACGCGTTCAGCACCGGCGAAGCCCAGGAGGACGCGGGCTGGGTCCCGCTGCCGCCCCAGGTCGGCCGGGTCCGCACCGCACCGCTGTGGGCGGCCGAGGACGACGGGGTGGTGTACGGCCGCCGCGCACGCCGGCGCTTCTCGGAGCACTACGGTGAACTGGCCGCCGCCCTCTGCACCGCGACGGACCCCACCGCCCCCGACCCGCAGCCCGCGACAGCCGAGGCGGACCGTTTCGCCACCGCTCTTCGGGGCCTCGCCGAACTCGCCCGCGACGAAGGCGGCCTGGTGGCCGCACTCCGCTCCGAGACGGCCGTACGCGCCCTGGAACGCGCCTGTCGTGCGCCCGGCGCCCTGCGTGCGGCGCGTGAGGCCCGCGTACCCGATCTGCTGGCCGTCGCCGCACACCTGGAGCGCGCCCTGCGCCCCCTCTCGCTCGACTGGTACGAGGAGGACGGGCTGGGCGCGGTGGATCTGTGCCACGCCGCCGCCGGCGGGGTGACGGCTCTTCCGGGCCTGCTCGCCCACCACTTCTTCGACATCCCCCTCCTCGTCACCGAGTACGGCGTACGCCTGCGGACGCACTACCTCACCCGCCCGGACGCCTCACCCGCGGTCCGCTCCCTGCTCGCCGCCTTCCACGGCAGGCTCGCCGCCGAGACCTACCGCCGGGCCGCGGTCATCACACCGGGCAACACGCACGCCCGCCGCTGGCAGGAGCGCTGCGGCGCCGACCGGGCGAAGCTCCGCACGGTGTACCCCGGCATGGACGCCGCGCCCTTCGCCGAGGCGGGGGAGTCCCCGGAGGGCGCCGACCCGCACACCCTCGTCTGGGTCGGCCGTGTGGAGCCCGCCAAGGACCTGGTCTCGCTGCTGCACGCCTTCGCGGAGATCCGCAAGGAGGAGCCGAAGACCCGGCTGCGGATCATCGGAGGTCCGTCGGACCCGGAGGGCGCCGCCTACCGCGGCCACTGCGAGGCACTGGCCGCGCACCTCTTCCCGGACGAGGCCGAGGGACCGCACTCCGTGGGCGCCAACCCGGTGTCCTTCGAGGAGATCGGCGGCCCGGGCCCGGCCACCCCCGCCGACGCGTACGCCTCGGGCGCCGTGACCGTTCTCTCCAGCGTCGTCGAGGGCTTCCCGGCCGGTCTCGTCGAGGCGATGCTCTGCGGGCGCGCGACGGTCTCCACGGACGTCGGCGCGGTCGTGGAGGCCATCGGCGGCACCGGTCTCGTCGTACCGCCCCGCAATCCGCGGGCGCTCGCCGAGGCGTGCGTCTCCCTGCTGCGCGACCCCGAGCGCCGCGTACGCCTCGGTGCCGCCGCGCGCGCCCGCGCGCTCGAGTTGTTCACCGTCGACCAGAACATCGCGGCGTTCCACGGCATCTACCTGGAGATCCTCGCGCGCACACCGGTCCGCCGCCTGCTCCTCGACGACACCGGCGACCCGCTGCCCTTCGCCACCCCCGCCGAGGCCCACGTCCCCGGCCACTGGACCGACCCCGGCCACCGCGCCGTCCCCAGGTGGGCCATGGACACCCCGGTACCCGCGACGGAGACAGCCCGATGACCGACCTCGGCGAACTGAACCGCAGCACTCCGTCCGGTGCGGCCGACCCGGTCAAGGCGCTGCTGCACCGCCACCGCGACCTGTGCGAACGGGCGGTGGACCCCCTGGAGATCGCGGCGGGCCTGGAGGCCCACGGCATCACCGACCGCACCGCCGCCCGCTTCCGGCACCGTGACGTCTTCTCCCTCGCGGAGGAGCTCTACGCCAGGGTCCCCCGTGACGACACACCACCTCGGCCCGCCCCGGCCACCACGGGTCCGAGGGCACGCGCCGACTGGACCGTCCTCACCCTGCTCCCCGGCGCCCTGTGCGTGGCGACGGTGATCGCCCTGCGCCTCACCCACGGCCAGCTCCGCCTCTGCACGGCGGCCACCGGCATCCTGGCCGTCACCCTCGCCCTGCGTGCGGCACTGCGCCGGGGCCCGCTGAGCGCCCGGGCCGGCATTTCGTCCCGCTCCGCCACGGCGTCCTGGAACTGCTGGCTCCTCGGCTACGCCCTCCTGGGCGACGGCCTGCTCAGCACGGCCGTCACCGGCGGCCCCGACGGTCTGCCCGACGGCACGGCGGAGGGGGACTGGCCGCTCACCGTCGCCCCGGTCGTGGCGCTCGCCCTGTCCTGCGCGCCCGCCGCCTGGACGGCCCGCCTCTTCGCCGCCCGCGTCCGCCGCAGGCTGGCGTCGAGTCGTGGTCTGGAGGACTTCTCGGCTTCCGTGCGACCCGCGCTCATCGGTGTGTTCGCCCTGTTCTTGGGCGCGGTGGCCGTTCTGCTCACGGTGACGTCCAGGCTCCTCGACGAGCCCCTCGCCCTGCCCTCGACGCTCGCCCTGGGAGGCCTTCTCTACCTGGCCCGCCTCCTCACGATCCACGGTTTCACCCACGCGCCGAGGGTGATCCTCACGATCACGGCCGTCACCCAGATGACGGCCCTGGCCACGCTCTTCACGGCCCGCCTCCCCGGCTGCGACGCCCTGGCCACACCGGTCCAAACCCTGACCACGTCCTGGAGCCCCGCCGCCCTCCCCACCCTCACCTGCGGGACAGCGGCGTTGCTCCTGCTGATCCACGCCTCCCGCAAACTCGCCCGAGCCTCGGCGCACATCCCCCCGGAGCAACCGCGGTGACGACGCGAATGCCGGCCGAGGACGGTGTGGCCCCGGTGCTCATGCGGTGCCCTGCGCCGGTGGACCGGGGCCGGGCCTCACGGCCCGGCGCTCGCGCCCCGAGGAACACACCCGAAGGAGAACCCCACATGACCACCCCGGACGCCGAAGGAGCCGCCCGATGAGAGTCCTCATGATCGGAGCCAACGGCTACATCGGCCGCTTCGTAGCCGACCGCCTCCTCGCCGACCCCGCCGTCCAGCTCACCGCTCTCGGCCGCGGTGACGACGCCGACGTCCGCTTCGACCTCGCCACCGGCAGCCCCGGCGCCCTCACCCGCTTCCTCGA
Source organism: Streptomyces sp. NPDC059454 (assembly GCF_042749965.1). Taxonomy (NCBI): domain Bacteria; kingdom Bacillati; phylum Actinomycetota; class Actinomycetes; order Kitasatosporales; family Streptomycetaceae; genus Streptomyces; species Streptomyces sp. NPDC059454. The sequence continues at coordinate 30,497 of NZ_JBHYVC010000052.1, read as the reverse complement.
CGCCGTCCATCCCGGCGTGGTCGTCAACTGCGCCGGCACCACGCGGGGCGGCGCCCGCGAACTCACCCGGCACAACACCGTCGCCGTGGCCACCGTCTGCGAGGCCCTCCGACGCAGCGGCTGTGGCGCACGGCTCGTGCAGATCGGCTGCGGCTCGGAGTACGGTCCCAGCCAGCCCGGCTCGTCCACGGCGGAGGACGCCGTCCCCCGCCCCGGCGGCCCCTACGGCGTCAGCAAGCTCGCCGCCACCGAGCTGGTCCTCGGCTCCGGCCTGGACGCCGTGGTCCTCCGGGTCTTCTCACCCGTCGGCCCCGGGACCCCCGCCGGCTCCCCCCTCGGCCGCCTCGCCGAGGCGATGCGCCGTGCCATGCAGTCCGGCGACAGCGAGCTGAAGCTCGGCGGTCTCGGGGCACAACGGGACTTCATCGACGTCCGCGACGTGGCCCGCGCCGTCCACGCCGCCTCCCTCTCCGCCGCGCAGGGTGTCATCAACATCGGCTCGGGCCGCGCCGTCCGCCTCCGCGACGCCGCCGGAATCCTCGCCAGGGTGGCCGGCTACGGCGGCGCCCTCAACGAACTGGACACCTCCCCGGGCCTGCACCCACCGCACGTACCCCACCCCACCCACACGCCCCACCCCACCACCCTTCTCCGCACCACGATCAACCATCCACGCCCCGACCTCGACCATCCCACCACCCCCGTCGCCTTCCCGTACCCCGACGGCTGCGGCAGCTGGCAGCAGGCCGACGTCCGCACCGCCCGCGACCGCCTCGGCTGGCGCCCCCGGATCAACCTCGAGGAGTCCCTCGCCGACATCTGGATGGAGGCGGCATGCCGTATCTGACCAGCGTCAAAGCCGGTACGGCGAGCACCGGCGTCCGTACGGGCTTCGGCGTCCCCGGCCTCGCGCACCCCCTCGTCGCCCCGACCGAGTGGAGCGAGCTCACCCGCCCGGGCACCCCTCTGCACTGGGTCGTCCTCGACGTGGCCGACGGCCCCGGCACCCGACCCGACCCGCACTGCCTGGAGGCGGCCGGCCGCCTCCGCAACGCCGGTGTCCGCGTCCTCGGCCACCTCGACTCGGCGTACGGCCTCCGCACGTTCGGTGAGGTGATCTCGGACGCCCGCCGTTTCATCGACTGGTACCAGGTCGACGGCTTCCTGCTGGACCGCTGTCCCGCCGACCGGGCCGCACTCCCCGAGGTCGGGCGCACGATCACCACACTCCGGGCGCTCCATGACGCCCACATCGTCCTCGGCCACGGCACCCATCCGTACCCGGGATACGCCGAACACGCCGACCAGTTGGTCACCTTCTCCGGCCCGTGGAACGACTACCGCTGGTCGCAGGTGGCGGAGTGGACCGCCGACCACCCGCCCGAACGCTTCTGCCACTTCGTGCACGGAGTGCCCCGCCCGCACCTGGACGAGGCCCTGCGCATCGCCCGCTGGCAGGGCGCCGCGACGATCTACTTCACGGACCACACCCGCCACCCGGGGCACCACGCCCGTCCTGCCCCCTGGGAGCCCCTGCCCGGCTACTGGGACGACATCGTCTCGCGTATCGGGACAGGTGTCTCGGAATGAAAAAGGCCATGGCACTGTTAAGCGAAGAACACCCGTAGTGATTGACCGACCAACGGAGTCCCCGTGTCGCTGCCACCCCTGGTCGAGCCGGCCCCCGAGCTCACCGTAGACGAGGTCCGCAGGTACTCCCGCCACCTGATCATCCCCGATGTGGGCATGGACGGGCAGAAGCGGCTGAAGAACGCCAAGGTGCTCTTTGTGGGCGCTGGTGGCCTGGGCTCGCCGGGTCTGATGTACATGGCCGCGGCGGGCGTGGGCACGCTCGGCATCGTGGAGTTCGACGAGGTCGACGAGTCGAACCTGCAGCGCCAGATCATCCACAGCCAGTCCGACATCGGCCGCCCCAAGGCCGAGTCCGCGCGTGACACGATCAAGGGCATCAACCCGTACGTGAACGTGGTCCTCCACGAGGAGCGGCTCGAGGCCGACAACGTGATGGACCTGTTCAGCCAGTACGACCTGATCGTCGACGGCACGGACAACTTCGCGACCCGCTACCTGGTCAACGACGCCTGTGTGCTGCTGAACAAGCCGTACGTATGGGGCTCGATCTACCGCTTCGACGGCCAGGCGTCGGTCTTCTGGTCCGAGCACGGCCCCTGCTACCGCTGCCTCTACCCGGAGCCCCCGCCCCCCGGCATGGTCCCCTCCTGCGCCGAGGGCGGCGTCCTGGGCGTGCTGTGCGCGTCCATCGGCTCCATCCAGGCCAACGAGGCGATCAAGCTGCTCGCCGGCATCGGTGAGCCGCTGGTCGGCCGGCTCATGATCTACGACGCCCTGGAGATGCAGTACCGCCAGGTCAAGGTCCGCAAGGATCCCGACTGCGCGATCTGCGGCGACAACCCGACCGTCACCGAGCTCATCGACTACGAGGCCTTCTGCGGCGTCGTGTCCGAGGAGGCCCAGGCGGCGGCCGTCGACTCCACGATCACTCCGAAGCAGCTCAAGGAGTGGATCGACGACGGCGAGAGCATCGAGCTTATCGACGTCCGCGAGCCGAACGAGTTCGAGATCGTGTCCATCCCGGGCGCCCGCCTGATCCCCAAGAACGAGTTCCTCATGGGCAACGCCCTGGAGAGCCTGCCGCAGGACAAGAAGATCGTCTTGAACTGCAAGACGGGTGTCCGCAGTGCGGAAGTCCTCGCCGTCCTGAAGTCCGCGGGCTTCGCCGACGCCGTCCACGTGGGCGGCGGTGTGATCGGCTGGGTCAACCAGATCGAGCCGGAGAAGCCGGTCTACTGACCGACCCCGGCACGCACATGAGCCGACGCGGGGGCTCCGGGCACCACGAGTGCGCGGAGCCCCCGCCGTCGTCATGAGCAGATCTTGCCGTCCTCGGGCACCGTGCCGTCCAGCAGGTACGCGTCCACCGTGGAGTCGACGCAGTCGCTCCCACTGCCGTACGCGCCATGGCCCTCGCCCTTCCAGGTGAGCACCACACCGACGTCCTCGCCCAGCTCGTCCGCCATCTTCCGGGCACCCTCGTACGGTGTGGCCGGGTCGCCGGTGTTGCCCACGACCAGGACCGGCGCCGCGCCCGGCGCGCTCACCTCCGGGGTGTCGAACTGGCCGGGCACCGGCCAGTCGTGACACCAGCCGGCCGTGTCCCAGCCGAGGAAGGACCCGAACACGGGCGAGAGCTCCTCGAACTCGGGCAGCAGCTTCTTCGTTTCCTCCGGAGTCGGCCGCTGCTTGTCGTCCAGGCACGATATGACCCGCTGGGAGTGGGTCGTCGTGCCGTACTGACCCGAGGCGTCGCGTTCGTTGTAGCCGTCGGCCAGCGCCAGCAGCTCCGTGCCGTCGCCCTCCTCGGCCGCTTCCAGCGCGCTGGTCAGCACCGGCCAGCTGGTCTTGCTGTACAGCGGCAGGACGATGCCGGTCAGTGCCAGCGTCTGCGTCAGCTCGCGCCCGGACGACGACGTCGGCAGCGGGTCGGAGTCGATCCGCTCCAGCAGCTCCGCGATCTCGCGCGAACCCTGCTCGGGGTCCCGCCCGGTGGACTTCAGGTAGTTGTCGAGGGCTGTCTGGAAGCCTCGGGTCTGGTTCTTGGCGTGGCCCATGGTGTCGGCGCTCGGGTCGACCACCGCGTCGAGCGTCATCCGCCCCACCTTCTTCGGGAAGAGATGGGCGTAGACACCGCCCAGCTCGGTGCCGTAGGAGATGCCGAAGTAGTTCAGCCGGTCGTCGCCGAGGGACTGCCGGATGCGGTCCATGTCGCGAGCGGTGTCCGTGGTCGAGACGTGGGCCATCAGCTTCCCGGCGGCGTCCTGGCAGCCCTTGCCGAAGTCGGCGGCGTCCTGGAGGAACGTCCGCTCCTCGGCCGGTGTGTCCGGGGTGCCGTCCACCGACGACTCGGCGGCCTGGATGCTCTCGTCGTCGCGGCAGCGGACGCCCTCGCTGGCGGCGACCCCGCGCGGATCCCAGCTCACCAGGTCGTACCGCTCGCGCAGCTCGGAGGCCGTGGCGGCGTAGGACGGCATCATCGACACGCCGGACCCGCCCGGTCCGCCGAAGTTGAACAGCAGGGAGCCGAGGCGGTCGTCGCCCGTGGCCTTGGCCCGGATCAGGGCGAGCCCGATCGTGGAGCCGTCCGGCTTCGACCAGTCCAGCGGCACCCTGAGGGTGGCGCACTGCCAGTCCTCGCCCGGTGCGGGAGCGTCCCCGGAGGCCTTGCAGCGCCCCCAGTCGAGCGCCGTCCCGCCGCTCTTTCCGTCACTGCCGGAGTCGTCGTCCGACGAGCCGTCGCCGCTGCAGCCGGCCGTCAGCAGTGCGGCGGCGACCGTCAGGGCCGTCCACCGTGTGAAACGGGTCATGTGCCATTTCCCCCTCGCTGGCCGTCCGCACCGTGCCGCGGATGGCGGTCAGGCCATGGTAGGCAGACCCGCCGCTCGCCGGGGCGGCCTGTGGATAACGCTCTGACCTGCGTCTTAATAGTGAACTGTCTGCTCGCTCATGAGCAGACGGTCCCGTCCGCGGGCACTTTTCCGTCCAGGAGATAGCCGTGCACCGCGTCCTGCACACATCTGTTCTTGCTGTTGTAGGCCCCGTGTCCCTGCCCCTTGTACGTCAGCTCCACTCCCACGCCCGCACCGAGTGCCTGCGCCATCCTGCGCGCCCCCTCGTACGGAGTGGCCGGGTCGCCGGTGTTGCCGATCACCAGGATCGGAGCGGCGCCGGGGGCGTGGACATCCGGATGCTCGGCGGCCCCCGGCACCGCCCAGTCGGTGCAGCTGACCATTCCCCATGCCAGATACTCCCCGAACAGCGGGGACGCCGCCCGGAACCCGGGCAGCCGGCGCTCCACGTCCTCGGGGGTGTAGCGGGGTTTGTCGTCGGCGCAGTTGATGGCCACGTTGGCCGGGACGAGGTTGTTGTACTCACCGTTCTTGCTGCGCCCGTTCATCGAGTCGGAGAGCACCATCAGAATCGTTCCGTCACCCTCGTACGCCCGCTCGAGGCCATCGGTGAGGAACTTCCAGAGGTCCTCCGAGTACAGTGTCTGCACGATTCCGTTGGTCGCGGCGGTCTGGGTCAGTTCCCGCGGGAAGATGCCCGGGATGGGCGTGCTGTCGAGGTCCTTCAGCAGTTCGGCGATCCGGTCCTTCACGTCCTGCACGCTGTCGCCGACGGGGCACTCCTCGGTCCCCGAGACGCAGTCCTCGGCGTAGTTGTCGAGCGCGAGCTGGAACCCCCGCGCCTGTCCGAGCGAGCCCTGTTCCGCGGTTTCCGTGGGGTCGACGACCGCGTCGAACACCGCGCGGCCCACCTTCTCGGGGAACAGGTGGGCGTAGACGCCGCCGAGTTCGGTGCCGTAGGAGATGCCGAAGTAGTGCAGCACGTCGTCGCCGAGGACCTGACGCATCAGGTCCAGGTCACGGGCGGCGTCCGTGGTGCGTACATGAGGCAGCACCCGCTCGGATTTCTTCTCGCAGGCCGCGTTGAACTCCTCGGTGCGGTCCAGGAGTTCCGCGCGCTCGGTCCTGTCGTCGGGGGTGGCGTCCTGCTGGAAGTACGTGTCGAGCTGCTGGTCGTCCAGACAGGTCACGGGCGCGCTGCGCCCGACCCCGCGGGGATCGAAGCTCACCAGGTCGTAGCGGGTGCGCAGGGTCGCGTAGTCCTTGCCGAACCCGGGCAGTGCGGTGACGCCGGAGCCGCCCGGGCCACCGAAATTGAAGATCAGGGAGCCGATGCGTTCGCTCGCCGTGCCGCTCGACCTGGCCCGGATCAGCGCGAGGCCGATGGTGTCGCCCTGGGGATCGTCCCAGTCCAGCGGCGCCTTCATGGTGGCGCAACTCCATTCGCCCCGGTCACCGGGGAGGGGGGACGGGGAGGTGCCCCCTCCCTGCGCCTCGGACGGAGCCGGACAGTCCCTCCAGCTGAGCCGCTGTTCCGTCAGGTCCTCGGCCTTGTCGGCGTCCTCACCGCAGCCGGTCAGCAGGGCGGGCAGCAGCACGGCGCAGACGGTCAGGACGGCGGCACGCAGACGGAAGGGGTGGGGCATGGTCCCATCCTGCGGTCGCCCGGAGCGGGACGCGCGGGGCACGGGCCGTACGAGGTAAGGGGCCCTCGCTCACAAGGCCGCCTTGCGCGTGAGGTGGTTGAAGGCCAGCCAGCCCGGCAGTACCGGCAGCCAGAGCGTCAGCAGCCGGAAGAGCAGCACCGCCGGCGCGGCGACCTCCTTGGGGAGCCCGACCGCGATGAGACCGACCGTCAGGGTCGCCTCGACCGCGCCGACACCGCCCGGCGTCGGGGCCGCCGACCCCAGCGCGTTGCCCGCGAGGAAGACGACGGCGACGCCGGCGATGCTGACGGATGTCGTCTCGTCGCCGAACGCCCGGATCGAGGCGTCCAGGCACATCACGAAGCAGGCCGTCAGCAGCAGCATGCCGCCGATGCCGGTGATCAGTTTCTGCGGCCGCTGCAGCACATCGAGCATGCGCGGCACGACACCCGCGAAGAGTGAGCGCACGCGCGTGACGACGAATTTCCGCAGGAACGGCACCGAGGTCACCACGAGCACCAGCACCGCCACCGTCAGCAGACCCCCGATCACCGTGCGGGACGGTGAGAGGGAGGGCGTCTTCTCGGTACCGGTCAGATAGCCGAACGCCAGCAGCATCAGGATGTGACAGCCGAGCCCGAAGAGCTGCGACGCGCCGACGCTCGCCACCGCGAGACCGGGCCGCACCCCCGCGCGCTGGAGGAACCGCGTGTTCAGGGCGACACCGCCCACCGCCGCCGGGGCGACGATCTTCACGAACGACCCGGCGACCTGTGCCGCCACGGTCCGCACGAACGGCACCCGCTCCGGTACGAATCCGAGCAGGGCCATGGCCGCCGCGACATAACTGGCCGCCGAGAACAGCACCGCCGCGGCCACCCAGCCCCACTCCGCGTTGGCGATCAGCGGGCCGAACTCGATGTGGGTGAGCTGCGTCAGCAGGAAGTACGCGCCGATCGCACCGGCGATGAAACTGATCAGCGTCCGCGGGCGCACCCGTTCCAGCCGGGCCGGCTCGACCGGGGCCTGTGGCCTGATCCGCAGCACCTCGTGCCGGATCTGGGTGAGCAGATCCTCCTCGCGCGCCTCCTCCAGGGCTTCGTCGATGGCCCGCTTCTCGGCCCGCTGCTCCGCGCGTACGGCCTTCTTGTCGGGTTTGTCCGGCTTGTCGAGGACGACACGGTGGGCGCCGTGCTCCGCGCGGGCCGGTCTGGACTGCCGGGAGGCCTCCAGGACCGCCTCACGTTCGCGTTCCGCCCGCTCCCGGGCCAGCTTGCGCAGGGTCCCGCGCGTGGAGCGGCTCAGCGCGATGGGCTGGAGCATCGGCAGACAGTCCGCCACGGTGTCGGGGCCGAGGACGCTCAGCGCGGAGGCCACCGCGCGTTCGGCGCCCACCCTGAGACCCAGCGTCACCAGCAGTTGGGAGGTGTCCATGCGCAGCAGCAGATCGCCGGCCGCGATCTCGCCGACGCGCAGATCGGTGAGGATCACCGTGCCGGAACGATCCACCAGGATGGCGTCGCCCACCAGCCTGCGGTGCGCGATACGGCGGGACTGCAGGGCCTGTACCTGGTGCCAGGTGTCGCGCAGCAGTTCGTCGGTGATCTCCTCGTCCGGCAGTGAGTCGAGGGTGCGCCCGCCGCTGTGCTCGTAGACGAGCATCACCGCGTCGGGACCGAGTTCGGAGGTGGCGATCAGTTTGGGCGCGTTGGCGCCGGCCGCGATGGCCGCGTAGGCCAGCAGCGCCTCCTGCTCCAGCGCCTGGCGCAGCGACTGCAGGCTGCTGCGGGTGGCGAAGCCGCGCAGGGCCAGATTGCGCCACGCGCGGTAGAAGAATCCCTGCGCCTGCTGCTCACGGTCGACCACCGTGACGTCCAGCGGCGGACCGTCCTCCAGGGTGACGAAGTAGCGGCGCCCCCGGTCCCCGGCCTCGGAGGCGTCACCGGACTCCACCCGGGACGCGGTCACGGGGCGGAAGCCGACGGTGCGCAGGCCCGCCATCAGCGTGCGGCCGGTGGGGCGCACATTGGGTGAACCGACCGCGTAGAGGGTGCCGTAGGCGACGGTCCAGCCGATCAGGACCGTCAGGATGATCGAGAACGGTGTCGTGTACCCGGTGACGAGCATCGAGAAGGCGTCGAGGAGCAGCACCACCCACAGCACCGCGCGCCACCGGGGTCTGCGGGACATCCCGACGGCCGTCATGTACGCGATCACCGGGGCCAGATAGCCGTGCACCGGATCGGTCAGGGCGTGTATGTCACCGGGAGAGGGCTGGGTGAGCGCCTCCTGGATCGAGCCCGGAGCGGCACGTGCGACCCACAGGTCGGTGGCGAGCGTCACACCGTGCGCGAGGACGGCGGCGAGCACGCCGTCGGCGATCCGCAACCCGTCCCGTTTGATCAGCCGCTCGATGGCGAAGGCCACCGGCACCAGGAGGATCGCGATGCTGGAGGCCAGGCCCGCGATCTTGATGAGCAGGTCGGGCGCCTGACCGGTGCCCTTGCTGATGTCCTGCTCCAGGCCCGAGGTGGTGCCGTGGGCGAACGCGGCGATCGCCAGCAGCACCACGACGGCGAGTACGCCCGCCAGGAGCCGCATGAGGTCGGACGGGCGGTGCACCCGCGCGGGGAGCAGCGGTTCGTCGCCCTCCACCTCGTCGATGTGTGCCGTCTCGGGGTCCGCGGTGTCCGGGCGCGACAAGGCGTCAGGGGTGCCCTTCGTGCCCTCGGAGTGCGCACCCTGCTGCTTCATCGTCTCTTCTCGATCTTGTATCACCGGTCACCGCCCGCACGATGGTGGCATGCCGTACCGGCACAAGGGGGCATCAGGGTCCGAACGCGGGCGGCACAGTCTGCCCGAAGCACCGCTTCGGGGCGAGCCGCGCGCACGCGCGTGAGCGCGTCGCGTTGTCGGTGGGGTGGGGCAGGATGGGCCGGATGAGCCAGGAGAGCCTTCCGTCCGACGGCGGTCCGGAGCACCCGGACGCCCTGCCCGAGTACGCCGAGCGGGTCCTCGAGGTGACCGAGCTGATCCCGCCGGGACATGTCATGACGTACGGGGACGTGGCCGAGTGGCTGGGGGAGGGCGGTCCCCGGCAGGTCGGGCGCGTGATGGCCCTGTACGGGGGAGCGGTGCCGTGGTGGCGTGTCGTCCGCGCGGACGGAGTGCTGTTGCCGGGTCACGAGCTGAGAGCCCTCGGCCACTACCGCGCGGAGGGCACGCCCCTGAGGGAGGCGAGCCGGGCCGCGGAGGGCCACGTGCCGCGCCTCGACATGGGGCGCGCGCGGTGGGACGGCGGCGGGTACACCGAGGGTCACACCTGACAGCTTCCGCCATCGCGCACGCCGCCGTGTGACCTCTGATCCCCCGAGGTGAGGCGGAGCACATTCGTGGCATGACGTACGTTCGTGAGGCAAGGGACATGTGCGTCCGGAGCGACCGGAGGGAAGAAGCGGAAAGCCTGCTTCCGTACTTTTCACCGGCGTAGCGTCGGCTGCGCGTGCCCCCTTCACCCCGCGCCCACCGTCCCGCACGCGCGGCGAACGGCCCCACAGCACACCCACCAGGACCGGCGAACCACGTGAGCTCCTCTTCCTCCACCAGCGGCCTGTCGCACCCCCAGGTGCGGCGGGGGAATCGTGGCGCTTATCGACTGGTGCGTACCCCGCCGGACCGCGTGAATCCCCCTCGACTGGACGCCGCACAGCGCTCCGTGGTTGAGCACGGGACCGGCCCGTTGCTCGTTCTCGCAGGTCCGGGCACCGGAAAGACCACCACGCTGGTCGAGTCCGTGGCCGCGCGAATCGCCCGTGACGGGGACCCCGAGCGCATCCTGGTGCTGACGTTCAGCCGCAAGGCGGCCGTCGAGCTGCGCGACCGCATGGCCCTGCGGATCGGGGCCGCGCGCGCCCCGCAGGCGACCACCTTCCACTCGTTCTGCTACGCCCTGATCCGTGCCCACCAGGACAGCGACCTCTTCGTGGAGCCGCTGCGGCTGCTGTCGGGCCCCGAGCAGGACGTCACCGTCCGCGAGCTGCTCGCCGGCCAGGTGGACCTGGAGCGGCTCGGGCTCGCCCATGTGCGCTGGCCGGACGAGCTGCGTGCCTGCCTCACCACCCGCGGCTTCGCCGACGAGGTCCGCGCGGTGCTCGCCCGCAGCCGCGAACTGGGCCTCGGGCCCGACGCCCTGGACGCCTTCGCCCGCCGCATCGGACGCCCCGACTGGCGAGCCGCCTCCGCTTTCCTCGCCGAGTACCTCGACGTCCTCGACCTGCAGGGCGTCCTCGACTACGCCGAACTGGTCCACCGCGCGGTGCTCCTCGCCGGCCGCCCGGAGATCGCCGGGCAGCTCGCCGCCCGGTACGACGCCGTCTACGTCGACGAGTACCAGGACACCGACCCCGCCCAGGTACGGCTGCTGCACGCCCTGGCCGGCGGGCGCACCCTCGTCGCCTTCGGCGACCCCGACCAGTCGATCTACGCCTTCCGGGGCGCGGACGTGGGCGGCATCCTGGAGTTCCCCTACGCGTTCCCCCGTGCGGACGGCCGCCCGGCCCCGGTCGAGGTGCTGCGCACCTCCCGGCGCTCCGGCACCGTCCTGCTGGAGGCCACCCGGCGGGTGACCCGGCGCATGCCGCTGCCCCGCCTGCCCGCCGAGAAGGTCCGCGCCCACCGGGAGCTGACCCCGGACCGGGACGGCGGCCGGGTCGAGGTGTACACCTACCCGACGTCCGGCACGGAACTGGACAACGTCGCCGACATCCTGCGCCGGGCGCACCTGGAGGACGGCGTCCCCTGGAACGACATGGCCGTCCTGGTCCGGGCCGGCGCCCGCACCCTCCCCACCGTCCGCCGCGCGCTCACCTCGGCGGGCGTCCCCGTGGACGTCGACGGCAACGACCTGCCCCTGCGCCACGAACCGGCGGTGGCCCCGCTGCTGACGGCCCTGCGCGCGGTGGCGACGGCGGAGGCGGGCGACGGGGAAGGCACCGGAGCCGGCGCCGAGGCGCAGCCGTGCTGGCTCGACACCGAAACCGCCCTCACCCTGCTCACCTCCCCCCTCGCCGGCATGGACGCCGCCGACCTGCGCCGCCTCGGACGGGCCCTGCGCGAGGAGGAGCGGGCCGCGGGCAACCCGCTGCCGCCGCCCTCGGACGAGCTGCTCGCACATGCGCTGGCCGAACCGGAGCGGCTCGCCGTGCACGACCCCGCCTACGCGCGGGGCGCCCAGCGTCTCGGCGGCCTGCTGCGCCGGGCCCGTGAGCGCCTGGCGGGCGGCGGTACGGCCGAGGAGGCTCTGTGGGACCTGTGGGACGGCACACCGTGGCCGGGGCGCCTGGAGCGCTCCGTCCGGCGCGGCGGCGCGGCCGGACGCAACGCCGACCGGGACCTCGACGCCGTGTGCGCGCTGTTCGCCACCGCCGCCCGCGCGGAGGAACGCACCGGCGGCCGGGGCGCCCTGAACTTCCTGGAGGAGATCGAGGCCGAGGACATCGCCGCCGACACCCTCACGCGGCGCGCCGCCCGCCCCGACGCCGTGCGCCTGATGACCGCGCACCGCGCCAAGGGCCTGGAGTGGCGCCTGGTCGTCGTGGCCGGCGTCCAGGAGGGCCTGTGGCCGGACCTGCGCCGCCGCGGCTCCCTGCTGGAGGCCGACCGCATCGGCCGCGACGGACTCGCCGAACCCCTCACTCCCGGAGCGCTGCTCGCCGAGGAACGCCGCCTGTTCTACGTCGCGGCCACGCGCGCGCGTGAGCGGCTCGTCGTGACGGCCGTGAAGGCGCCCGCCGACGACGGCGACCAGCCCTCCCGCTTCCTGACCGAACTGGGCGTCGAGCCCAAGGACGTCACCGGCCGCCCGCGCCGTCCCCTGGCCGTCGCCGCGCTCGTCGCCGAACTGCGCGCCACGACGGTCGACCCCCGGGTCTCCGACACCCTGCGGGAGGCCGCCGCCCAGCGGCTGGCCCGGCTCGCCGCGCTCGCCGACGAGGACGGCCGCCCGCTGGTGCCCTCCGCGCACCCCTACCGCTGGTGGGGCATGTTCGAGCCCACGGAGAGCAAGGTGCCGCTGCGTCACCGCGACCAGCCCGTCGTGCTCTCCGGCAGCGCTCTCGACCAGCTCGCCAACACCTGCGCCCTGCAGTGGTTCCTGGGCCGTGAGGTGAAGGCCGACGCGCCCGCGACCGCCGCCCAGGGCTTCGGCAACGTGGTGCACGTCCTCGCCGACGAGGTGGCCTCCGGGCACACCCCGGCCGACCTCGACGTCCTCATGGAGCGCCTCGACTCGGTGTGGAACGCGCTCGCCTTCGACGCGCCGTGGAAGTCGGCGCAGGAGAAGGAGCACGCGCGCGTGGCGCTCGAACGCTTCCTCGAGTGGCACGTCATGGACCGCACCGGACGCACCCCGGTGGCCAGCGAGCACGACTTCGACGTCACCCTCGAAGCGGGCGACTACGAGGTCCGCATCCGCGGCCAGATGGACCGCGTCGAGACCGACGCCGAGGGACGCGCGTACGTCGTCGACTTCAAGACCGGCAAACAGGCGCCCAGCGCCAAGGAGGTGGAGCGCCACCCCCAGCTCGCCGTCTACCAGCTCGCCGTCGGGGAGGGCGCCGTCGACGACGTCTTCGACGGAGTGCGTCCCGAACCGGGCGGTGCCGAGCTCGTCCAGCTGCGCCAGGGGGCCGCCAAGCGGGACGGTGGCGAGACCCTGCCCAAGGTGCAGGCCCAGGATCCCCCGGAGGGGGAGTGGATCGGCGACCTGCTGGCCACCGCTGCCGGGAAGGTCCTCGACGAACGGTTCGGCCCGACCGCGGGCCAGCACTGCGCCCACTGTGCGTTCCGGGCCTCGTGCAGCGCCCGGCCCGAGGGCCGGCACGTGGTCGAATGACCGGCGTGACGCATCGCACCCCTTGCGCCGACCTGCGGTTATCCGCTCCCGGAGCGCTCTGAAGGCATCTGTTGTCAGTGCCCGCCGCTAGATTCTGCGTGTGCCCGCCCGTATCACCGATCCCGATCAGCTCAAGGAGCTCCTCGGGATCCCCTTCACCCCGGAGCAGACGGCCTGCGTCATCGCGCCGCCCGCTCCGCAGGTGATCGTGGCCGGAGCCGGGTCGGGCAAGACGACGGTGATGGCGGCACGTGTGGTGTGGCTGGTCGGCACCGGCCAGGTCGCCCCCGAACAGGTGCTCGGCCTCACCTTCACCAACAAGGCCGCCGGCGAACTCGCCGAACGCGTCCGCAAGGCGCTGATCAAGGCGGGCGTCACCGACCCGGACGCCATCGACCCGGACAACCCCCCGGGCGAGCCGGTGATCTCCACGTACCACGCCTTCGCCGGCCGCCTTCTGACCGATCACGGCCTGCGCATCGGCCTCGAACCGACCTCCCGGCTGCTCGCCGACGCCACCCGCTACCAGCTCGCCGCGCGGGTCCTGCGCGAGGCCCCCGGCCTCTACCCGGCGCTCACCCGTTCCTTCCCCGACCTGGTCGGCGACCTCCTCACCCTGGACGGCGAGCTCGCCGAACACCTCGTACGGCCCGAGGACCTGCGCGCCCACGACGCCGAGCTGCTGCGCACCCTGGAGAACACCAAGCTCACCAACGCCGACCTGCGCAAGGTCCCCGAGGCGGCCGCCGCGCGGCGCGAGCTCGCCGACCTCGTGCTGCGCTACCGGGCCGCCAAACGCGAACGCGACCTGCTCGACTTCGGCGACCAGATCGCCCTGTCCGCCCGGCTCGCCGCCCTCCCCGAGGTGGGCCGCGTCCTGCGCGACGAGTTCCGCGTGGTCCTCCTCGACGAGTACCAGGACACCTCCGTAGCCCAGCGGGTCCTGCTGGCCGGGCTGTTCGGCGGCGGCACCGGTCACCCGGTGACCGCCGTCGGTGACCCCTGCCAGGCGATCTACGGCTGGCGCGGCGCCTCCGTCGCCAACCTCGACGACTTCCCCGAGCACTTCGCCCACGCCGACGGCCGCCCCGCCACCCGCCAGTCGCTCAGCGAGAACCGCCGCAGCGGCGGTCGTCTCCTCGACCTCGCCAACGGTCTCGCCGAGCCGCTGCGCGCCATGCACGCGGGCGTGGAGGCCCTCCGCCCGGCCCCCGGAGCCGAACGTGACGGCACCGTCCGCTGCGCCCTGCTGCCCACCCACGCGGAGGAGATCGACTGGATCGCCGACTCCATCGCCCACCTCGTCCGCACCGGCAAGGCGCCCGGCGAGATCGCCGTGCTCTGCCGCACGGCCGGCGACTTCGCCGAGATCCAGGGCGCCCTGGTCGCCCGGGACGTCCCCGTCGAGGTGGTCGGCCTGTCCGGGCTGCTGCACCTTCCCGAGGTCGCCGACCTGGTCGCCGTCTGCGAGGTCCTCCAGGACCCCGGCGCCAACGCCTCCCTCGTCCGGCTGCTGACCGGCCCGCGCTGGCGCATCGGCCCCCGCGACCTCGCCCTGCTGGGGCGGCGCGCGCGGCGGCTCGTCTCCCACGCGCGCGTGGACGGCGACGACGACCCCGACCGGAGGCTCGCCGAGGCCGTCGAGGGCGTCGACCCGGCCGAGGTGATCTCGCTCGCCGACGCCCTCGACACCTTCCTGGAGACACCGCTGGACGGCCGCGGGGACGACGACGGCCTGCCCTTCTCAACAGACGCGCGCGTGCGCTTCGCCCGCCTGGCCGCCGAACTGCGCGACCTGCGCCGCTCCCTGGCCGACCCCCTCATGGACGTCCTGCACCGCGTCCTCGCCGTCACCGGCCTGGAGGTCGAACTCTCCGCGTCCCCGCACGCCCTGGCCGCCCGCCGGCGCGAGACCCTCTCCAACTTCCTCGACATCGCCGCGTCCTTCGCCGCCGGCGACAACGAGGCCACCCTGCTCGCCTTCCTCGCCTTCCTGCGCACCGCCGCCCAGTACGAGAAGGGCCTCGACAACGCGCTGCCCGGCGGCGAGAACACCGTCAAGGTCCTCACCGCGCACAAGTCCAAGGGCCTCGAATGGGACGTCGTCGCCGTCCCCGGACTGGTCACCGGTACCTTCCCCAGCGGCCAGGGCCGTGAGAAGTGGACCGCGCAGGGCAAGGTGCTGCCGCACGGACTGCGCGGCGACGCCGACACCCTGCCCGACGTCGAGTCCTGGGACTCCCGCGGCCTGAAGGCCTTTCACGAGGCCATGAAGGAGCACCAGCACACCGAGGAACTCCGTCTCGGCTACGTCACCTTCACCCGCCCCCGCTCCCTGCTCCTCGGCTCCGGCCACTGGTGGGGACCCAGCCAGAAGAAACCGCGCGGCCCCTCCGAGTTCCTTCACGCCCTCTACGAGCACTGCGCGGCCGGACACGGCGAGATCGAGGCGTGGGCCGACGAGCCCTCCGAGGACGAGGAGAACCCCGCCCTGCACCGGGCCGGCGACGACCAGGTGTGGCCCCTGCCCCTCGACGCCGCCGCCCTCGCCCGCCGCCGCGCGGCCGCCGACACCGTCCTCGCCCACCTCCACCGCCTCGCCGCCCACCCGGACGGCCCCGCCACGGCCGTACACGACCCCGACGCCTACGACGACCCGGACTGGCCGCCACCGCCCGACGAGGACCCCCTCCCCGAGGAGGACCCCCTCCCCGAGGAGGACCCCCTCCCCGAGGAGGACCCCTTCGCCGACGCCGGCCCGGACGACTGGGACTCCTGGAGCACCGACCGCCCCACCGTCCCGCACCAGGCGACGGCGCCGGAAGCCACCACGCCCCCGCGCGCCGCGGAGCCGGCCCACCCGCCGCGACCCCGTCTCACCCCCGAGGAGGCCCGCACCGTCGCCTCCTGGGACCGCGACCTCGACGCCCTCACCGGAGAGCTCCTGCACACCCGCGCGAGCATCACCGAGGTGCGGCTCCCCGCCTCGCTGACCGCCTCCGAGCTGCTGCGCCTGGCCGCCGACCCGGACGGCTTCGCCCAGGAGCTGGCCCGCCCCATGCCCCGCCCCCCGCAGCCCGCAGCCCGCCGCGGCACCCGCTTCCACGCCTGGGTCGAGGCGCGCTTCGAGGAACTGACGCTGCCCATGCTGGACCCGGACGAGCTGCCCGGCAGCGACGCCGAGATCGCCGACGAACGCGACCTGGATGCCCTCAAGGAAGCCTTCGAACGCACCGAGTACGCCCACCGCACCCCCCACCGCGTGGAAACCCCCTTCCAGCTGTCGCTCGCCGGCCGCGTCGTCCGCGGCCGCATCGACGCCGTCTACAGGGAGGACGACGGGGACGGGACGAGGTACGAGATCGTCGACTGGAAGACCGCCCGCGGCCGCACCGCCGACCCGCTCCAGCTCGCCGTCTACCGGCTCGCCTGGGCCGAACAGCAGGGCGTCCCCCTGGAGACCGTCACGGCCGCGTTCCTGTACGTACGCACCGGTGAGGTCGTCCGCCCCGACGCCCTGCCCGGCCGCGCGGAGCTGGAGCGGCTGCTGCTCGGGGAGCCGTCCGGTGAGATACCGCACTCTAAGGACACCGGCGCGGGCCGATAGGCTCGAGGACATGAGCCAGCCCGTTGACACTGCCGTCAGCGCCGTCCGTACGTACATCGCACAGCACCGCGTCGCCTTCCTCGACGACCTCACCGAGTGGCTGCGCATCCCGTCCGTCTCGGCCCAGCCCGACCATGCGTCCGACGTGCGCCACAGCGCCGACTGGCTCGCCGCCAAACTCAAGGAGACCGGCTTCCCGACCGCCGAGGTCTGGCCCACCCCCGGCGCCCCGGCCGTCTACGCCGAATGGCCCTCCGCCGATCCCGAGGCGCCCACCGTGCTGGTCTACGGCCACCACGACGTGCAGCCCGCGGCGCGCGAGGACGGCTGGGACAGCGAGCCCTTCGAACCCGTCGTCCGCGACGATCGCCTCTACGCGCGCGGTGCGGCCGACGACAAGGGCCAGGTGTTCTTCCACACCCTCGGCGTCCGGGCCCACCTCGCCACCACCGGCCGCACCACCCCGGCCGTCCACCTGAAACTGCTGATCGAGGGCGAGGAGGAATCCGGCTCCCCGCACTTCCGCGCGCTCGTGGAACAGCACGCGGACCGGCTCACCGCCGACGTCGTGATCGTCTCCGACACCGGCATGTGGTCCGAGGACACCCCCACCGTGTGCACCGGCATGCGCGGCCTCGCCGAGTGCGAGATCCGGCTGTACGGCCCCGACCAGGACATCCACTCCGGTTCCTTCGGGGGCGCGGTGCCCAACCCGGCCACCGCCGTCGCCCGCCTGGTGGCCGCCCTGCACGACGAGCACGCGCGCGTGGCGATCCCCGGCTTCTACGACGGTGTCGTCGAGCTCACCGACCGCGAACGCGAACTCTTCGCCGAGCTGCCCTTCGACGAGCGGCAGTGGCTGCGCACCGCCAAGTCCCACGGCACCCTGGGCGAAACCGGATACAGCACCCTGGAGCGCGTCTGGGCCCGTCCCACCGCCGAGGTCAACGGCATCGGCGGCGGCTACCAGGGCCCCGGCAGCAAGACGGTCATCCCGTCCTCCGCCATGGTGAAGCTCTCCTTCCGGCTCGTCGCCGGCCAGGACCCCGAGCAGGTGCGCAGGGCCGTCGGCGCCTGGGTGCCCGGACAGCTGCCCGACGGCATCCGCCACGAGATCTCCTTCAGCCCCGCCACGCGCCCCTGCCTGACGCCACTGGACCACCCGGCCCTGCGGTCCGTGGTCCGCGCGATGGGCCGCGCCTTCGACGCACCCGTCCGCTTCACCCGCGAGGGCGGCTCCGGACCGGCCGCCGACCTCCAGGACGTCCTCGGCGCACCGGTGCTGTTCCTCGGCATCTCCGTCCCGTCCGACGGCTGGCACGCCCCGAATGAGAAGGTCGACCTGGACCTGCTCCTCAAAGGCGCCGAGACCAGCGCGTACCTGTGGGGCGACCTCGCCGAGCACTGGCGGCACGTCCCCTGACCTCGCATACCGTCCGAACCGGGCGCCCGCGCGGGGCACACTGGAAGGGACCCGCCGCGCTCCGCAGGACCCGGTCCCTCCCGCCGCACGTCCGCCGAACCGCCCGCCGACCCAATCCGTTCCACCGGGGGAGTTGGAAGCACCCGTGACCACCTGGACCGACCACACCGCCGACCGACCCGTCTCGCTCACCGCCCCGAGCGGCATCGACCGCGCCGCCCACCACCGGCTCGACGAAGCATGGCTCGCGGCGGCGTGGAGCCACCCATCGACCCGCTGCTTCGTGGTCTCCGGCGGCCAGGTCCTCATCGACGAGACGACGGACGGGCGTACCGAACTCGTCATGACCCCGTCCTTCGAGGCTCCGCTCACCGAGGCCCACCGCTACTTCCTGGGTATCGACGACGAGGGCGTCAGCTACTTCGCCCTCCAGAAGGACTCCCTGCCCGGCCGCATGGACGCCTCCGCCCGCCCGGCGGGCCTGCGCGAGGCGGGACTGCTCCTGTCGCAGCGCGAGGCCGGCCTGATGGTGCACGCGGTCGCCCTGGAGAACTGGCAGCGGCTGCACCGTTTCTGCTCCCGCTGCGGTGAACGCACCGTCATCGCCGCCGCCGGCCACATCCGCCGCTGCCCCGCCTGCGGCGCCGAGCACTACCCGCGCACCGACCCCGCGGTGATCATGGCCGTGATCGACGACCAGGACCGCATCCTGCTCGGCCGCCAGGTCCACTGGCCCGAGGGCCGCTTCTCCACGCTCGCCGGATTCGTCGAGCCGGGGGAGTCCATCGAGCAGTCGGTGCGCCGCGAGGTCCACGAGGAGGCCGGCATCGGCGTCGGCGAGGTCGAGTACATCGCCAGTCAGCCCTGGCCCTTCCCGTCCAGCCTCATGCTGGGCTTCGTCGCCCGTGCCACCTCGACCGAGATCAACGTGGACGGCGACGAGATCCACGAGGCCCGATGGTTCTCCCGCGACGAACTCGACGCCGCCTTCGAGTCCGGAGAGGTGCTCCCGCCGTACGGCATCTCGATCGCGGCCCGCCTGATCGAGCGCTGGTACGGCAAGGACCTGCCGGCCCGCAGCGCCTTCTGACGGGACGCTCGGCGCTCTGAACGGGTCCCGGCGTCGAGCCGCCGGGGCGCCGTCCCGTGACCGGCTAGGCTGTCGGACCGGGCGGAGCCGTAGCGCAGAGGTCGTCGCGCGCGGTCTCCAAAACCGCGAGGACGCCGGTTCGAATCCGGTCGGTTCCGTCCTTCCCGCACCTCTGAACACAAGTCGGCCCCCTCCGGTGACCTCGACCGGAGGGGGCGCGGCGCCGGAGAACGTCAGACCGCGAGAGCCTGCTTCACCTGGGCGAGGCTCGGGTTCGTCATCACGACCTCGTCACCACCGGTGGTGGGAACCACTCGCACCGTGGGCACCGTCTGGTTCCCGCCGTTCGCCTTCTCCACGAAGGCCGCGGACTCCGGGTCCTGCTCGATGTTGATCTCGGTGTACGCGATGCCCTCGCGGTCCATCTGGCTCTTCAGCCGGCGGCAGTAGCCGCACCACGTGGTGCTGTACATCGTCACAGTGCCCTGCATACCTCTCGCGCTCCTTCGGCGGCTCGGGGACGTCCTCGCTGTGGGGGAACGTACGTGAAAGCGCCGGCATTCCCGCCGGGTGCCGCACGGCTCCCACGTGATGCGTGCCGCATTAGTACGACTGCGAGGCCCTCCCTGTGGACAACCGGCTCGTCCGTCTCCGGCGACCTGGCAGCATGGCTGTGTGACAGCAGCAACGCACTCCACCCTCTTCCCACAGGTACCGGACTCGGCCGACGCGGTGCTCGAAGGGCTCGACCCCGAGCAGCGCGCCGTGGCCACCGCCCTGCAGGGTCCGGTGTGCGTGCTGGCGGGCGCCGGCACCGGCAAGACCCGGGCGATCACCCACCGGATCGCCTACGGGGTGCGCGCGGGCATCCTCCAGCCCTCCAGCGTGCTCGCCGTCACCTTCACCAACCGCGCCGCCGGGGAGATGCGCGGCCGGCTGCGCCAGCTCGGCGCCGTCGGTGTCCAGGCCCGCACCTTCCACTCCGCGGCGCTGCGCCAGCTCCAGTACTTCTGGCCGAAAGCGATCGGCGGCTCCCTGCCCCGGCTCGTCGACCGCAAGATCCAGCTGGTCGCCGACGCGGCCGTCGCCTGCCGCATCCGGCTCGACCGGGGCGAGCTGCGGGACGTCACCGCGGAGATCGAATGGTCCAAGGTCACCCAGACCGTCCCGGCCGACTACGCGGCAGCCGCCGCCAAGGCCGGCCGGGAGTCCCCCCGTGACCCCGCCGAGATCGCCCAGCTCTACTCCGCCTACGAGGACCTCAAGCGCGAGCGCGTCGTCATCGACTTCGAGGACGTGCTGCTGCTGACCGTCGCCGTCCTGCAGGACCGGCACGACATCGCCGAACAGGTCCGCGCCCAGTACCAGCACTTCGTCGTCGACGAGTACCAGGACGTCAGCCCGCTCCAGCAGCGTCTGCTGGAACTGTGGCTCGGCGAGCGGGAGAACCTGTGCGTGGTCGGCGACGCCAGCCAGACGATCTATTCGTTCACGGGCGCAACCCCCGACCATCTGCTCGACTTCCGCACCCGCCATCCCGGGGCCACCGTCGTCAAGCTGGTCCGCGACTACCGCTCGACCCCCCAGGTCGTCCACCTGGCGAACAGCCTGCTCGCCCAGGCCCGTGGCCGGGCCGCCGATCACCGGCTGGAACTGGTCTCCCAGCGTGCCGCGGGCACCGAGCCGGTCTTCACCGAGTACACCGACGAGCCCGCCGAGGCGGAAGGCGCCGCCCGACGCATCCGTGAGCTGATCGACGCGGGGGTCCCGGCGAGCGAGATCGCCGTTCTGTTCCGGACGAACGCCCAGTCCGAGACCTACGAGCAGGCCCTCGCCGATGCCGGCGTGCCCTACCAGTTGCGGGGGGCCGAGAGGTTCTTCGACCGTCCCGAGGTGCGCAAGGCCGGCATCGCCCTGCGCGGCGCGGCCCGCTTCGGCGGCAACGACACCCTCCTCGACGACGCCCCCGACCTGCCCTCCCAGGTGCGCGCCGTGCTCTCGGGCGAGGGCTGGACGACCCAGCCGCCGGCCGGTTCCGGAGCGGTCAGGGAACGCTGGGAGTCACTGGCCGCGCTGGTGCATCTCGCCCAGGACTTCGCCGCCGCCCGGCCCGGCGCCACCCTCGCCGACCTCGTCGCCGAACTCGACGAGCGGGCCGGCGCCCAGCACGCCCCGACCGTGCAGGGCGTCACCCTCGCCTCGCTGCACTCGGCCAAGGGCCTGGAGTGGGACGCCGTCTTCCTGGTCGGCGTCGCCGAGGGCATGATGCCGATCACCTACGCAAAGACCGACGAGCAGATCGAGGAGGAACGCCGCCTCCTCTATGTCGGTGTCACCCGCGCCCGCGAGCGCCTCCATCTCTCCTGGGCGCTCTCCCGTTCACCCGGCAGCCGGCCGAACCGTCGCCCCAGCCGCTTCCTCCACGGACTGCGTCCCGGCTCGAACGCCGCCGCGGGCCGTGGCGGCGCGGTCGGCACGGGAGGTGTGGAGCGCGGCTCGTTCGGGGTGGCGTCGTCCGCCTCGGTCCCCCCGAGCCCGAGGCGCGGACAGCGCAGCCCCGCACGCTGCCGGGTGTGCGGCCGCACGCTGACCGACGCGGGCGAGATGAAGCTGATGCGCTGCGAGGACTGCCCCACCGACATGGACGAGGGCCTGTACGAGCGGCTCCGTGAGTGGCGCGCCGGCCAGGCGGGGCGCAGCGGGCAGCCGGCCTTCTGCGTCTTCACCGACAAGACGCTGATGGCCATCGCCGAGACGGTCCCCGACGACGAGCACGCACTGGTCAGGATCCCCGGGGTGGGGATGCGCAAGCTGGGCCGTTACGGAGCCGACGTTCTGGCCATCTGCGCAGGTCGTGACATCAACGAGGAACGGGATCAGGACTGATCCGAACTCGTCGGAAAAATAGTTTGCGCATGCCCCGGCAATCCCCATAGGTTCTTAGGCACGGGACGGCGGCCTTCTCCAAGGCCCCGATTCCGTGTTGTACTTGCATATCCGCGGACCGGCTCACCCCAGTCCCCTAGACGCCGAGAGGAGGCGAGTCCAGTGATCAGCATCAACACCAGCTCCATCGTCAAACTGACCGATCGCTCGGCCGTCTCCCTGTGCATGCTCGGCGCCTCGAACCAGGGCACCGGTCTGTCCGGCATCCGTGCCGCGCGCCCGGCGTCCTCCCTTGCTCCCGCGGCTCCTGCCGTCCGTGAGCGGGATGAGCGACCGACCGAGGCACTGGAAGCGGTAGTGGCACAGGCGAAGGCCTATGCCTTTGCGGCAGCCGGTGCCGGATTCCGGAAGCAGACGACGCAGCACCACCTGATGTGGGCCTTCCGTGGGCCAGAACCCTGGAGTGATCCAGCCTGATCCGATCAGGCCGGCGCCTTCAGGGCCGCGGAACCCCATCCGGGATCCGCGGCCCTTCTGTTTTCCCTTAAGCGGGGAGAGCGAAGCGCCTCGGGACAAGAAAAGAGCCAGGTACCAGCCGCCGCCCGGCCAACAGGCCGGAAAACGACCAGACGAGGAAGACGAACCGTGCAACTCGAAGCGCACGTCCCGTCCGTACCGCCTTCCGACACGATCCCCAAGCCCGGCTCCACGGAGGACCCGACCTTGACTCCGCTCACCGCGCTCACCGCGCTCGACGACGCCATCGAGAACCTCGGCGTACCCGTTCCGTGCCGTTCCTACGACCCGGAGGTCTTCTTCGCCGAGTCGCCGGCGGACGTCGAGTACGCCAAGTCCCTCTGCCGCACCTGCCCGCTGATCGAGGCCTGCCTCGCCGGCGCCAAGGAGCGGCGTGAGCCCTGGGGCGTCTGGGGTGGCGAGCTGTTCGTCCAGGGAGTTGTCGTCGCCCGCAAGCGGCCGCGTGGCCGCCCGCGCAAGAACCCGGTCACGGCATGAACACCCCAGGAACGATCGACCGCCCTCTCACGCACGACCCCCAGAAGCAGGCCCCGATGATGCCGTCCGCTCACGAGCCCGCAGGCTCCGCGACCGAAGACTTCACCACCAGCGGTGCGAACGACTCGCGCCAGAACAGGACCCGAGAGATGCAACTCATCCCAGAAGCCCTGGCCCGTGCGCATATGCACGAGCGACTGCAGGAGGCGCAGCGGGAGCGCCGGGCCGCGGGCCTGGTGACCGCTCGCCGGATGCAGCGCCGGGCCGAGCGCGCCTCCCGGCGCGCCCGCCGCGCGCTCGCCCTCGCGGTCATGCAGTAACCGATCCCACCTGAAGAGGCGGTCTCCCCAGTCCGGAGGCCCAGCTCTCCCCGCGGGGACCGATCCGTGTGAACGGACCGGTCCCCGCGGTGCGTTGTGCGGGGCGGGCCGCTGGTAACGGCGTTATCGTCGCCGGGTGACGAGTCCTCCCGGCGGCAGTGACGACGACGGTTCCGCGGCGGAGCCGGAGCCGCTGGGGTGTGCCCGCTGCGGCACCCGCGCCGAGGGGCCGCAGCCGACCTGGACCTTCTCCGTGGAGGACGGCGTCCGCCTTCACTACTGCGAGGCGTGCTCCCGCGACAACCTGCGGGCGATCGAGGGCCGCCTGGACTCGCGGTGGTGGTAAAGGCAGCCGGTGCCCGCGGTGCCCGCGGTGCCCCTCGGGTCCGTCACGCCCGGGCGGCCGGTTCCTCCGCCGCGGGTTCCTCCGGGACGAAGCCCGGCAGCCACTCCTCCAGTTCCTCCCGCAGCCGCACCGTCGCGCCCAGCTGACAGAGCACGCCGATCGTGCTCAGGGTCACCCGGTGGATCAACAGGTAGGCCGGGGGAAGGTTGAGCTGCTTGGCCAGCTGGGAGGCGGGGGAACGGGGGTCGGCTATCCGGGCCGCCTGGCTCCGCATCCAGCCGCGGGTGAAGGTGAACTCGTCGGCCCGGGCCGGCTCGATGATCGGCAGGAGGTAGTCGAGGACGGCGTCGGGATCCAGCTCGATCGACTCCTTGACGAAACCCTCGGCGCAGAGCATCTCGTAGACGGCCTCCGCCTCGCCGTCCAGCGTCATCCGCAGGGCCTCGCCGATGGGCTCGGGCAGCCCACCCGGGAGCCGGTCCACGGTGCCGAAGTCCAGTACGCCCAGGCGCCAGTCGTCCTCGCCCTCCGGCCCGCCGGGCAGCAGACGGAAGTTGCCGGGATGCGGGTCGGCGTGCAGCAGACCGGTGCGGGCGGGACCGGAGAACAGGAAGCGGGCCAGAAGCTGGCCGGCCCGGTCGCGCTGTGCCTCCGTGCCGTCCGAGATGATCTCCGACAGCGGTGTGCCGTCCATCCACTCGGTGATCAGCACCTGCTCGCACTGGTGGACCACGTTTGGCACGACGACGTCGGGATCGCCGTCGAACTCCTCGGCGTGGGCCCGCTGGGCCTGGGCCTCCAGGCCGTAGTCCAGCTCTTCGGAGACCCGGTCCTTCAGCTCCGTGATCAGCGGCTTGACGTCCATGCCGGGGATGAGCGGACCCAGCAGACGGGCGAAGCGGCTCAGCTGGTTCAGGTCGGACAGCAGGGCCTCGCCGGCGCCCGGGTACTGCACCTTGACCGCCACCTCGCGGCCGTCGCGCCACACCGCCCGGTGCACCTGGCCGATCGAGGCCGCAGCGGACGGCTTGTCCTCGAACTTCAGGAACAGCTTTTGCCAGCCTGTGCCCAGCCGCTCCTCCAGCACCGCGTGGACGGTACGGGTCGGCATCGGCGGGGCGGCTTCCTGCAGCTTGGTCAGCGCCGCCCGATAAGGACCGGCGACCTCCTCCGGCAGAGCCGACTCGAAGACCGACAGGGCCTGGCCGAACTTCATCGCGCCGCCCTTGAGCTCGCCGAGCACCTTGAAGAGCTGCTCGGCGGTGCGCTGCTGGAGCTCGCGGCCGACAAGCTCCGCGGACTCGCCCACGATCCGCTTGCCGAGCCCCCAGGTAGCCCGCCCGGCGAAGCCGAGCGGGAGTGCGGCCAGTTTGGCGGTCCGGGTGACCGCCTTCCGGGGAAGATCAGACATGCGCCCTCCAAGTCCCTGCCGGCCGCTTCGCGTCCGCCTTGCGGCGCCACTCCTCCGACGGCCCGTGCACGGCCATTGTCTCGTGCGGCCCCCCGTCCCCGGGGGTGTGTTCTCCCTTACCTTTTTCCGGATCTTTGCGCGCGGCCCCGCACGGGCAGACCGGGTGCGGCCGGACCGGGCGCGCATGCCAGTGCAGAGCGGGAAGGGAGACCTCCCAGCGTGCGCCGGCGCTGGACGGAACCCGGCCGTCCAGGAAGGTGAGCGCGTGGGCGGCCGCCAGCCCGGCCACCGTCGTGGCCAGCGTCAGGTCGCAGGCGCCCACCCGGCGCTGCCGCCCGGAGCGCCACTGTGCGGCCAGGCGCGGCCAGGCCGGGTCCCGGTCGGTGCGGTCCTGCTGGAGACAGCCCGCGCAGCTCGTCTCGCCGGGCAGGACCAGCGGGCCGACCACACCGGTCCCCTCCACGACACCGACGTAGAGATGAGGTGTGCCCGAGGACACAAGGGCTTCGGCAGCCGCCGGATCGGGCGCGTGCACGGCGACGTCGTCCCGCGGGGCAAGGACGACCAGACCGAAACCGGGGTCGCCTTCCGCGAGGGGAGACCGGGCGGTCCGGTGCGGCGGGCGGTCCGGGGCGGCCCGGCGTACCGCGCGACGGGCCGCCTCGTCCCTGCGGTCGCCGACGGCCTCGGCGGGCAGCCCGCCCGGCGCGACGTCCCACGGCTCGACCCGCCCGGCGTCGCGCACGTCGACCTCGCCCACTCCGGCCCCCGACAGCAGCGCCGCGAGGGCGGCGCCCACCCGGCCCCCGCCTCTCACCTGCACCCGCATACCGCGGCGCGCCGCCAGCCGGCGGAGCGGATCGCCCGGTGCGGAGGTGGTCAGGGCGAGGGACGCCAGGTCCGGACGGAGCCGGTCGAGGACCTCCGGTTTCTCCCGCAGGGTCTCGGCGGCCGGCCCGCCGCCCCGGGCGTCGTCCAGGAGCCCGGCCCGCGACAGCCGGCGTACGAGCCGGTCGACATGGCCGTCGGGCAGATTCATGCGCCGTGCCTCCTCCCGCAGGAGCTCCAGACCGCGGGTGCCGTTGAACAGGTCGAGAAAGCTGCCCGTGGCCGTGTCCATCGGGCCCAGCGTCAACGCGCGCGCCGGCGTCATCCCGAACTGCACGGTGTTGAGATCACGCCATCCGCGCCGAAGCGCGGGCTTGACCATCGGATGCATGACAGACCCCCGTATGTCCCGGACCGTCCTCGTTGAGCGGTCGAGCCCTTCGTGGCTCGTCCGACGCATGCCAGCATGCCGGGACGGGCCGAAGGCTGCCGAAAGTTGTCCACAGGCAGTGGGATTCATCGCACAAATCCGGCGCTCGGTGGGGGGATCGCCATGGAACCGTCCCGGAGCCAAGACTTCCCCGTGCACAGCGGGTACCGTCGGGGCGTGCCCGCCGACCCACTGCACCGCGCCGGAACGTCACAGCGCAGCACGACGAGTCAGCCGACGAACGGCTCGCGGGCGAGCGCGATCGAGGTCCGCAGGAGCGCCCGCCGTCGCAGAACGGTCTCCGCGTACCGCGAGGGCGATCGCACCGTAGTGCTCATCCCTGCCCGGATGTCCGAGGCCGAGGAGCAGCGCTGGGTGACCGTCATGCTCGACAAGCTGGCCGCACAGGAGAGCAAGCGGGCGCTCGGGGACACGGAGCTGGCCGAGCGCGCGCGGCGGCTGTCGGACCAGTACTTCGACGGGCGGGCCAAGCCCGATTCGGTGCGCTGGGTCACCAACCAGAACACGCGCTGGGGCTCGTGCACCCCGTCCGAGGGGAGCATCCGGCTGTCGCACCGGCTGCAGGGCATGCCCGAGTACGTCGTCGACTACGTTCTCTGCCACGAGCTGGCGCATCTGCTGGTGCCCGGGCACGGCCCGCGCTTCTGGCGGCTGCTGGAGGCCTACCCGAGGACGGAGCGGGCCCGTGGCTACCTCGAAGGGGTGGTCGCGGCCGAGCGGCTGCCGCACGTGCCGGCTGCGCGTGATGCCTGAGCACCGCGCGAAGTGAGCGCACCGTAGGCCTGTACGCGCGTTCTGTACCGGGTCTGTACCGACTTCATCCGGTGTCCGAGTTTGCCGTTAGCCTGGCGCGACGCACTCACATTCGGGATGGGGGACGGTCGTACGTATGGCCAGGGAATTCCAACGCGGCCACAAGGCCAGGATCAGTGACCTCACGGCGGGGACGGATCTGTACGTAGGTGTGCAGATCTCCGGTCCGGGGCTGACCTTCGACATCAGCTGCTTCGGCCTCGACGCCGACGAACGGCTCTCCGACGACCGTTACTTCATCTTCTACAACCAGCCGAAGTCCCCCGAGGAGTCCGTTCAGCTCCTGGGTGCCCAGGCGGGCGACACCGAGTCGTTCCGCGTGACGCTGGACCGGGTGCCGCAGCAGATCAGGAAGCTGTCCTTCACGGCGACCCTCGACGGTGCCGGGCAGATGTCGCAGGTCGGTCCCGGGTACATCCGTATCGTCGCGGGCGGCGAGGAAGTGGCCCGGTACCCGTTCAGCGGCTCGGAGTTCTCCACCGAGCGGGCCGTGATGCTGGGTGACTTCTATTTCAAGGACGTCTGGCGGTTCGCCGCCGTCGGACAGGGCTTCGACGGCGGGCTCGACGCGCTGCTGCGGAACTTCGGCGGCCAGGTGGCCGAGGACGAGCCGGTCGCCCCCCAGCAGCAGCCGGAGGCCGGCGGTGGAGCCACGCCCGGTTTCGCCCCGCCCGCCCAGGCCACCGCCCCGCCCGCGTTCGGCGTACCCGGCGGCACCGCCCCCGCGCCTGCTCCGGCCCCCGTGCCCCAGCCCGCCGCACAGGGCTTCGCACCGCCGCCGGCCCCCGCACCGACCGTGCCGCCGGTGCACACCGCGCCGACCATCGTCGCCCCCTTGCACACCCCGCCCGGCGGCTCCCCGGTGCCGCCCCCGGCGCCCGCGCCCTACGGTCAGCCGGGCCAGCAGCCGCCGCCGTACGGCCGGCCCGCCCCGCCGCCTCCGGGCTACGGACAGCCACAGGCACCGCAGGCGCCCGCCCCGCCGCCCGGCTACGGACAGCCCACGCCCCCTCCGGGCTACGGCCAGCAGCCTCCGCCCGGACAACCGCCGGGCCAGCAGGCCCCGTACGGGGCGCCCCAGGGCGCTCCCCAGGGTGCACCGCAGAGCCCCGGTGTGCTCGGCGCGCTCCAGCAGTTCAAGGAGACCCCCACCGGTCAGCGCTGGACCCAGCAGAACAAGAAGCTGGTCCGCGCCGACCTGGGCATCGGCGGGCAGCCCGTACTGGCCCGGCAGGGCAGCATGGTGCTCTACCAGGGCAAGGTCGACTTCAGCTACAAGGGCGCCGGCTTCTCCGGCCGCATCGTCGGCAATGCCACCGGCCAGGAGATGCAGCTGATGCGCTGCACCGGTCAGGGCCAGGTGTTCTTCGCCGAGAACTCCACGATGCTGCACCCGATCGAGCTCCAGGGCGACGCCGTGTGCGTCTCCGCCGAGAACGTCCTCGCCTTCGACGAGAGCCTCCAGTACGAGGTCCGCCGCATCGAGGGACACGGCATCCCCGGCGGCGCGCTGTTCACGATGCAGTTCCAGGGGACCGGCACCATCGTCGTCAAGACCCACGGCACGCCCGTGGTGCTGCCGGTCACGCCCACCACCTTCGCTGACTGCAACGCCGTGGTCGCCTGGTCGGCCGCCTCCCAGGTGGTCGTTTCCAGCCAGGTGCGGATGCGCCGCAACTCCTACCCCGGCGATACCGGGGAGAGCGTCAACCTGCAGTTCCGGGGCGCACCCGGCAACTTCATCGTCGTCCAGCCGTACGAGATCTGAGGGAGCCCGTCATGAACCAGCCACTCGCGGGCTACGCCCCCGCCCCCGTCACCGCCCGCATGGAGAACCACGGCAACCACATGGCGAAGATCGCCATGCAGACCGGGAACGACCTCCTCGCGCGCGTGGGCTCGATGGTCGCCTACGAGGGGTTCGTCCAGTACGAGCCCAACCCGCCGGCCGTCCGCCAGATCGCCAAGGACTGGATGACCGGTGAGGGCGCGCCCCTGATGAAGTGCTCCGGCGACGGCCTGCTCTACCTCGCCGACTACGGCGCCAACGTCGTCGTGATCAACCTCAACGGCGACGGCATCTCCGTCAACGCCACCAATCTGCTTGCCTTCGACGCCCATCTCACGTGGGGCGTGGAGCGGGTCAAGGGCCTGGCGAAGTTCGCCGGGCAGGGCCTGTGGAACACCAGGATCTCCGGACAGGGCTGGGTCGCGCTGACCTCGCGCGGCAAGCCGATCGTCGTCGACTGCGGTGGTGGCGACGACGAGACGTACGTCGATCCGGACGCCCTGGTCGCCTGGTCCCCGAACCTCAAGGTGAAGGGCAAGCGCAGCTTCCGCGCCCAGTCGCTGATCGGCCGCGGCAGCGGAGAGGCCTACCAGATGGCCTTCTCCGGTCAGGGCATCGTCGTCGTCCAGCCCAGTGAGGACAGCACCGACCGTCTCCGGGTCCGGGGCTGAGGGGGAGCAACCACACCATGCAGAGCCCGCTTTTCGCCTTCAACGACCAGCAGACCCAGGAGCGCTGGAGCCTGCAGAACCAGCAGATGCTCCGCGTCGCCCTGGAGGGCCACGACGACATCCTCGCCCGCAAGGGCACCATGGTCGCCTACCAGGGACTCGTCGAGTTCGACGCCGAGTTCCAGGGCAACAGCGCATCACGCGCGCGTGCGCAGACCGGTGAGGGAATCGACCTGATGCGCTGCCACGGGCAGGGCACGGTCTACCTCGCCAACCTCGCCCAGCGCATCCACGTCATGGAGGTGGAGCAGGACGGGCTGACGGTCGACAGCAGCTATGTGCTCGCGATGGACTCCTCGCTGCACCACGAGGTCATCGCCGTCGACAGCCTGTACGGCATCTCCGGCTCCGGGAAGTACCAGCTCAACATCACCGGCAACGGCAAGGTCGCCCTGATGACCTCCGGCATGCCGCTGCTGATGCAGGTGACGCCGGACAAGTACGTCAACTGCGACGCCGACGCGATCGTCGCCTGGTCCACGTCCCTGCGCGTGCAGATGCAGGCCCAGACCCACTCCTCCGGGGTGTGGCGGCGCCGCGGCAGCACCGGTGAGGGCTGGGAGCTCAGCTTCATGGGCAGCGGCTTCGCGCTCGTCCAGCCCAGCGAGCTGCTGCCGCCGCAGAACGCCCAGATCGGCGGCGGCATCACCGCGCAGTACGGCATGGGACAGCAGGGCGCCCGCGGCCAGAACCAGGGCAACGTCTGGAGCTGACCGGGGACGGCACAGGGGTGAGGGGGGGCCCCCCCCCGGGTGGGCCCCCCCCCCCCGGGTAAGACCCCCCGAAACGCAGGGGCGGATACACC
>NZ_JBHYVC010000051.1:0-55447 GCF_042749965.1 Streptomyces sp. NPDC059454 | reverse complement strand
GTCCGGCACCGCGGTGCCGGACCGGCCGCACATAATGGAATGTCTGACCGACTCCACCTGGAGGTACCGTGGCCGGTTCCCGTTCCCAGAGCTCCGGGCTGCGCGCCCTGCGGCCCGTGGCCTTCGGCGCGGACCCGAGTGGCGAGCGCATGGCACGCATCCGCAGATCCCCGCACTTCAAGGACGGCGTGTTCCAGAACCCCGGGGGCAACGCCCGGATCCGCCCGTCGGGGTCGGCGCGGGACCTGGCGAAGACCTATGTCGACAAGGACTCCCGGTCCCGGCGCGCCCCGAAGGGCGCCGTCCCGGTGCACCCGACCACCCTGGCCGACATCTCCCGTCCGCCGGCCACCGGGCTGCGCCTGACCTGGATGGGCCACTCCAGCGTGCTCGCGGAGATCGACGGACACCGGGTCCTGTTCGACCCCGTGTGGGGTGAGCGCTGCTCACCGTTCCCCTTCGCCGGACCCAGGCGGCTGCACCCCGCCCCGCTGCCGCTGGCCGCGCTCGGTCCGGTCGACGTCGTCGTGATCTCCCACGACCACTACGACCACCTGGACCTGCCCACGATCAAGGCGCTGGCCGGCACGGACACCCTGTTCGCCGTGCCCCTCGGTGTCGGCGCCCACCTGGAGCGCTGGGGCGTGTCCGCCGGGCGGCTGCGCGAGCTGGACTGGCACGAGGCGACGAAGGTCGGCGGACTCACCCTCACCGCCACCCCGGCCCGCCACTTCTGCGGCCGGGGCCTGCGCAACACCCAGCACACCCTGTGGGCCTCCTGGGCGGTCGCGGGCGAGGAGCACCGGATCTACCACAGCGGTGACACCGGCTACTTCGAGGGCTTCAAGGACATCGGCGCCGACCACGGCCCGTTCGACGCCACGATGATCCAGGTCGGCGCGTACTCGGACTTCTGGCCCGACATCCACATGACGCCCGAGGAAGGCGTCCGGGCCCATCTCGACCTGCAGGGCGGTGAGGCGGCCGGCGTGCTGCTGCCGATCCACTGGGGAACGTTCAACCTGGCGCCGCACCCGTGGGCCGAGCCGGGGGAGTGGATGGCGGACGCGGCGGGGGCCGTCGGGCAGGCGGTCGCGTTCCCGCGGCCAGGTGAACCCTTCGAGCCGGCCGGGGAACCGCCGGCCGAGCCCTGGTGGCGGACGCTGTCGGCACCGGTCGTACGCCACTGGAACCGGGCCGGGGGCCTGGACGCCGCCCCGGCCGTCCAGGCACCGGCCATCCCGGCCGCTCCGCCCGCCGGGGGCGACCTGGACCTCGCCGGCGACCGCTGACCCCTCCGGCCGTA
The DNA here is from genome assembly GCF_042749965.1 of Streptomyces sp. NPDC059454. NCBI lineage: Bacteria > Bacillati > Actinomycetota > Actinomycetes > Kitasatosporales > Streptomycetaceae > Streptomyces > Streptomyces sp. NPDC059454. The sequence goes on along the minus strand of NZ_JBHYVC010000051.1, from coordinate 54,141 downwards.
CGGTGCCTCCTGCACCGTACGGCCTTGCTGGATAATGCGAGCATGCGGATCTCGGCCAGGGCGGACTATGCGGTGCGTGCCGCGCTGCAGCTCGCCGCCGCCCCGGAGGCCTGTCCGCTCACCACCGAGGCGATCGCCGCCGCCCAGGAGATCCCGCGCAAGTTCCTGGAGGGCATCCTCAACGACATGCGCCGGGAAGGTCTGGTGATGAGCCGGCGCGGTGCCAACGGCGGTTACCGGCTGGCCGCGCCGGCGGACGACATCAGCATCGCGGACGTCATCCGGGCCGTCGACGGTCCGCTGGTGTCGGTGCAGGGGGTGCGGCCACCCGACCTGTCGTACACCGGCCCGGCCACCGCCCTGCTCCCGCTGTGGATCGCCCTGCGTGCCAATGTGCGGCAGATCCTGGAAGGCGTGTCCCTCGCGGACGTCGTCTCGGGTCGGCTGCCCGACGGTGTCATGCGGCTGACGGACGCCCCCACTGCCTGGACCAATCCGTAGCCGTATCCGTAGCCGTCCCGTTCCCCGGGACGGACACGTCCGGTTGGTGGATGCTCCCTTGCCCGGGACCGGCCACTCCCACAGGATGATTCCCTACTAATCCAATAGGGAAATGGGGAATCGTGGGTGAGGTGGAGGTGATCACCGCCGCCGGGGACTTCTGGCGGCGCGTCACCGACGAGGTCGCCGACGATCTCGCCGTGGACGCGATCGACCGCGAGCGGGCCGGCAAACCGCCCTTCGACGAGGTCGCGCGGCTGCGGGAGTCCGGACTGCCGGCCGTGCTCACCCCTCCCGCGCCGGACGGACACGGGATGGGCTGGCGGGACGCCTCCGCCGTGGTCCGCCGCATCGCCGCCGCCGACGGCTCGATCGGTGAACTGCTCGGCCGCCATTACGTGTTGTCCTGGAGCGCCCGCTTCTTCGCCGCCCCGGAACACGCCGCCGAACTGGAGGCGCGCGCGGCGGGGGAGCAGTGGCTCTGGGCGGGCGACACCGCCGCGCACCGGCCGCTTCCCCGCGGCGACCTGCCGGGTCCCACGCTCACCCCCGCCGCCGACGGCGGCCACCTCGTCCTGGACGGGCACCGCGCCCTGCCCACCGCGGTCGACGAGGCCGACCGGCTGGTGCTCGACGCCGTCTGCTCCGTCACGCACGAGCCGGTCGTCGTGGTCGTGGACGCGCGGCATCCGCGCGTCGGCCGCGAGCTGTCGCAGGACCGGCTCGGCCAGCGGCTCACCGGTGCCGGTACCGTCCACTTCGACGGCGTACCGGTCGTCTCGGCCGACGTGCTGGGCCCCGCCGGCCGCGACGAGGACATGACCCCGCCCCACGCCGCGCTCGCCCCGCACGCACTCGGTCTCATGCTGACCCAGGTCGCGTTGGGTGTGGCCGAAGGAGCGCTGGCGGAGGCCAGGGACCTCAGCCGCTCGGCGCGCCACACCCGGCCGCCGCACGACGACGCCGACCTCCTGGGGGTCTACGGGGAACTCGCCCTCGCCCTGCACACGGCCTCGGCGGTGGCCGACCGTGCGACGGCGGCCATGGCGGACGCCCTCGCGGCGGGGCGGGCGCTCGACCACGAGCGGCGCGCGGACACGGCCGCCCAGGTGGCGATGGCCGGGGCGGTCACCGCCAGGGCCGCCCTCCTCACCGGCGAGCGGGTGTCGGCGCTCACCGACGCGGACGGCGTCGACCGGTTCTTGCGCAACATCCTGGCGCTGGTGGACCGAGGACCCGCCGGTCCCGCCATGCGGGCCATCGGCGACCATTATCTGAACGCCGTACGAGGTGGTGTGCCCTCGCTGTCCTGGCCCGACCATTACGGTGAGTGATGTTCTGGCCGAAGGGGTGAGGGGTTCCGGCGGGTGCCGGGAGTGCCCGGCCCGCCGACTCCGGACGGGGTGAAGGCGTACCGGCCGGGTTCGGGCGGCGGGGAGTCCGGTGCTCCCCGTGGACTCGTGGCGACCGCTTGTGACCAGTGTCGATCATTCTTTGTCCACTCTCGATCCCTCGTTCGTGAGGGTTATCGGTCTGTCGTACGAGGCCTCATACCAGAGCGCGATGCTGCCCGTATGAGTTTGTCAACTGCCCACCGCACATGATGCGGTGGTGACTACGGTGAGTGTCGGCCGGGCGGCACCGCGGCACCTCATGCCGTAGGGCGCTTCTGCGTCAGGGGCCGCGTCCAGCAGTCGGATCAGGGAGCGGGGACCGGTACGTGCAGCCACAAGGCGGACGAGGGAGCGGACGGGGCGAAGGGTCCCGGCGCCCGGGCCCGGCCGGTGCCCCGGGGCCGGCCGGCGTGCGGGGCACCGTCGGCACCACGGTCGTGGCCCGCAGGCCGGATCACACCGAGGCGCACCCCGCCGACGCCCGGGCCCGCCGGGCCGGTCCGGCGGCCCGCGCGGACCGCCGCGAGGGCGGGCGGCACGGCCGGCCGCCCGCTCCCGCGCTGCCCGATACACCGATACGGCCCCAACTGCTGCGTCTCGCCGTGCTCCCGCCCGTGGCGGTGGCCCTCAGCGCCTGCGCGGCCGTGCTCTTCACCGTCCGCTCCACCGGGGTCCGGCCGAGCCTCACCCTGTGGGCCGTCCTCGGCGGCGCCACCTCGGTGACGTTCGCCGGCATCGTCATCGCCGCCGTGGCCGCCGACCGCGCCGCCCGGTCCGTGCACGACCGCATCGGCACGCTGCGCCGGAGCACCGCCCGGCGCGAGGCCGACCTGGGCACCCTCGTCGAGGCACTGCGCCGCGGCGACGTCCCGCCGCCCCCGCGCGGGCGGCGGGACGAGCAGGCCGATGTCCCCGACGACGACGCCGACTTCGGCCTGCTCGCCGCCGACCTCGCCCGCGCGCACGACGGGGCCGTGCACGCCGTCGTACAGGCGTCCCAGCTCTCCAGCCAGACCGGCAACGAACAGAAGCTCGAGGTGTTCGTCAACCTCGCCCGGCGCCTGCAGTCCCTGGTGCACCGCGAGATCTCCATCCTCGACGAGCTGGAGAACGAGATGGAGGACCCCGACCTGCTCAAGGGGCTCTTCCACGTCGACCACCTCGCCACCCGCATCCGCCGCCACGCCGAGAACCTCGCCGTGCTCGGCGGGGCCGTCTCCCGGCGGCAGTGGAGCAACCCGGTCTCCATGACCGAGGTGCTGCGCTCGGCGATCGCCGAGGTCGAACAGTACTCACGGGTCAAGCTCGTGCCGCCCGTCGACGGCACCCTGCGCGGGCACGCCGTCGCCGACGTCATCCACCTGCTCGCCGAACTCGTCGAGAACGCCACGGTGTTCTCCGCCCCGCACACCCAGGTGCTGCTGCGGGCCAGCCTCGTCACCTCCGGGCTCGCCGTCGAGGTCGAGGACCGCGGACTCGGCATGCCCGTCGGGGAGCAGGACCGGATGAACGCGCTGCTCACCGACCCCGACCAGGTGCACGTCGCCAGCCTGCTGGCCGATGGCCGGATCGGCCTGTTCGTGGTCTCCCAGCTCGCCAGGCGGCACGGCATCCACGTCCGGCTCCAGAGCAACATCTACGGCGGGGTCCAGGCCGTGCTCGTGGTGCCGCAGGCACTGCTCGGCACGGAGCCCGGGGCCGCCGCCGCAGGCGGGCCGGACGCGGCACCGCCGCCGTACGACCGCGGCACCGGCGCCGTCCCGACGGTCCGTCACATGCCCGCCGCACCGGCTCCCGTGGACGCGCCGCCCGCATCCGCCGTCCCCCTCACGCCCGTGCCCCCGCAGCCCCGTCCCCACGTCCCGGCCCCGTCTCCCTCCGGCGACGCGCTCACCCCGCCGCTGCCCCTGCGCGGTGCCCGTGAGGTGCGCCCCCACTCCGCCGAGGCCGTACCCGGCGTCCACCACGGCGACCGGGACGCCCTCACGGACCACGGGACCACGCCCCTCACTCCGCGCGGCGGCACGGTGCGCGGCACCATGGGCAAGCCCCAGCTGCCCCGCCGCCGCGCCCAGGAACACATCGCCCCACAGCTCCGCGACGGTCCCGCGCCCCGCCAGGACACCGAGTACGTCGCCGGGCACGACCCCAACCTGATGGCCGCCTTCCAACGCGGCGTCAGCCGCGCGGAGTCCAGGCGGGAGTCCCCCGCGGCACCGCGGCCCGCCGTCCCCGCACCCCCCACCGACCACCCCGCCCGGCACGACGGGAGCGCGCCCGCCGGATGACCGGCACCGTCCCCAGTGCTCCCGCAGACCTTCGTACCCCAAGGAGTCGATCCACCATGGCGAGCGATGCGCCGACCGTCCAGGTATCCGACCTCGACTGGCTGATGAGCGGCCTCGTGCAACGCGTACCGCACACCAACAGCGCCGTACTGCTGTCCTGCGACGGACTGGTGAAGTCCGTGCACGGCCTCGACCCGGACGCCGCCGACCACATGGCCGCCCTGGCCTCCGGCCTGTACTCCCTCGGCCGCAGCGCCGGCATCCGCTTCGGCGACGGCGGTGACGTCCGCCAGGTCGTCGTCGAGCTCGACTCGACGCTGCTGTTCGTCACCACCGCCGGCTCCGGCACCTGCCTCGCCGTCATGGCCGGCCGCGAGGCCGACGCGGCGGTGCTCGGCTACGAGATGGCGATGCTGGTCAAGTCCGTACGGCCGTATCTGATGACCGCTCCCCGCCAGCAGGGCGTCGAACCGCCGGCGATGAGGCCTTGAGCGTGACGGCGGCCGGTGACGGGCCCTGGCTCGACGACGCGGCCGGACGGCTGGTGCGCCCCTTCACGGTCAGCAACGGCCGCACCCGTCCCACCGTCGCCCTCGACCTCATGTCCCAGGTCAGAGCCACCGGCGCCACCCCCCTCGGCTATCTCGGCCCCGAGCACGCGCAGGTCCTCGACCTGTGCCGCGCCCCCGTCCCGGTCGCCGAGGTCGCCGCCCATCTCAGACTGCCGGTGGCCGTCACCAAGGTGCTGCTGGCGGACCTCGTGGAATGCGGGGCGCTGACCGACAAACCCCCCGCGTTCCACCACACCCCGACGGACCGGGCCCTTCTGGAGGCAGTGCTCGATGGACTACGACGACAGCTCTGACCACGCCGACGGCGCGGACCACGGTGACGCCCCGTTCCCCACCGCACTCAAGATCCTGGTGGCGGGCGGGTTCGGCGTGGGCAAGACGACCTTCGTCGGCGCGGTCAGCGAGATCGCGCCACTCAGCACGGAGGAACTCCTCACCACGGTCAGTGCCGGCACCGACAACCTCGACGGCATCGAGAACAAGGTCGAGACGACCGTGGCCATGGACTTCGGCCGCATCACCCTCGACGCGGAACACGTGCTGTACCTGTTCGGCACCCCCGGCCAGGAACGGTTCTGGTTCATGTGGGACGAACTCTGCGAGGGCGCGCTCGGCGCGGTCATCCTCGCCGACACCCGGCGCCTGACGGAGTGCTTCGCGGCGGTCGACTTCTTCGAGCAGCGCGGTCTCGGATTCATCGTCGCCGTCAACGAGTTCGACGGCTCCTTCCGTTACGACCCCGGGGAGGTGCGCGCCGCCCTCGACCTCCCCGCGGAGATCCCCGTCGTCCGCTGCGACGCCCGTATCTCCAGCTCCGGCGTCCAGACCCTGCTGACCCTGGTCCGCCACCTCATCGCCCACACTCCGGCCGCCGCGACGGGGTATGGCGCCCACATGTGATTCCCGCACACCTTCGGAGCCCCTATATGACCTTCCCCCATGACCTGGGAGCCCGCCCATGAGCTACGACCCGCCCCGCCCGGCAGGTCGTCTGCTGCTCACCCCCGAGGACGGCCAGGCGCCGGAGCGCGCCCGCAGGCTGCGCCGGCTGGGGCTGGGGGAGCGCCCCGAGCCCGCGCTCGACGCCTTCGCGTACGGCCTCGCCGAGCTCACCGGAGCGCCGTACGCCATGGTCAACCTGCCTGGTGAGGAGGGGCAGTTCTTCGCGGGTCTGCACACCCCGCCCGTCGCACCCGTCGTGCGGAGCGACGGCACCGGCGCTCTGCTGGGCCGGGTGCTGCCCCGCGACCACGGCTTCTGCCCCCATGTGGTGGCCCGGCGCAAGGCGCTGGTCCTGGGGGACGTGAGCGACTACCCGCGGTTCGCGGGCAACCCGGTGGTGGACGAGTTCGGTATCCGCTCCTATCTGGGCGCACCGCTCATCGACAGCACCGGCATGGTGCTCGGCACCGTGTCGGTCACCGACATCCAGCCACGTGCCTGGGGGCAGCCGGGGCTCGCCGCCATCAAGGCGCAGGCCGCGGATCTCGTCGTACGGCTGGAGCGCCGGGAGGGCGACGGGCTGCCGCTGTGACCCCACGCGGCACGGGGCCGGACGGGTGACGGTGTGAAGGAAAGCTGTGGCCGCGCTTAAGAAAACCTCGATGGACCGGTGAGGGTGTCGTACGGCAGATTGCAGTGCGATTCCACTCCTCTTCCCGGACCGGGGCCGCTTCGGCGTGCCCGGGGGCCGGGACTTAACCCTCAGGAGCCGTAGCGTTGAAGGCGCTGGTCAAGGAGAAGGCGGAGCCCGGGCTGTGGCTCGCGGACGTCCCGGAGCCCGCCGTCGGACCCGGCGACGTGCTGATCAAGGTGCTGCGCACCGGTATCTGCGGCACCGACCTGCACATCCGGTCCTGGGACGGCTGGGCGCGGCAGACGATCAGCACCCCGCTGGTCCTTGGGCACGAGTTCGTCGGCGAGGTCGTGGAGACCGGCGGGGACGTCACCGACATCAAGGCGGGTGACCGGGTCAGCGGCGAGGGCCACCTGGTGTGCGGCAAGTGCCGCAACTGCCTGGCCGGCCGCCGCCACCTGTGCCGGGCCACGGTCGGCCTCGGCGTCGGACGCGACGGCGCCTTCGCCGAGTACGTCGTGCTCCCCGCCGGCAACGTGTGGGTGCACCGGGTCCCCGTCGACCTCGACGTCGCCGCGATCTTCGACCCGTTCGGCAACGCCGTCCACACCGCGCTGTCCTTCCCGCTGGTCGGTGAGGACGTCCTCATCACGGGCGCAGGACCGATCGGTCTGATGGCCGCCGCCGTGGCCCGGCACGCGGGTGCGCGCAACGTTGTGATCACCGACGTCAGCGAGGAGCGCCTGGAACTCGCCCGCAAGATCGGCGCGACCCTGGCGCTGAACGTGGCGGAGTCGACCATCGCCGACGGGCAGCACACCCTCGGACTGCGCGAGGGCTTCGACATCGGCCTGGAGATGTCCGGCCGGCCCGAGGCCGTGCGGGACATGATCGCCAACATGACGCACGGCGGCCGGATCGCGATGCTCGGCCTGCCGGCCGAGGAGTTCCCCGTCGACTGGGCCCGTGTCGTCACCTCGATGATCACCATCAAGGGCATCTACGGCCGTGAGATGTTCGAGACCTGGTACGCCATGTCGGTGCTGCTGGAGGGCGGCCTGGACCTCGCCCCCGTGATCACCGGCCGCTACTCCTACCGCGACTTCGACGCCGCCTTCGAGGACGCGGCCGGCGGCAGGGGCGGCAAGGTCATCCTCGACTGGACCGCGTAAGCCATCTGCCTCTCTAGGAGCTTCCCGACATGTTCGACTCCGTGCGCGACGACCTGCGCGCCACCCTCGACGAGATCCGCGCCGCCGGACTGCACAAGCCCGAGCGCGTCATCGGCACCCCGCAGTCCGCGACCGTGAACGTCACCGCCGGCGGCCGTCCCGGCGAGGTCCTCAACTTCTGCGCCAACAACTACCTCGGCCTCGCCGACCACCCCGAGGTGGTCGCCGCCGCCCACGAGGCGCTCGACCGCTGGGGCTACGGCATGGCGTCCGTGCGCTTCATCTGCGGTACCCAGGAGGTGCACAAGGAGCTGGAGGCGCGGCTGTCCGCGTTCCTCGGCCAGGAGGACACGATCCTCTACTCCTCCTGCTTCGACGCCAACGGCGGCGTCTTCGAGACGCTGCTCGGCCCCGAGGACGCGGTGATCTCCGACGCGCTGAACCACGCGTCGATCATCGACGGCATCCGGCTCTCCAAGGCCCGCCGCCTCCGCTACGCCAACCGTGACATGGCCGACCTGGAGCGCCAGCTCAAGGAGGCCGCCGAGGGCGGCGCGCGCCGCACGCTGATCGTCACCGACGGCGTCTTCTCCATGGACGGCTACGTGGCCCCGCTGGACGAGATCTGCGACCTCGCCGACCGCCACGGCGCCATGGTCATGGTCGACGACTCGCACGCCGTCGGCTTCGTCGGCCCCGGCGGACGCGGCACGCCCGAGCTGCACGGCGTCATGGACCGCGTCGACATCATCACCGGCACCCTCGGCAAGGCGCTCGGCGGAGCCTCCGGCGGCTATGTCGCCGCCCGCGCGGAGATCGTCGCCCTGCTGCGCCAGCGCTCCCGCCCGTACCTGTTCTCCAACACCCTCGCCCCGGTGATCGCCGCCGCCTCCCTGAAGGTCCTCGACCTGCTGGAGTCGGCCGACGACCTGCGCGTCCGGCTCGCCGAGAACACCGCCCTGTTCCGCCGCCGGATGACCGAGGAGGGCTTCGACGTCCTCCCCGGCGACCACGCCATCGCCCCGGTGATGATCGGCGACGCCGCCCGTGCGGGACGCCTGGCCGAGCTGCTGCTGGAGCGCGGGGTGTACGTGATCGGCTTCTCCTACCCGGTGGTGCCGCAGGGGCAGGCCCGCATCCGCGTCCAGTTGTCCGCCGCGCACTCCACCGAGGACGTCGACCGCGCGGTGGACGCCTTCGTGGCGGCACGGGTGGAGCTCGACGCCTGAGCGGAGCACACCGAGCGATTTGAGACAATCGCATCCATGATCGAGGCGCGGCGGCTCCACATCCTCCGTGCGGTGGCGGACCACCGTACGGTCACGGCGGCGGCCGCCGCGCTGTATCTGACCCCTTCGGCCGTTTCCCAACAGCTCGCCGCCCTCGAACAGGAGACCGGCCACCGTCTCGTCGAGCGCGGCGCCAAGGGCGTACGGCTCACTCCGGCCGGCGAGATCCTGCTCGGCCACACCAACGCCGTCCTCGCCCAGCTGGAGCGGGCCGAGGCCGAACTGGCCGCCTACGGATCGGGGGAGGCCGGCACGGTCACGGTCGCCGCGTTCGCCACCGGGATCGCCGAGGTCGTCGCGCCCGCGGTGGCCCGCCTCGCCGGGTCGGCGCCCGGCATCCGCATCCGGGTCCAGGACGCCGAGGGCGACGCCAGCCTGCCGATGGTCCTGGACCGGCAGGTCGACGTCGCCGTGGCGGTCGAGTACCGCGGGGCGCCGTCCGCCGACGACCCGCGGCTGGCCCACGTACCGCTGTACGCCGAACCCTTCGACGCGGTCGTCCCGGTCACCCACCGCCTGGCCGACACCGCCGAGGTACCGCTCGCCGAGCTGGCCAAGGACCCGTGGATCGGTCCGTACCCCGGCAACCCGTGCCACGACGTGGTCGTGCTGGCCTGTGAGAGCGCCGGGTTCCAGCCCCGCATGGAGCACTCCTCGGACGACTTCCGCGCGGTGGTCGCCCTCGCCTCGGCGGACGTCGGCGTCGCCCTGGTGCCCCGCTCGGCCCTGCGTGGCATGGACCTCACGGGTGTGGTCGTCCGCCCGGTCGACGGGGTGGTCCCGACCCGTCGCGTCTTCGCCGCCGTGCGCCGCGGCGCCGAGGAACACCCGCTGATCCGCCCGGTCCTCGACGCCCTCCGCGCGGCGGCCGGGGAAGCGTAGGCCAAAGGGCGCGGGCCGGCGCGGGGGTCACACGGCCGACCAGCCGTCGTCCACCGGCAGGACCGCCCCGTTGATGTTGCTCGCCGCGTCCGAGGCGAGGAACAGGATGGCCGCGGCCTGTTCCTCGGGCCGGGCCAGGCGGCCGAGGTTGACGAAGTGGGGGCCGAGCGCGGCGGGGCCGTGGGCGGCCGGGTCGGCGTTCACGGCGATGCTGGTGGCGGTGCCGCCCGGGGCGATGGCGTTCGCGCGGATGCCCTGCTTGCGGTACATCACCGCGAGGTTCCTGGTCAGTCCCACGACGCCGTGCTTCGAGGCGGTGTAGGCGGCGCCCGCCGCGCTGCCGCGCAGGCCCGCCTCGGAGGCGGTGTTGACGATCGAGCCCCTGCCGGCCGCCAGCATGTGCGGCAGCACGGCGCGGGTGAGCAGGAAGGGCGCGGTCAGATTGACCCGCAGGACGCGCTCCCACTCCGTGTCGGTCACGTCCGCCAGAGCCGTCATCCCGTCCATGATCCCGGCGTTGTTCACCAGGACGTCCACGCCGCCGAAGCGCTCGACGGCGGTCCGCGTCACCCGGTCCACGACGGCCTGGTCGCCCAGGTCGCCGGTGACGGCGACCGCCGTGCCGCCGGCCTCCTCGATCGCCGCCACCGTCGACGCGGCGCCCGCCGCGTCGAGGTCCGCGACCAGGACCCGGGCGCCCTCGGCGGCGAAGGCCAGGGCGGTGGCACGGCCTATCCCCGCCCCGGCCCCGGTGACGATGACGCCGCGTCCGTCGAATGTGCCGGCCATGAAGCTCTCCTGTTCCTCGTGTGGGGCTCCGACCGCCCCGGGCGGCACCACCGTACGACTTAATGTCTCTGAGTGACATAAAATCGTGGGGGAAGATCTCCGAGAGCTCGATCACACGCTCACCGGAGCCGGAGGAACCGATGACCGCACCCCATGGCCGCACGGGACGACCGCCCCTGACCGAGGCGCGCAGGACCGAGATCCGCCGGGAGATCGCCCGCGCGGCCGTGGAACTGTTCGTCACCCGGGGCGTCGCGTCCACGACCGGCGAACACATCGGCCGGGCCGTCGGTGTGTCGGCGCGCACCGTGTGGCGCTACTTCCCGAGCAAGGAGAGCTGTGTGACACCGCTGTTCTCGGAAGGCATTGACACCGTCACCGCCCTCCTGCGGGAGTGGCCGTCCGGACAGCCCTTCGGTGAGGCCGTGGACCGGTGGCTGACGGCGGGGACCGGCATCGCCGGCGGGCCCGACCGGGGCACCGTCGGCGCCCTGGTCCGGCTCACCCGGACCGAGCCCGGACTGCGTGCCGTCTGGCTCCAGACCTACGACGAGGCCGAGCAGGCGTTCGCCCACGCCCTGGCCGAGCGGGCCGGACTGCCGGCCGACGACCTGGACGTGACGATCCGTGCGGCGATGTTCAACGCGGCCCTGCGCGCGGCCGTCGAGCACCACGCCTGGCACGGCGATCACGCGCGGGGCGAACGCGGAGCGGCCGAGGCCGGGCTGGAGGCGACCCTGCGCCGGGCGCTCGCCGTCGCCGCGGAGGGGATCGGGTAGGGCCGCAAAGCGGGGCGGCCGCTCCCCGTTATCCTGGCCGGATGACCGAGCACGCCACGTCGGACGGGCAGAGGCCCGCGAACCGGGGGCCGAGAGCCGCCGCCGGCAACCGGGCCGCTCTGGTCACCGCCGCCCGGGAGATCTACGCGGCGCACGGCCTGGACGCCCCGCTGTCCGCGATCGCGCGCCGGGCCGGCGTGGGGCAGGGCGTGCTGTACCGGCACTTTCCCGACCGGGACGCCGTCGCGGCGGCGGTCCTGGAGGAGAACGTGCGCCAGATCGAGCGGGCGGCCGCCGCCGAGGGCGCGACCCCGGGCGGAGTGCTGGGCGTGCTGACCTGGCATCTGGCGCAGTCGGCGGCCTTCATCGGCCTCCTCCACGCCGACGGGACGAGTGGCCGCTTTTCCGCCCACGCGTACGCCCGGGACCTGTCCGAGCGGGTCGAGCGCGCCCTGCGCGGGTGCCTTCCGGACGGCCACCGCCTGACGGACGACCTGATGTTGGCCGTCGCCATGGTCTCCGGAGCCGTCACCGGCCCCACGCCCGGGACACGTGAACACCGGGCACTGGCGGCCTGGCGGCTGCTGGGCGTCACGGTGGGACCGGTGCGGCCCTTCGAGGGCTGAGCGCTCAGCCGCCGTTGGACTGCCGTATGCCCTCCGCGAGCGCGTCGAAGGTGTACAGGTATCCGCCGGCGGGTCCGCTGACGGTCATGTACGCCTTGGTCCCGCCGGGGGCGATCGCCACGTTGGTCGCCGACTCGAGACCCTCGGCGCGGGCCGGCACCTCCACCGTCGCGAGGCGTTCGCCGTACCGGTCGTAGACGGCCATCGCGGGCCGGCCGTGCAGCCCCTGGTACAGGTTGCCGTCCGCGTCCACGGCGAGGGAGTCGGTCTGGGCGAGGCCGCCGTCGACGCGGACGGTCGTGTGCCGGCCGGTTGCCCCGGCCCGTGCGGCGACGGGGAGGTAGGAGATCCGGTTCTCCGTCAGCTCGCTGATCCACAGCCCGCGGTGGTCCACGTCGAACGAGATGCCGTTCGGCGCGGCGAGACCGTCGGCCAGGACGGTGACGTCCTCGCCGTCCCGGCCGATGCGCACCACACGTCCGCGCGCCTCTCCCTCGGACAGACCGAGGGAGTCGCTGACGTACAGGTCGCCGTCCCGGTCGAAGGCGATGTCGTCGGGCCGCATCCGGGCGCCGTCGACCTCGCCGGTGAAGAAGGTGCGCCGGTCGCTCCCGTCGGGGGCCAGGGAGACGATCTCGCCGTGGGCGAAGTCGGACAGGTAGAGCCGTCCGTCGTACGGGCTGAACTGGGCCGAGGTGTAGGCGCCCCGGCCGTCCGTGAAGACCTTCCGCGCCGTCCTCTTGCGGACATCGACGCGCAGCACCTTCGGTTCTCCGGCGGGCGCGGTGACGTCGACGACGGTCAGCTCGCCGTCCTCGCCGAACACCGGACCCTCCAGCAGGGTCATTCCCGTCTCCTCGTGGACCGTGGTCAGCCGCATGAGCTGGTGGGCGGTGATGGTCCGGCCCGCGGCGCCGCGGGCCGCCCCGTCGCCGGGAGCGTGCCGGTCGCTGCCGCATCCGGTCAGGGCCAGTGCGCCGAGCGCGGCCAGCACGGCAAGGGATCGGTTCCGGAGTCGTCGCATGGGGGTCACTTCTTCCTGTCCGAAGGTCGACGTGCCCCCGAACCCTAACCGGACAACGCTGTCCGGTTGTTGCTACGGTGCGTCAAGGCCGTTCGTTCCCACGGCAGTTCGCGGCCGTCCGGCCATGACAGCAGACGGAGAGAAGCGAGGTCCCCCCACATGACGTCCCCTCACACACAGGCCCCCGACGAGCTCGCCGCGCTGCGGCGGCGCTACCGCCGCGAGCGCGAGCGGCGCGTACGGCCCGACGGCCTCCGCCAGTACCTCGGCGCCGACGCGGAGTTCGGCTTCTACGCCGCCGACCCGTACGCGGGCGAGCCGGCCGGGCGCGAGCCGCTGTGCGACACCGTCGACGTCGCCGTCGTCGGCGGTGGTTTCGGCGGCATCCTCGCCGGGGCGCGGCTGCGGCAGCGGGGCGTGGCACGCGTCCGGATCCTCGACAAGGGCGGCGACTTCGGCGGCACCTGGTACTGGAACCGGTACCCGGGCATCCACTGCGACATCGAGTCCCACGTGTACCTGCCGATGCTGGACGAGACCGGATACGTACCGGAGTGGAAGTACTCCCCGGGCGAGGAGATCCGGCAGCACGCGATGCGGATCGCGCGGCAGTACGACCTGTACGCGGACGCCCTGTTCTCCACCACCGTCACCGCGCTGACCTGGGAGGAGAGCTCCCGCACCTGGATCGTGGACACCGACCGCGGCGACAGGTTCCGGGCGACGTACGTCGTCACCAGCACCGGCACCATGAGCGAGCCCAAACTGCCCGGGATACCCGGCATCCAGGACTTCGAGGGGCACACCTTCCACACGTCCCGCTGGGACTACGCCTACACCGGCGGCACCCCGGAAGGCGGCCTGATCGGGCTCGCGGACAAGCGCGTGGGCGTCGTCGGCACCGGCGCCACCGGCGTGCAGGTCATCCCGATGCTGGCCGAGGACGCCGGGCACGTCCACGTCTTCCAGCGCACCCCCTCCACGGTGGACGTGCGCGCCAACCGCCGCACCACGGCCGGGGACGTCGGCGCGGACCGCGAGGGCTGGGCCCGCGCGCGCCGGGAGAACTTCCTGCGCGTCGTCTCGGGCGAGACGTTCGACGAGGATCTCGTGGCGGACGGCTGGACGTCGTCGGCGGGCCTGCTGGAGAAGCTGCTGCCGAGCTTTCGCCGCCCCGCCGACCGGGAGGCCTTCGAGACCGCCTACGAGATCGCCGACGCGGCGAAGATGAACGAGGTGCGGGCCCGCGTCGCCCGGGCGGTCACCGACCCGTCGACGGCGGAGACGCTCACGCCCTGGTACCGGTACGCCTGCAAGCGCCCCACCTTCTCCGACACGTACTACGCGGCCTTCAACCGGAGCAACGTCACCCTGGTCGACACCGCGGACACCCACGGCATCGAACGCGTCACCGAGGACGGCGTCGTGGTGGGCGGCACCGCGTACGCGCTCGACTGCCTGATCTTCGCCACCGGGTTCGCCGTCGGCGTCTCCGGCGTCCACTCCGGCAAGCTGCCCGTCCGCGGCCGGGGCGGAACCCGGTTGCTCGACGCGTGGGCCCGCGACGGCATCCGCACCCTGCACGGCTTCACCGCCCACGGCTTCCCGAACCTGATCCAGATGGGTTCCCTGCAGAACGCCAGCAGCGTCAACTTCACGCACGTCCTGGACGAACAGGCCGTGCACGCCGCCGCCCTGGTGGCGGCGGCCGAAGCCAAGGGCGCCCTCGTCGAACCGTCCCGCGAGGCGGAGGACGCCTGGCTCGCCGCCATGGCCGAAGGCGCCCCCGACCACGAGTGGTTCCACGCCGAGTGCACCCCCGGCTACTACAACCGCGAAGGGCTCGGCCGCCCGGGCGGCCCGACGGCCTATCCGCACGGCGCCCACGCCTTCCACGAACTCCTGCGCCGCTGGCGGGAGGAGTCCATGGACGAGGTGCTCGCCTGAGGCCGGCCCTTCCCGAACGCACGGGCGCGGACGGCCGATCGGGGGAAATCGTGCCACTCGGGCGGAGAACGGCCGCCGCCCCGGCGGTCACCCGAACGGCCATCCGGTGTAGCCCTCGGCGAGATACGCGCGGCCGGCGTCCGACTCGACGACCGAGCGCAGCTCGCCGATCTGGCGCATGCGGTCGAAGTCGCTCGCCCCGGGCTGCAGATGCAGCAGGCTCGTCATCCACCAGGAGAAGTGCTGCGCCTTCCAGATGCGCTTTCGGGCGGTGTCGGGGAAGGCGTCGAACAGGGACTCGTCCCCGTCGAGCAGCAGCGCCCGCAGCGCCTCGGTGAGCACGACGACGTCGGCGACGGCGAGGTTCATGCCCTTGGCGCCGGTGGGCGGCACGGTGTGCGCAGCGTCGCCGACGAGCACGACCCGGCCCCGGCGCATCTCGTGCGCGACGAAGCTGCGGAAACGGAGTACGTCCCGCTGGAAGACGCGGCCCTCGTTGAGGGTGGTGCCGGGGACACGGGACCGCAGGATCTCCCACAGCTGCTCCTCGGAGTACGCCCCGGTGTCGGTCGTCGGGTCGCACTGGAAGTACATGCGCTGCACACCGGGGCTGCGCCGGCTGATCAGCGCGAAGCCGTTCGGCGAGTTGCTGTAGATCAGCTCCTCGGCGCTGGGCGGCGCCTCGCACAGGATGCCGAACCAGGCGAACGGGTACTCCCGGAAGTAGCCGCCGTACGTGCCCGTGACGGCTTCGCGGGCCACGCTGCGGGAGCCGTCCGCGCCGATGACGACGTCGGCCTCGATCTCCACGGTGCTGCCCTCGGCGTCCTTGGCCACGACGCGGGGCCGGTCCGTCTCCGCGTCCTCCACGCGCTCGGCGGTCATTTGGAAGCGGAGGTCCTGGCCGGCGGCGAGGCGCGCGGCGACCAGGTCCTTCAGCACCTCGTGCTGCGGATAGAGCCACACGGCCCGGCCGACGGACGCGGCGAAGTCGATCCGGTGGCCCTCGCCGTCGAAGCGCAGCTCTATGCCCTCGTGCTTCTGCCCGGCCGTGAGAACCCGGTCGGAGGCTCCCGTCTCGCCGAGGACCTCGACGGTGCCCTGCTCCAGGATGCCGGCCCGGATGGTGGTCTCGATCTCCTCGCGGCTGCGGGAGTCGATGACGACCGACTCGATGCCGTGGCGGCCGAGCAGATGGGACAGCAGCAGACCGGCGGGGCCTGCTCCGATCACGGCGACTCGGGTGCGTACGGGCATGTCGTCTCCTTCGACGGCCGACGGGGTGACAGGGAGTCTGGCGCCGGTCCGCCCCTGTTGACGACGATCCTTCCCATTGAACGGGAACCGGATCTCCACGACCCGCGGCCGGGCCGGCGGCTACGGGCGGCGCGCGCCGAGCGCCGCCGAGATGCCCGCGGCGGCGGAGCGCAGCACCTCGGCCACGGGGCCGGTCGGCGTGGAGCGGGGGAGGACGACCGACAGCGCGGCGATCACCCGCCCACGTCCCTCGCGCACCGGCACGGCGACGCCCGTGGAGACGGCCTCGACCGTCCCCGGAGCCACGACGGCGCCGTCACGCCGGATGCCGGCCAGGACGCGGCGCAGCAGCGCCGGGTCGGTCACGGTCTCCGGCGACACCGCCTCGAGCGGCTCGGCGAGGACCCGCTCCCGCAGCTCCTCCGGACCGTGGGCGAGCAGGACCAGCCCCGACGACGAGGCGTGCAGGGGCAGCCGCCCGGCGATCCGGGTGATGTTCGCGCCCGCCTGCGGATGGGACAGACGCTCCACGAAGAGGGTTTCGCCGTTCTCCAGCACCGCGAGCTGGGTGTGCTCCCGGACCCGGGCCTGCACCCGCTCCATGAACGGCAGTGCCGCCTGCCGCAGGCGCAGGGCGTGGGAGCCGCGCAGCGCCAGCTCCCACAGCCGCATGCCCAGCCGCACCCGCTGCTCCTCGTCCCGTTCCAGCAGCCCGCACTCCACGAGATCGGCCACCATCCGGTGCGCCGTGGACGACGGCAGCCTCGCGCGCCGCCCGATCTCCGCCGCCGTCTGCACGGTCCGGTCGGTGTCGAACGTCTCGAGGACGCGGACGATCCGCTCGGTGACCGTTTCCCCGGACCGTGAGTTCGCCATCGTCCGTCCTTCCCCGCCCTTCGACGGCGTGCGGGCGGCCGGCCTGCCGCCATGTCGAGTATCGGGGCGATGCCCCCTCGCACAGAGCCCCGGAGACGGACTTCACGCCGCCGTGCGCGGTGCGCCCGCCGTCGGCGGGGATGCCGGCGCCGGTGCCGGAGGACGCCTCGTCCGGGCGCGGGAGCGCGACGAGCGGGGCGGTCCCGCCGTCCGCCCGTGGCCCGTGCCTCCCGCCCGTGTCTCCCGCCCGGCCTCCCGTCGGACAGGAGCCGGCCGGAGGCAATTTTGCATGACGTGCATCTTTGCATAGCATGCAAGGTATGTCGGAGAAGGGCGCCGCGCAGGGCGGGCTGCGGGAGCGGAAGAAGCGGGCGACGCGTGCCGCTCTCGCCGAGGCCGCCGTGCGGCTGGCCGCCGAACACGGTGCGGAGAAGGTCACCGTCGAGGCGATCAGCGCGGCGGCCGGGGTGTCCGTGCGGACCTTCTTCAACTACTTCGACACCCGCGACGACGCCTTCGTCGTGGTCGACGCGGACGCGGGCGCGCGGATGCGGCGGGCCGTACTCGACGCGCCGGCCGCGCTCTCCCCGCTCCAGGCCCTGCGCGAGGCCATGGCGGCGGAACTCGCCGAGGCGGAGCAGCAGCACGAGCTGTGGCGGCTGCACGCCCGGGTGCTGCACGCCTCGCCGCACCTGCTGGTCCGCACGCTCGGCGCGCACATGGCGGACGAGACCGAACTGGCCGAGGCCATCGCCGCGCGCATCCGCGCCGGCGGGCCGACGGCATCCGCGTCCCCGCCCGCCCCCGCGACCGACGAGGAACGGCGCGGTGCGCTCGACCTCTACCCGCGGCTGCTGGCCGCGGTGGCGGGCACCGCGGTGCGCACCAGTGTGGAGCACTGGTGCGCCCGGCAGGAGGAAGCCGCCTTCCTCGACGTCTTCCAGGAGGTGTTCGCCCTCCTCGCCGCCGGTCTTCCGGCACCTCCCGCGTAAGTCCTCATATCGGCCGCCCGGCCTCCCGCCGCGGCCGCCGCACCCGCTGTCCGTTCCGCGCCCACGAGCGTGCCGGCACCCGTCGGCGCCCGTCCCGCGCGCGTGACCGTCCGACCACCGTCCGAAAGAGATCCCGTGAGCTCACCCCCGGCGCCCGCCGACGCGCCTCCCGCCTCCATGACCCAACGGCAGATACTCCAGGCCATGTCGGGCCTGATGGCCGGCATGTTCGTCGCCATCCTGGCGGGCACCGTCGTCTCCAACGCGCTGCCGACGATCATCGCCGACCTGGGCGCCAGCCAGTCCTCCTACACCTGGGTCGTCACCGCCGAACTGCTGGCCATGACCGCGACGGTGCCCCTGTGGGGCAAGCTGTCCGACCTGTTCAACAAGAAGCTGCTGCTCCAGCTCTCCCTGCTGATGTTCGTGGTCGGTTCGCTGCTGGCGGGCTTCTCCCACGACACGACGCTGCTGATCTTCAGCCGGGTCGTGCAGGGCATCGGCGCGGGTGGTCTGACCGCGCTCGCGCAGGTCGTCATGGCCGCCGTCATCCCGCCCCGGGAACTGGGCAAGTACTCGGGCATCTTCGGTGCCGTGTTCGCCGTCGGCACCGTGGCCGGACCGCTGATCGGCGGTGTCCTGGTGGACACCGACTGGCTGGGCTGGCGCTGGTGCTTCTTCATCGGAGTGCCGTTCGCCCTGCTGGCCATCGCCCTGTTGCAGCGCACGCTGAAGCTGCCCACCGTCAAGCGCCAGGTGAAGATCGACTGGCTCGGCGCCTTCCTGATCGTCGCCGGTGTCTGCGCGCTGCTCATCTGGGTCTCGCTGGCCGGCAACCAGTTCGACTGGGCGTCGTGGCAGACCGCCGCACTCGTGATCGGCGGCGTGCTGCTGCTGGCCCTGGCGGTCCTCGTCGAGGCCCGTACCGACGAGCCGGTCATCCCGCTCGACATCTTCAAGAACCGCACGGTCACCCTGACCACGGTGGCCAGCCTCCTGGTCGGTGTCGCCATGTTCGGCGGGACCGTCTTCCTCTCGCAGTACTTCCAGGTCTCCCTGGGCAAGTCGCCGACCGTCGCCGGTCTGATGAGCCTGCCGATGATCCTGGGTCTGCTGGTGTCGTCCACCGTCGCCGGGCAGCTGATCAGCCGGACCGGCAAGTGGAAGAGGTACCTGGTGGCGGGCGCGGTCATCATGACCGTCGGCCTCGCGCTGCTCTCCCTGATCGACGCGGACACGCACTTCGGACTGCTCAGCCTGTACATGGCCGTCCTCGGCGTCGGAGTCGGCATGCTGATGCAGAACCTGGTGCTCGCCGCGCAGAACGACGTCCCCGCGGCCGAGCTGGGCGCCGCGACCTCGGTGCTGTCCTTCTTCCGCAGCATGGGCGGCACGATCGGCACCAGCGTCCTCGGCGCGATCCTCGCCAACCGGGTCGCCGACGAGATGGCCAAGGGGCTGGAGAAGGCGGGCGCCGCCGGAGGAGCCGAGGGCGGCTCGGGCGGCGGGCACAGCGTCCCGGACATGAGCACGCTGCCCGCCCCGATGCGGGAGATCGTGGAGCACGCCTACGGTGTCGCCACCGCCGACCTGTTCCTCATCGCCACCCCGTTCGCGCTGCTCGCCCTGGTCGCCGTCGTGTTCCTGAAGGAGAAGCCGCTGAAGACCACCAGCGGTCTGGAACGCCTCGCCGAGGAGTCCGCCACCGCGGACACCCCGCCGGGCAAGGACCGGGTGACCCCGGTCGCCTGAGCCGCGACCCGGCCGACGGGACCCGTGGAAACGGACGGGGCCGCCCACCGCACGACGGTGGGCGGCCCCGTCCGTCGTCGTGCGGGAGACGGGCCGGCCGGGTGATCACCCGTCGGGCGGGGGCCTCGGCCCGCCTGGGTGATCACCGGTGGCGGGGCCCAACCTCCGCTCATAGCTTCGGCTCATGAACAAACGACATGTCGCCCTTCTCGTCTGTACCGCCGCCGTCGTGGCCGCGGGGCTGGGCGCCGCCCCGTCGGTCCACCATCCGACCGTGCACCGGGTACAGCCCGGCCAGTCGATCCAGAAGGCCGTGGACGCCGCGAAGCCGGGGGACACCGTCCTCCTCGCGCCCGGCACCTACAAGCAGAGCGTCGGCATCAAGGTGCCGGACCTGACCCTGCGCGGCCACGGCGCCGGCCGCACCGTACTGATGCCCGCCGCGGACGCCGGCAAGAGCAAGAACGCCTGCGCGAAGGCCGGCAACGGCATCTGCGTCACCGGCACCGACAGGAGTCCCCTCGGGGACGTCACCGTACGGTCGCTGACGGTGCGGGGTTTCGCCGAGAACGGGCTGTGGGCCACCGGCACCGACGGGCTGAGGGTCATGCACGTGAAGGCGGAGAAGAACGGCCGGTGGGGCATCGCCGAGGAACGCTCCGTGCACAGCGTGCTCAGCCACAACCTCGTCCGGCAGAACGGCGACGCCGGGCTGTTCGTGGCCAACACCGTCGACACCGAGGAAGGCGCCCGGGACGCGGAGAGGACCGTGATCCGTGACAACCGGATGGCCGGCAACCGGATCGGCGTCACCGTGCGCCGGCTGCGGAACCTGACCGTCGACCGCAACGAGGTCACCGGCAACTGCGCCGCCGTCTTCGTGGTGGGCGACGAGTCCGAGCCGCGCGCCGGCGCCCTGCGCGTGACGCGCAACCACGTCCACGCCAACAACGAGTACTGCCCCAAGACGCCCCGGCTGCCCTTCCTGCAGGGCTCGGGCATCGTCCTCACCGGCGCCGAGGAGACGCTGGTCGCCTACAACCGGGTCGAGAACAACAGGGGCACCTCCCCGCTGTCCGGCGGCATCGTGCTCTTCAAGAGCCTCGTCAACGCCCCCAGCGAGCGCAACGAGATCCGCGACAACCTGGTGACCGGCAACAGCCCGGCCGACCTGGCCGACCGGGACACCGCCGAGAACAACACGTTCAGCCGCAACACCTGCACGCTCTCCGAACCCGCGGGCATGTGCTGACCGCTCCGCCCCCACCCACTGCACGACAGCAGAAGCGAGGCAACGGATGACCACCGTCGATCCGGCTCCCCCGCCGCCCATGCGGCTGCGGGAGCTCGTCTTCGGGGCGGCGTGCGCCGCCGCCGTACGCGCGGCCGTCCGCCTGGGCGTGGCGGACGCGCTGGACGGCACCCCCATGACCGTCGACGACCTGGCGACGGCGGTGAAGACCCAGCCGCACACCCTGCGGCGGCTGCTGCGCGCCCTGTCCTGCCAGGGCGTCTTCGCCGAGAACCCCGACGGCACCTTCGAGCACACCGGGATGTCACGGCTGCTGCGCGAGGACGACCCGCACAGCCTGCGGTACATCGCCCTGTGGTGCACCGAGCCGTGGACCTGGAACGTCTGGCCGCTGCTCGACGAGGCGGTGCGCTCGGGCGGCAACGTCTTCGAGGACGTGTACGACCAGGAGTTCTTCACCTACCTCAACGAGTCCGCCCCCGAGTCCGCCCACGTGTTCAACCGGGCCATGACGACGTCCAGCGAGCAGTCCGCACGCGACGTGGCCCGGTTGCTCGACCTGGACGACGCCTCCTCCGTCGTGGACATCGGGGGCGGCCAGGGGCACGTCCTGGCCGGCCTCCTGGAGAAGCACCCCCATCTGCACGGCACCCTGCTCGACCTGCCGGGCGTCGTGGAGAACGCCGACCCGCGGCTGCGCGAGGGCGGCTCGCTCGCCGGCCGGGTCGAGGTCGTGGCCCGGGACTGCCGCGAGGGCGTCCTCGTCCGGGCGGACGTGTACATCATCAAGAACGTCCTGGAGTGGGACGACGACAGCACCCGCCGGGTGCTCGCAGGCGTCCGCGCGGCGGCACGGCCCGGAGCCCGGGTCGTCGTCATCGAGAACCTCGTCGACGACACCCCGTCGATGCGGTTCACCACCGCCATGGACCTGCTGCTGCTCCTCAACGTCGGCGGTGCCAAACACACCCGGCGGAGCATGGTCGACCGGCTGACCGACGCGGGACTCGTCATCGGTGACATCAACCCGGTCAACGCCTATCTCCACGCCTTCGAGTGCACCGTCCCCGGCTGACCGGAGGCGTGCCGACAACCCCGAGGCCGCCGGCTCCGCGACTGACGCGGGACCGGCGGCCTCGGGGTTGTCCGCGGCCGTCCGCTCAGGAACCGGCGCTCCGCTCCCAGCGGTAGAAGCACTGCGCCATGGCGTCCTTGGGGCTGCGCCACGTGGCCGGGTCGTACGGGCTGACGTACGCCTCCAGCCGCTCGCTGATGCTGCGGAACTCGGGGTGTCCGGCGACCTTCGCGATCGCGGGTGCCGGGTCCTGCTCGGCCTCGATGAGGTGCAGGTACACGTCGTCGCCGAACTGGAAGAGGCTGCGCCGGCTGACACCGACCAGACGGGGGAGTTCACCCCGGTCGGAGTCGGCGAACACGCCGGCGATGTCCGGAGCCGAACCGGGCTTCATCCGGGCGACGATGAGGGCGTGGTGCATCGGGTTTCCTTCCGTGGGCCGGTGTTCAGCGCGAGGACGCGACGGACGTGCTCTCGCTGTCGCGGGCGACCTGCTCGATCCGGTCCCGGATGAGGGCCAGCTGCGTACGGGAGTTGCGGTTGATGTTGTCCGTCATCCAGTCGTCGTCGACCGGGGCGTCGGGCTTCATCGCGAAGTCCTGCGTCCAGCGCATCTGCACACCGCCCGGCAGCTCCGCGTACTCCCACACGATGTCCATGTGGGCGAACGGGCCCGTCTCGACACGGCGGGCGCGGACGATCCGCTTCTCCCGGTCCGGGGTGCGCTCCGACACCCAGCTCCACACCTTGCCGTTCTCGTCCGGGTGCATGGTGAGCCGGAACGTCGTCGTGGCGCCCTCACGGGAGAGGACCTCCACGGACGCGTACTCGCTGAACAGCCGCGGCCAGTTCTCCAGGTCGTTGGTCATCTCCCACACGAGGTCGAAGGGAGCGTCGATGGTGATGCTGTTCTCGGTGTGTCCGGCCACTTTCAGGCTCCAGCCGTGAGGGTGCTGTTGACGAGGTTCAGGAACTCCCGGGGCGTCCGGCAGCGCTCCGAGTCGGGGGGAAGCGACGTGCCGTACCGGTTCTCCAGCTCGCCGACGATGCCGAGCAGGCCGAGCGAGTCGAGGCCGAAGACGTCGAAGGGGGATTCCGCCGACCGCTTCAGTTCCTGGGGGTCGACGGTGATGCCGGCCGCCTGCTTCATCAGCGTGGCCAGCTCGTCGAAGGTCACTTCGGAGGTGATCATGGGTGACTTCTCCTTCCCCGCCCGGACCTACCGGGCGGAATCGTCACCGCGGCGCACGACCAGCGCCGCGTTGGAGCCCATCAGTCCCCTGCTGAGGACCAGGGCGGTGCGCAGCTCGGCGGGGCGAGCGCGCGACATCACCAGGTCGAGGTCGTGGCAGATGTCGAACACGTTGGGCGTCGGGGGCACCGAGCCGTGCTCCATGGCGAGCACCGCGGCCACCGTGTCCAGCACGGGCGCCGCGCAGTAGGCGCGCCCGATGCCCGTCTTGGGCGCCGTGACCGGGACGCGGGTGCCGTGTGCGCCCAGGGCGTCGGCGATCGCCAGCGCCTCGGCGCGGTCCGCCTCGGGGACGCCCAGGGCGTCGGCGAACACGACGTCGATCTCCTCCGGCGCGCAGCCCGCCTCGTCGAGGGCGCCGCGGATCGCGCGGGCCAGGCCCTCCCGGGACTCCGCCCAGCGGGAGGCCCCGGTGAACGTGGCGGCGTGGCCGGCCACGGTGGCCCGTACGGGCACTCCGCGCATCCGGGCCCGCTCCTCGTCCTCGACGACGAGCAGCGCTCCGCCCTCGGCGGGCACGAAGCCGCACGCCTTCTCGGTGAACGGACGGTAGGCACGGTCGGGGTCGTCGACGGTGCTGAGCTCGGGGTAGCCGAGCTGGCAGACCATCGAGTACGGGGCCAGCGGTGCCTCCGCGGCCCCCACGACCATGACGTCGGTGCCGCGTCGCACGGCCCGGGCCGCGTGCGCGAGGGAGTCCAGACCGCCCGCCTCGTCGCTCGCCACCACCCCGCACGGCCCCTTGAGGCCGCTGCGGATGGAGATCTGGCCGGTGCTCGCGGCGTAGAACCAGGCGATGGACTGGTAAGGGCCGACGAACTTGGAGCCCTTCCCCCACAGTTTCTGCAGCTCGCGCTGGCCGAACTCGCCGCCGCCCGATCCGGCGGCGGTGACCACGCCGATGGAGAACGGCTCCGCGGGGTCACCGCCGAGTCCGGCGTCGTCGAGGGCGAGAGCGGCGGCGGCCATCGCGAAGTGGCTGAACCGGTCGGTCTGCACCAGGAACCGGTCCTCGATGAGGTCCGCCGGGTCGAAGGCCCGGACCTCGCCCGCCACCCGCAGCGGCAGATGGTCACAGCCCTCGCGGCTGATCAGATCCAGCACGCCGAGGCCTTCGCGGACGGACTTCCAGTAGGCGTCGGTCCGCAGTCCGTTGGGCGCGATCACACCGATGCCGGTGACGGCCGCGCGCCCGGGGCGCCGATTGCTCATCGTGTCCTCCCACCCGGCCCGGACAGCAGCACCGCGGACTGGAAGCCGCCGAATCCGCTGCCGACGGAGAGCACATGGTTCAGCTTCCGCGGGCGGGCGGTGCGCGGCACGTAGTCCAGGTCGCACTCGGGGTCGGGGGTCTCGTAGTTCGCCGTGGGCGGCACCACCTGGTGCTTCAGCGCGAGGACGCAGGCGACCACCTCGATCGCGCCGATCGCGCCCAGCGAGTGCCCCACCATCGACTTGATGGAGCTCATGGGCGTCTCGTGGGCGTGCGCGCCCAGGGACCGCTTCACGGCGGCCGTCTCGTGCCGGTCGTTCTGCCGGGTGCCGGAGCCGTGCGCGTTGACGTAGTCGATCAGCGTGGGGTCGATACGGGCCTGGCCGAGCGTGGTGTCGATCGCTCGGGCCATCTCCAGCCCCTCACCGGTCAGACCGGTCATGTGGTAGGCGTTGCCGTAGGTGGCGTAGCCGCTGATCTCGCAGAGGATCTCCGCGCCGCGGGCCCGCGCGTGCTCGTACTCCTCGAGGACGAGCACGGCCGCGCCCTCGCCCATCACGAAGCCGTCGCGATGGGCGTCGAAGGGCCGGGAGGCGTGCTCGGGGTCGTCGTTGTTGGGCGACGTCGCCTTGATGGCGTCGAAGCAGGCCATCGTGATCGGTGAGATCGGCGAGTCGGACGCCCCCGCGAAGCAGACGTCGGCCCGGCCCTCGGCGATGGTGTGGAAGGCGTAGCCGACCGCGTCGAGCCCGGAGGTGCAGCCGGTGGAGACGGTCTGCACCGGGCCGCGGGCGTTGAACCGCTCGGCGACGACCGAGGCGAGCGTGCTCGGCGAGAAGGCCAGGTGCAGCTTCGGTTCCGCCTGCCGGTGGTCCACGTCCCAGCGCCGGCCGCCCTCGCTGACCCGCACGTAGTCGCTTTCCAGCCGGGTGGTGCCGCCGACCGCGCTGCCCAGCGAGACCGCGGTGCGCCAGGGGTCCGTGGCCTCGGTGTCGAGTCCGGAGTCGCGCACGGCCTCGGCGGCGGCGACCACGGCGAACTGGATGTAGCGGTCCGCGTGTTGGCACAGATCCGCGTCCAGGCCGTGCTCGAACGGGTCGAAGTCGCATTCGGCGGCTATGCGCGAGCGCAGGCCCGCCGGATCGAACAGGGAGATGCCGCGGGTCGCGGTGCGGCCGGCTGCCAGAAGATCCCAGAACGCCGTCGCTCCGATGCCGCCGGGAGCGACCACACCTATACCGGTGACGGCCACCCGGCGGGTCATTTTATGGCCTCGCTCGGCTCGGCCGGCCGGCCGTGCTCGGGACCGCCGACCTTCAACTGCGGCCCGGTGACGGCGCTCTCGGTCTCCTCGGTGTCGACGTGGCCGAGGCTCGGATGCGGGGCGAGCGGGCCCAGGTGGAACACCATGCGGGCCTCCTGGTCACTGACGTTGCGGAAACGGTGCCGCATGTCGATCGGGATCATCAGTCCCTGCTCGGCGCGGAGCGCGAACGGCTCGCCGTCCAGGTCCACTTCGAGCGCGCCGCTGACCACGTACACGAACTCCTCGGAGTACGGGTGGTAGTGCTCGCCGATGCGCTCTCCGGGCTTGATGATCGCCAGGCCCATGAAGCCGCTGGTGGAGCCCACGGTGGCCGGGGTGAGCAGGGTCCTGAGGTCACCTCCGCGCCGTCGGTTGGGTTCCGTCTCGCTCAGGTCCACGATGCGTGGATGCTGCTTGGACATGGTTGTTACCTCCGGGTGTACCGGTGACGTCCGGACGGGCACGGCCGCGGACGTCACCGCGGTCGACCTTCAGGAATGTGCGGAGCTGCGGTCGGTGACCGGCATCATGTCGGCGTGCGCCAGGAGCCGGTTGAGGTTGCGCTCCGAGTCCAGGGAGCCCTCGACGCCGATCGCGGCGCCGTCCAGGAGACGCTCCAGCTCGGCCGCCCTGCCCGGCGCCTTGACGCCGAGGGCGGCGGCGGGGTCGAGATCGAGTTCGCCGGTGACGTCGATCATGCGGACCACGACGTCGTCGCGCTGGAAGACGGTGCTCGCGTACACCGGGCTGTCCGGGTCGTTCGCCGCGGCCTCGTCCTGGTGGGCGAGGAACCGGGCCAGCTCCAGGCCGCGGTCCGCCAGGGCCGGGTAGTACAGCATGTGCCGCCGCAGGCGGGCGGGTTCCGGGCGACCGGTCATCACGTGCTGCATGGCGGGGAGCGCCGCCCGGGTGAAGAACACCCGCGCGGAGTCGGAGTCGGACAGATCCCGGTCCTGCTCCAGGTAGGGGTTGATGGCCTCTTCCACCGCCTGGACCTCGGGCTGGCTGGCCACGTGGCACAGGGTGGCCAGCAGGTCGCCCTCCACCTCCACGGCCCGCACGACGCGGTTGCCGTGCATGAAGAGCGAGGTGCGGTGCAGTCGCGTGACGCCGTTGATCCGTGCCTCGGGCGCGTCGTAGTTGGCCAGGATGTCCACGACCTTGGACTCGGAGCCCGGCTTGACGGTGAAGGTGAGGGCGTGGCGGGTCACCCCGGCGCCCACGCGGGCCGCCTTCTGGAGGCCCGCCTTCGCGGCCTCGGGAGTGAGCGGCTGGTCCGGATGGGTCTCCCGCAGGACGCTGTAGCGCATCGACCGGGTGTCCCGGACGCAGCTGTGCATCGGCCGGACGATCTGGATGTGCTCCTCGCTGTTCACCCACGCGAGGAACGGCAGGGCGCTCTCCCACTCGCTGGTGATGAGCCACTGCGAGGGGTTCTCGATCGACTGGCACAGCTGGTCGCTGATGTGACCGGGAACGGACGCGACCTTGTTGCGCATGTGCTCGTACGCGGCGAGGAACTGCTCCTGAGCCCCCTCGTACAGGTCGAGGAGCAGGATCACCCGCAGCCTCGAGCCGTCGAACGCCGACTGCGAAATGCCTGCCGACATGGTCATCCGGCGCACCTCTCCTCTTCTTCGGAAGGTCAGGCGACGACCGCCGTGTCCGAAGAGCCGGGGCCGCCATGAGTCGATCGTTGACGCGACCTTCCGGTGTGCGCGAGCGACACGGGGCAGGCGGGTGAACCGCGTGTCATCCGGGTGCCGCCGGGACGCGGACCGGTCCGCACCGGGCATGAAAGGTGCGTCCTGTTCCACAGCCCCTCGTGGGCGACGCTGGAGGCGTTTCAATGAATCGATCGGATACGGCCGGCCGGGCGGATCACCGCACGCCGGTCCTCATCGTCGGCGGCTCCCTGGTGGGCCTGTCCATGTCCCTGTTCCTGGGGCGCCTCGGTGTGCCGCACACGCTCGTCGAACGCCACGCGGGCACGTCGATCCACCCGCGCGGGCGGGGGAACAACGTACGCACCATGGAGCTGTTCCGGACGGCCGGGCTCGAGCAGCGCATCGGCCGGGCCGCGTCGGTCCTGGCGGACAACCACGGCATCTGGCAGACCCCGAGCCTGGCGGGCGACGAGGGCGAGTGGCTGCTCCAGGAGATCGACCCCGGCGGCGGGCTCGCCCGCTTCAGCCCCAGCGGGTGGTGCCTGTGCAGCCAGAACGACCTGGAACCGGTGCTCCTCGAGGGAGCCCGTGAACTCGGCGGGGACCTGCGCTTCGGGACGGAGATGCTGTCCTTCGAGCAGGACGCGGAGGGTGTGACGGTGCTGGTCAAGAGCCGGGAGACCGGCGAGCACACCAGGATCCGGGCGGACTACCTCGTCGCCGCGGACGGCCCGCGCAGCCCCGTCCGTGAGTCGCTGGGCATCGGGCAGAACGGCCCGGGCGACCTGTTCCACAACGTGAGCCTCACGTTCACCTCCCGCGGTCTCGCCGGTGTCGTCGGGGACCGGCGGTTCATCGTCTGCTACCTGACCAACCCGGACGCCGACGGAGCCCTGCTGCCGGTCGACAACCGGGATCACTGGGTGTTCCACGCCCCCTGGCACCCCGAACACGGCGAGACCCTCGAGGAGTTCACCGACGAGCGGTGCGTCGCCCACATCCGGAAGGCCGTCGGCGTGCCGGACCTCGACGTGGAGATCACCGGCCGGGCCGCCTGGCACGCCGCCGAGCGGGTCGCCGAACGGTACGCCGACGGCCGGGTGTTCCTGGCCGGCGACTCCGCCCACGAGATGTCGCCCACCGGGGCGTTCGGCTCCAACACCGGCATCCAGGACGCCCACAACCTCGCCTGGAAGCTGGCCGCCGTGCTCGGCGGCTGGGCCGAGCCCGGCCTGCTGGAGTCCTACGACGCCGAACGCCGGCCCGTCGCGGAGGCGACCAGCTCCCGTGCCTCCTCCCGTTCGAGCGAGCACAGTCACCCCGGGTACACGCCCGCCCCCGGCGCCCCCGCCCTCGGTGGTCCTGGTGGTCCCGGTCCTGGTGGTCCCGGTGGTCCTGGTGGTCCCGGAGCGGGTGGTCCCGGTGGTCCTGGTGGTCCCGGAGCGGGTGGTCCCGGTGGTCCTGGTGGTCCCGGAGCGGGCGGTCCCGGTGGCCCCGGTGGTCCCGGGATGAAGCCGGGCGGCATCCTCAATGTGGCGCTCTGCTACCGCTATCCGCGCGGCGCGGTCCTGGGCGCCGACCCGGCGGCGCCGGTCATCCCCGACGGGGTGATGCTGACCGGCGAGCCCGGCAGTCGCGCCCCGCACGTGTGGCTGGACCGCTCCGGCACCCGGATCTCCACGCTCGACCTGTACGAGAGGTCGTGCGTGCTGCTGAGTTCCGCGAGCGGCGCCTGCGACTGGCACACCGCGGCGGCAAAGGCCGCGAAGGACCTGTCCGTACCGCTCGACGCGTACCGGGTGGGCGAAGGACCCGACGCGGAACTGACACCCGAGGACGGTGCCGACTGGGCCCGGGCGCACGGGATCACCGCGGACGGCGCGGTACTGGTCCGCCCCGACGGCTTCGTCGCCTGGCGCTCCGAAGGGCCCGTGCCGGACCCGGCGGCGGTGCTGCGGGAGGCCGTCACCACCGTCCTGGCGCGGAGCTGACGGGGGAGCGGCGGCCGGCGGGCGTCACGCTC
This sequence comes from Streptomyces sp. NPDC059454, assembly GCF_042749965.1. Lineage (NCBI taxonomy): Bacteria > Bacillati > Actinomycetota > Actinomycetes > Kitasatosporales > Streptomycetaceae > Streptomyces > Streptomyces sp. NPDC059454. The sequence continues at coordinate 24,637 of NZ_JBHYVC010000051.1, read as the reverse complement.
CGCCGACGCCGCCCTGCCGTCCCCGTTCCGCCTTGGCCTGGTGCTGCTCGAACCGCTGGATCGCGGGCCCGTCGGCGTTCCACGGCCAGGGCGTGACCATGCCCTGCAGTGCCTCGAACACGTGATGCGCGTCGACGGCACGCCCGGCCGCGCACAACGCGTACGCCAGTACGTTCAGATCGGCCTGCGCCGCCGCGTGCTGGAGGAAGCCCGGTTTCGCCCACAGCGCCGCCGCCTGTTCCAGCGCGGCGGCGATCTGCCCGCCCTCCCACAGCTGCCCGGCCGTCATGGCCCGTACCCCGCCCTGCGCCAGCAGCCCCTGGTACTGCCGCACGGTCGCGGTCAATTCGACCGCGGCACACGGCGCGTTGGCCGGGATACGGGTGCGCACCACGTCGACGAAGTCGAGGACGGCCGCGCTGGACCCCCCTTCCTCCGGCGACAGATAGGCGAGCATCTGCAGATACGCCTCACGGTGCCAGCGGTCGCGCCCGGTGGCCTCCCGCCAGATGGCGTTGACGTCGTTCTGGCCGTAGCGCTCGATCCGGGACACACCGAGCAGGACCACCCACGGCAGCGGGTCCTCCGGTCTTCGTTCGGCGGCCTGGTGGCACTGGGAGATCAACTGCCCGGCGTCCTCCAGGTGTCCGTCCCGCAGACCGCGCACCAGCCCGGTCCAGGAGTGGAACAGCAGGGCGTCCGCGCTCTGCGGCTCCCGGCCCAGCCACGCCGCCGCGATCCCCGCGTCGGCCGTCGCCTCGGCCAGTACGGACACCCGGTGACCGCGGCGGTCCCAGTCGTCCCCCGTCTCCTCCAGCAAGGAGGACACGAGGGTCACGTCCGCGGCCCTGCCGCCCCCGTTCCGCTTGCTCAACCGCCCCAGCACGCGCGCCAGCCCGGCGTCGTCGAGGGCGGGCACGATACGGGGGCGTTTACCGGTGCGACTGCTGAAGAGGGCCATGCCGGAAGACTAGGAACTCCACGTGTTCCGGCAACCCGGACGGAATGATCGTTACCGATCTGCCCCTTACCGCCGGTACAGCGGGCAGACCGGGGCGGGGCGGGGCATCTCGCCGGCCCCGCCCCGCCGCTGCGTCCGTTCCGCTTGCCGGCTTCCGGATCAGGCCGCCGGGGCCGGGTACGTCGGGTACTCCACCCCGGAAACGTACTGGACGACCCGGACGACCTGACAGGAGTAGCCGAACTCGTTGTCGTACCAGAGGTAGAGGATCGCGTTGTCGCCCTCGACCTTCAGCGCGCCGGCGTCGACGATCGAGGCGTGGCGCGAGCCGATGAAGTCGCTGGAGACCGCGTCGGGGGCGCTGATGAAGTCGATCTGGCGCTTGAGCGGCGAGGTCAGCGACACGTTGCGCAGGTGGTCCAGGACCTCCTGACGGTCGGTCACGCGGCCCAGCCGGAGGTTGAGGATCGCGATCGAGACGTCCGGCACGGGGACCCGGATCGAGCTGCCGGTGATGGTCGCGTCGAGGTCGGGCAGCGCCTTGGCGACGGCCGAGGCGGCGCCCGTCTCGGTGATCACCATGTTCAGCGGCGCCGACCGGCCGCGGCGCTCCGACTTGTGGTAATTGTCCAGTAGATTCTGGTCGTTGGTGAACGAGTGGACCGTCTCCACGTGCCCGCGCAGCACCCCGTACTCGTCCGCCATCGCCTTCAGCGGCGGCACGATCGCGTTGGTGGTGCAGGACGCGCAGGACAGGATCCGCTCGTCCGGCTTGAGGGTGTCGTGGTTGACGCCGTGCACGATGTTGGGCACGTCGCCCTTGCCGGGCGCGGTCAGCACCACCTTGTCGATGCCGGGACGCAGGTGCAGCGAGAGCCCCTCGCGGTCGCGCCACTTGCCGGTGTTGTCGATGAGGATGGCGTTCTTGATGCCGTACGCCGTGTAGTCGATCTCCGTCGGGTCGCCCGCGTAGATCACCTTGATGGTGTTGCCGTTGGCGGTGATCGTGCTGTTCGCCTCGTCGACGGTGATGGTGCCCTGGAACTGGCCGTGCACGGAGTCGCGGCGCAGCAGCGAGGCCCGCTTGACGATGTCCTGCTCACCGCCCCGGCGGACCACGATCGCGCGCAGGCGCAGGCCGTTGCCGGACCCCGACTTCTCGATGAGCAGCCGGGCCAGGAGACGGCCGATGCGGCCGAAGCCGTAGAGGACGACGTCGCGCGGCTCGCGGCGGTCGATCTTGTTCACGCCGGTGGCGCCGGCGACGGCCTCGGCGGTGAACTCCTCGACGGACATGCCCCGGTCGTCGGTGCGGTGGGCCTCGGCGAGCAGGCCGATGTCGATCTGGGACGGGCCGAGGTCGAGCGTGGTGAGCGCCTGCAGGAAGGGCAGCGTCTCGGTGACCGAGAGCTCCTCGCCGGCGATCTGCCGGGCGAAGCGGTGGGTCTTGAGGATGCTGACCACCGACTTGTTCACCAAGGAGCGGCTGTGCAGCAGGACGGTCACGTCCCGCTCCCGGTGCAGCTTCCCGATGATCGGGATCATCGACTCCGCGATCTCCTCGCGGTGCTTCCAGTGGGTGAACGAGTCTTCGTTGACAGTCACAGGATCATCTTTCGAGCTAGAGGGTGCTCATATGATAGCCATGCGGGCTGCCGGGTCCCGAAGGGGTGCAAGAAGGCCGGTGGGCACACCGGAACGCAGGGTTGCGCGACATGCGAACGGGTACGCGTGCAGCACTGTGCCCGGGCCGGATCCTGTCCCGGGCGGGCCCTACGACCGCCGCTACCAGGGAATCTGCCATGGAGACACCCGCGCACGAGAACAACGCCCCCACGCCCGCGCAGCGGGCCCTGGACGCACTGTCGGAGAACACCGCGGACACGATGGCGCTGGACGCCCTCGCGAACAGCGACGTACTGATCCCGGTGCCGGACGACGCGGGCGACGAGGATGCCACCGGCCCCGGCGCGGTCGCCCTTCCGGTGCTGGAGCAACCGGGCGGCACGCAGGTGGTACCCGTGTTCACGTCCGAACTGGAGATGGCCGGGCTGCTGCCGTTCGTCTCCCGCTACCGGCTCGTCCCGCTCGGCGCGCTCGCCGCCCAGTGGCCGGCCGAGGAACTGTCGCTCACCATCGACGGCAGCTCCGAGCACCGTCTGACGCTCACCTCGGAGGGAGTGCGTACGCTGCTGGCCCGCCCGTGAGCCGGCCGGGCCGCACTGCCGGCCCGGCGTGCCGACCGGGGCCGCGCGCTACTCGCCCAGTGTGCGGGCCAGGGCCGCGCGCTGCACCGGCAGCGCCTCGGCGTGCAGCTCGCGGCCCTTCGGCGTGAGCTGGACATACACGCCGCGCCGGTCCTCCAGGCACATGCTGCGCTCCACCAGGCCGTCCTTCTCCAGGCGGGCGATGAGGCGGGACAGCGCGCTCTGACTGAGGTGGACCCGGCCCACCAGGTTCTGCACCCGGCACTGCTCGCCGCCCGGGGGCGGGGTGGCCGCGAGCAGATCGAGCACCTCGAAGTCGGAGGCGCCCAGACCGTACGGGTGCAGCGCCCGGTCGATCTCGCCCAGGGTGCGCGCGTGGACCGCGAGGATGTCACGCCACCGTTCCTCGAGCCGCGCGTCGGCCGTCTTCGCTGCCATACTCGAACGGTAACACTCGTTCGATATTCAATGAACGCGCGGTGACATCCCCTCGCGCCCTCCGTGGCAGGTCAGACGGGCGCGTCCTGGAACAGGCCGACGGGATTGCCGTCCGGGTCCTGCACGGACGCGATCAGCGTGCCCCCGCCGACGTCCTGCACGTCCTGCAGGGGCTTCGCACCCGCCTCCACCAGCTCGGCGAGCGTCCGCCTGATGTCGGTCACGGTCCAGTAGGGAACCGGTCCGGTCATGCCCTTGGCGTGACCGTGCGGGTCGAGGCCGATCTCGTGCGTGCCGGTCCGGAAACCGGCGTAGTACGGCTCGTCCGCGTACGGTTCCACCCCGAGCAGGGCCCGGAACAGCGCCTTCGCCGGGCCGAGATCCTGCACGGGGTAGACGATCGTCTTCAGGCCGTGGGTCATGACGTACTCCTCCTCGAAACGGACCCGGCGCCCTCGGGTGCGCCGGTCCTCCCACGCTAGGCCGGGAGAGCGCCGTACGGCTTCTCCGATCCTGACCGCCCGGCCCGTCCGGAGGGCCTACGTCGAGTTCCGCTTCACCAGCTCCGTCGGCAGGATCACCGCCGCCGGGTCCTCGCCGCCGATCTGCGCCAGCAGCACCCGTACCATCTCCGTGCTGATGCGGTCCCACGGCTGGCGGATCGTGGTGAGCTCCGGGCTCGCGGCGACGGCCGCGGGGGAGTCGTCGAAACCGCCGACCGCGACGTCCTCGGGCACCCGGCGCCCCGCCCGGTGCAGCGCGGTGAGCACGCCCTGCGCCATCAGGTCGGACGCGACGAACACCGCGTCCACGTCCGGGGCCCGCGCCAGCAGCCGCTCGGCGCCCGCCTCACCGCTGGCCCGGCTGTAGTCGCCGGAGACGACGAGCCGCTCGTCGGCCTCGACGCCCGCCTCGGCGAGCACCTCCCGGTAACCGGCCAGGCGCTCCACACCGCCCGGGGTGTCCAGCGGACCGGTCACCACGCCGATCCGGCGCCGGCCCAGCGCCAGCAGGTGCCGCACCATGTCCCGGGCGCCGTCCCGGTCGTCGGCGGCCACGTAACTCACCTTCGAACCCAGCCCGATCGGCTTGCCGCACGCGACCAGCGGCACCCCCGCCGCCCGCAGCTCCTCCGCCACCGGGTCACCGGAGTGGCTGGACACCAGCAGCACCCCGTCGACATGTCCGGCGGTGATGTACCGCGTGATGCGCCGCCGTTCGTCGTCCGTGCCGGCCAGCATCAGCAGCAGCGGGACGTCGTGCGCGGCCAGCGCCTGTGTGCAACCACGCAGCAGCACATTGAAGTTGGGGTCCTCGAAGAACCGCTCCTGGGGCTCCGTGAGCAGGAAGCCCACGGAATCCGACCGCCCGGTGATCAGCGAGCGGGCGTGCCGGTTGACGACGTAACCCGTCTTGCGGATCGCGGAGTTCACCGCCTCCGCGGCGGTGGGGCTGACGTAGTGGCCGCCGTTGAGCACCCGCGAGACGGTGCCGCGCGAGACACCGGCCTCGCGCGCCACGTCGTGGATCGTCGGCGGCTTGCGCCTGCCCCCCGTGTTGCCCATGGTCATGACTTTACGGCCCCGGAGAGCAGATCCAGACTCCAGAACCGCTGGACGACCAGGAACAGCGCGACCAGCGGGAACACCGCGAGGAACGCGCCCGTGATCACCAGGGTGTACAGCGCCGGGGTGTTGGCGCCCTGTTCGAGCAGGGTGTGCAGACCGAGGGTGATCGGGAACTTCTCGTCGTCGCTGAGCATGATGTACGGCAGCAGGAAGTTGTTCCAGATCGCCACGAACTGGAACAGGAAGACCGTCACCAGTCCGGGCACCATCATCGGCAGCGCGACCCGGGAGAAGATCCGCCACTCGCCCGCGCCATCCATCCGCCCGGCCTCCACCACGTCCGCCGGCACCGCGGCCGCGGCGTAGATCCGCGCGAGGTAGACGCCGTACGGGGAGAGGATCTGCGGCAGCAGCACCGACAGGTAGGAGTCCGTGAGGTCCGCCTTCGCCAGCAGCAGGTACTGCGGGATGGCGAGGATCACCGGCGGCATCAGCACGCCCGCGAGCAGTACGTTGAACAGCGTCTCGCGGCCCCGGAAGCGGTAGACCGCCAGCGCGTAGCCGCTGACCGCCGACACGCACGTCGACAGCAGCGCGCCCAGCACGGCGTACAGGGCGGAGTTGCCCATCCACTGCCAGTAGACGCCGTCGCGGTAGGCGCTGAGGTCGGAGAGGTTGTCGGCGAGGCCGGTGCCCGGCCAGAACGTGAAGGTGGAGAACAGTTCCGAGCCGGACTTGGTGGACGCGATGACCACCCAGGCGACCGGCAGCAGGCAGTACAGCGCGCCGAGCAGCAGCGTCACGGTCGGGACCAGCGCGGTCCGGCGGGGGCGCGCCGGGCCACGGACGGTGCCGGCCGTGGGCTCGGCCTTGTGCAGGGCGAGGGAGCTCATCGTGCGGCCTCCTGCTTGTTGCGCCGGTTCGCGGCCCGCAGGAACCCGAAGGACAGCACCAGGGTGGCGAGCGCGATGAGGGTCGCCTGGGCGGCGGCCGCGTGGATGTCGCCGTTGCCGAAGGCGTCCTGGTACACCTTCATCAGCGGACTCCAGGTGGTGGAGACGGAGTTGGTGAGCGGCTTGAGGACGGTCGGTTCGCTGAACACCTGGAGTGTCGCGATGATCGAGAAGAAGAAGGTCAGCACCAGCGAGGGCGCCACCATCGGGATCTTGATCCGCAGCGCGATCTGCAGCGGTGTGGCGCCGTCCAGCTTGGCCGCCTCGTACACCTCGGCGGGGATGGCCCGCAGCGCGGTGTAGATGACGATCATGTTGAAGCCGGTGCCGCCCCAGACCGCGATGTTCGACAGCGCCAGATACAGCGGCCCGCCGTCCAGCAGGTCCGGCTGCGGCAGGCCGAACCTGTCGAGCACGAAGTAGAACGGGCTCACGTCCGGCAGGTACAGGAAGCCCCACAGCAGGGCCGCCACCACCCCGGGAACGGCGTACGGCAGGAAGATCGCGAGCCGGGTGAAGGGGGCGAGCCGCACCTTCTCGGAGTCGAGCATCAGCGCGAACAGCAGCGCCAGGCCCAGCATGACCGGCACCACGATGCAGCCGTAACCGAGCACGCGCAGCGCGCCGTCCAGCAGCTCGCTGTCGGACAGGGCGCCGGTGTAGTTCTCCGGGCCGGCCCAGACCTCCTCGCGGGCACCGGCCCCCAGCCCGAGGCCGGACACCCGCACCTTGCGGAAGCTGAGCCAGACGGCGTAACCGATGGGCAGCGCGAAGAACAGGAGGAACAGGAGGACGGCGGGGGCGAGGAACGCGTACGGGGCCCCCTTGACCCCGTACGACGTCCGACGGGCCGGGGACTTCACTCCGCGACCCCGAAGCCCTGCTTCTTCAGGTCGGCGACCGTGTCCTGCTGCATGGTGTCCAGGGCGGCGGTGAAGTCCGACTTGTTCTTCGCGGCGGCGCCGAAGGCGTCCTTGAACGTCGTGTAGGCGACGTTGACGTTCGGCCCCCAGGCGGACGGCGCGGTGGTCTCCGCGATCGCGGCGGCCTTCTTGTAGAAGTCGGGCTGGTTGGCGAAGTACTCGGGCGGGCTCATGAAGGCGCCGCTGAGCTGGGCCGAGGTGGAGGCCGGGTAGATGCCGCCCTCCTTCGCCAGCGCGTTCAGCGCGTCGCCGTCGGTGTTCAGCCAGGTGGCGAACTTCGCGGCGGCCTCCTTGTTCTTCGAGTCGGTGGTGACACCGGTGGAGGAACCGCCCCAGCTGCCGGTGCGGCTCTCGTCGTCACCCCACTGGGGGAGCGGGGCCATCGCCCACTTGCCCTTGGTGTCGGGCGCGGCCGTGGTCAGCGTGCCCGGCGCCCACACCGCGCTCACCCACGCGATCTGCTTGCCGGTGTTGAGCGCCTTGTTCCAGGCCGGGGTGTACATCGGCTGGTTGTCGACGGCGCCCTCCTCGACCAGGCCGCCCCAGAACTCGGCGACCTTCTTCGTCGCCGCGTCGTTGATGCCGACCTTCCACTTGTCGCCGGAGGTGGTCCACCACCGGGCGCCGGCCTGCTGGGCGAGGCCCGCGAACAGGCCGGAGTCGTTGGCGGAGAAGGTGGTCAGGTCCTTGCCGGGGGCCGCCTTCTTCAGCGTGCGCGCGGTCTCGGCGAACTCCTCCCAGGTGGCCGGGACGGTGAGTCCGTACTCCTTGAACAGGTCCTCGCGGTAGTAGAACATCATCGGCCCGATGTCCTGCGGGACCGCGTAGACGGCGTCCGTGCCGAGCGTGGTCTGCTGCCAGACGCCCTCGGCGAACTTGCTCTTCGCGTCGCCCACGCCGTCCGCTATGTCGGCGAGCGCGTCATTGCTGACCAGCGTGGGCAGCGCCTGGTACTCCGCCTGCACCAGGTCGGGCGCCTTGCCGGCCTTGTGCGCGGTGAGGATCTTGGTGACCAGCGTGTCGCCGGACGCCTGCTTCTTCACCGTGACGGTGATCTGCTCCTTCTCGCCCGGCCCCTTGTTCCACAGGTCGACGACCTTGTCCATGCCGGGGGTCCAGGTCCAGTACGTCAGTGAGACCGGACCCGACTGTGCGCCGTCGTCGTCGGACGACGAGCCGCAGGCGGCGAGTGCGGTGGCGCCGAGCGCGACGGCGACGGCGGAACTCACGAGGCGACGGCGCTTCGTGTACGGCATGGAACTCTCCCCTGACCTGGGGTCCTCGCCTGCTGCGAGAACCTGCCATGCTTCTGTGAGCGTTCACAGTAGAGAAACATCCCGGACACTTGTCAATGGTTGTTGCTGTGCGGTTATGTTGGCCTCGCACCGCCGAAAATGTGTGTGCACGTTCCCAAAAGATCGACACATCGGGAGAGAATCCATGCCGGAGACCACCCCCAGGGGCCTCACCGGGCTCGCCTTCGGTGGGGACTACAACCCCGAGCAGTGGCCGGAAAGCGTCTGGGACGAGGACGTCCGGCTGATGCGCGAGGCCGGCGTCACCATGGTGAGCGTCGGGATCTTCTCCTGGGCCCTGCTGGAGCCATCGCCCGGCGTGTACGACTTCGGCTGGCTCGACCGCAACCTGGATCTGCTGCACGGAGCCGGCGTCCGCGTCGACCTCGGCACGCCCACCGTGGTGCCGCCCGCCTGGTTCTACCGCGCCCATCCCGACGCGCTGCCCGTCACCGAGGACGGCGTGCGCCTGGAGTTCGGCTCCCGCGGCGCCATCTGCCACAGCAACGCCGACTACCGCGCCGCCGCCGCGAACATCACCACCAAGCTCGCCGAGCGCTACGGAGACCACCCCGCGCTCGCCCTGTGGCACGTCCACAACGAGTACGGCGTCCCCGTCTCCGCCTGCTACTGCGACTCCTGCGCCGCCCACTTCCGCCGCTGGCTGGAGCGGGAGTACGGCACCGTCGACGCCGTCAACGAGGCCTGGGGGACCGCGTTCTGGGGCCAGCACTACACCGGCCTCGACGAGATCAACCCGCCGCGCCGGACCGCGACGGTCGGCAATCCGGCCCAGGCACTGGACTACCGGCGGTTCGCCGACGCCACCATGCGCGAGAACTTCACGGCCGAGCGGGACATCCTGCACCGCCTCTCACCCGGCGTCCCGGTCACCACCAACTTCATGACCGCCCTCAGCCAGTGCGACTCCGTCGACTACTGGGCCTGGGGCCGCGAGGTGGACCTCGTCACCAACGACCACTATCTGATCACCGACGGCCGCCGCACCCACGTCAACCTCGCCATGGCCGCCGACCTCACCCGCTCCGTCGCCGGCGGCGCCCCCTGGCTGCTGCTCGAGCACTCCACCTCGGGCGTCAACTGGCAGCCCCGCAACCCCGCCAAGGCCCCCGGCCAGATGGCCCGCAACTCCCTCGCCCACGTGGCCCGCGGCTCCGAGGGCGCGATGTTCTTCCAGTGGCGCCAGTCCCGGCGCGGCGCCGAGAAGTTCCACTCCGCGATGCTGCCGCACGGCGGCACCGGGACCCGCGTCTTCCGCGAGGTGACCGAACTCGGCGCGTCCGTCCGGTCGCTGGCGCCGGTCCGGGGCACCCGCACCGAGGCCGACGCCGCCGTGCTGTGGGACTGGCAGTCCTGGTGGGCGCAGAACCTCGACTGGCACCCCAGCGAGGACCACGACGCCCGCGAACGCGCCGACGCCTGGTACGAGGCCCTCTACGACCACCACCTCACCGTCGACTTCGCCCACCCCGAAGCCGACTTGTCGCCGTATCCCCTTGTCGTCGTACCGGCCCTGTACCTGATGACGGAGACGGCGGGGAACAACCTCAGGGAGTACGTCGAGAACGGCGGCACCCTCGTGGTGTCGTACTTCTCCGGCATCGTCGACGAGCACGACGCCGTGCACGAGGGCCCCTACCCGGGCGCCCTGCGCGACGTCCTCGGCCTGACCGTCGAGGAGTTCTCCCCCCTGCTCCGGGGCGAGCGGGTCCGTCTGACCGGCCCCGACGGCTCCGAGCTCGACGGCGACGTGTGGACGGAGTTCGTGGTGCCGCGGGGTGCCGAGACGGTGTGGACGTACGCCGACGGCCTGACCGGAGGGCGCCCGGCCGTCACCCGGCACCGCCTCGGCGAGGGCACCGCCTGGTACGTCTCCACCCGGCTCGGCGCCGAGGACCTCGCCACCCTGCTCGGCCGGGCCGTCGAGGACACCTCTATCGCCCCGCGCGCCGACCTGCCCCGCGACGTCGAAGTGGTGCGCCGCGCGGGCGAGTCGGGCACCTTCCTGTTCGCGATCAACCACACCGCCACCGACGCCAAGGTGCCGCTGGACACCCCCGGCACCGAGCTGCTGACCGGTGAACGCGCCGCGGGCCGCCTCGCGGTCCCGGCCGGAGCCGTCCGGGTCGTACGACTCGACGGCTGAGCCGCGACTCCCCTCCGCCCGCGTGAGCGCACCGGCCGCGGGCGGAGGGGGCCCGCACCCCTCTCCCGGGGTGCGGGGCACCCCTCTCCCCACGTCGAAGGGACGACGAACGCCCATGTTCCATCCCAGACGCACACTCCGCACCCTGCTGCCGCCGCTCGTGGCCGGGCTCGCCCTCACCACCCTGCCCGCCCAGACCGCGACGGCCGCGAGCACCCTCACCAACGGCGGCTTCGAGACCGGCGGTTCGGGCGCAGCCACCCCGGCCGGCTGGTCCGAGTACGGCGACACGGCCGCCTCGTACACCGAGTCCGGCGGCCGCGACGGCGGCCACCGCCTGTCCCACTGGTCCTCCTCGGCCTACAAGGTGGAGACCTACCAGTACCTGTCGGGCCTGGCCGGCGGCGACTACAGGCTCACCGCCTGGGTCCGCTCCGGCGGCGGGCAGAACGCGGCGTACCTCGCCCTGAAGAACTGCGGCGGCGCCGAGCAGCGCACCGATCTGCCGGTGTCCGACTCCGGCTGGATACGGATCGTCGTGCCGGTCCGGGTGACCGGCAACCAGTGCACCGTCAGCGTCAACAGCGACGCGAACGGCGGCAACTGGATCAACGTCGACGACCTGACCTTCACCCGCGGCACCTCGGGCCTGCCGGTCAAGGGCGCCGACATCTCCTCCCTGCCCAAGAGCGAGGCCAAGGGCGGGGTCTACCGGACCGCGTCCGGCACCGCAGGCGACCCGGTCGCGATCCTGAAGTCCGCCGGCATGAACTACGCCCGCCTGAAGGTCTGGGTGAACCCGGCCGACGGCTACAACGACAAGGCCCACGTCCTCGCCATGGCCAAGCGCGTCAAGGCGCAGGGCATGAAGCTGCTGGTCGACTTCCACTACTCGGACGCCTGGGCCGACCCGGGCAAGCAGAACAAGCCCGCCGCCTGGGCCGGACACGGCTACGGGCAGCTGAAGAAGGACGTCTACGACCACACGTACGACGTGCTGAACGCCCTCAAGGCGCAGGGCACCACCGCCGACATGGTGCAGGTGGGCAACGAGATCAACGGGGGCATGCTGTGGAGCGAGGGCTCCACCGACAACTGGTCCCAGCTCGCCGGACTGCTCAACTCCGGGTACGACGCGGTCAAGGCGGCCAGCCCGTCCACCGTCGCCGCGCTGCACCTCGCTGAAGGCGGTGACCTCGACGGCACCCGCTGGTGGTTCGACAACGCGGTCTCCCACGGCGTGAAGTTCGACGCCATCGGCCTGTCGTACTACGGCTACTGGCACGGCACGCTGCACGACTTCCAGACGACCCTGGACGACGCGGCCGGCCGCTACGGCAGGCCCGTCTTCGTCGCCGAGACGGCCTACCCGTTCCGGCTGGACAGCGAGGACGGCCTCGAGAACATCATCGACCTCGACGGCGAACTCGTCCCCGGCTACCCGGCGTCCACCGCCGGGCAGACCCGATGGATGAACGACGTGGCGAGCATCGTGGAGGCCGTCCCGAACGGCCGCGGCCTCGGCGTCTTCTACTGGGAGGCCACCTGGACCGCCCGCGGCGGCAACGGCTGGGACCCCGCCGACCCGTCCTCCGGCAACGGCTGGGAGAACCAGGCGCTGTTCGGCTACGACGACCGCGCGCTGCCCGCGATGGCCTGGTTCCGCCACCGGTGAGCCCGCCGGCCCCGCCCCGCCGGCCGGCGGGGCGGGGCCGAACGACCTTTTCGCACAGGCCCGTTGACTCCCGGACAAGGTGCCTCCAGCCCGGGACACGGAGCCCTGGCGCACGGCAGAGTGGAAGGGCTCCGGAGCGCGAGGCCCGGCGCGGAGGTGTGACGAGATGCTGAGGACCCCCGTCGACGGGACACGGCTGCGCATCCTGACGCTGCTGCGGGAACAGGAGGCGGCCGACGGCCTGACCGCGGAGGCCGTCGCCGCACGGCTCGGCCTGTCCCGCCCGGCCGCCCTCACCCACCTGCGGCTGCTCACGGCCCTCGGCCTGCTGCGCACCGGCCGCTGTGCCGGGCGTGTGCGCTACCGGCGCGACGAGGCGCGGATCGCCGAGGTGACGCGGCTGTTCGAGAAGGGCTGGTAGCGCCCACGGCCGCGACGTGACCCGTCGCGTTCCGGGGCGTTACGCTGATCCGGAGCGAGTGGGAGACGTACGACGGTGACAGCCCCGGAAACCGAGAGCCTTCGGGTCCACCCCGCCGTCCGCGCCCAGGCCCCCGTCGTCGCCGTGGTCGCGCTCGGCGGGGGAGCGGGCGCGGCGGCCCGGTACGCGGCGTCCCTGGGGTGGCCGACACCGCCGCACGGGTTCCCCTGGACGATCCTCTGGGTCAATGTCGCCGGCTGCGCCGTCATCGGCGTGTTCATGGTGATCATCACCGAGATCCGCACCGCCCACCCCCTCCTGCGCCCGTTCTTCGGCACCGGCGTCCTCGGCGGTTTCACCACCTTCTCGACGTACGCCGTCGACGTCCGTGACCTGTTCGACGGCGGCAGGCCGGGCACCGGACTCGTGTACCTCGCGGTGACCCCGCTCGCGGCGCTCGCCGCCGTGTGGACGGCCGCCTCGGCGACCCGCCGCGTCCTGATCAGGAGGCAGCCATGACACGGCTGACCGGCACCGTCCTCCGTCTGACCGTGTACGTCGGCGAGAACGACATGTGGCACCACCGGCCCCTCTCCTCGGAGATCGTCCACCGGGCCCGTGCGGCCGGGCTCGCGGGAGCCAGTGTCTTCCGCGGCGTCGAGGGCTTCGGTGCCTCCTCCGTCGTGCACACCTCCCGGCTGCTGTCCCTCAGCGAGGACCTGCCGGTGGCGGTCGTCGTGGTCGACACGGAGGAGCGCGTACGAGCCTTCCTGCCGGAACTCGACACGCTCGTCACCGGCGGACTGGTCCTCCTCGACCGCTGCGAGGCCGTCCGGCACGTGCGCCGTGAGGAGCCGCGGTGAACTGGCTGTACGTGGTGCTGGGCGCCATGGTCGGCGCTCCGCTGCGCTATCTCACCGACCGCGCGGTGCAGTCCCGGCACGACTCCGTGTTCCCCTGGGGAACCTTCACGGTCAACGTCACCGGCAGCCTGGTCCTCGGCCTGCTCACCGGCGCGGCGGCCGCGGGCGCGGCGGACTCCCGCCTCCAGCTGCTCCTCGGGACGGGCCTGTGCGGCGCCCTGACCACCTACTCCACCTTCTCCTACGAGACGCTCCGCCTGGCCGAGGGCGGCGCCCGCGGCTACGCCGCCGTGAACGTGGCGGCGAGCGTGGCCGCCGGCCTGGGCGCGGCCCTCACCGGCGCGGCCCTCGCCCACGCCGTGTGGGGTTAGCGCTTCCCGCGCAGCGGCTCCCCGACCTGCCTGAGGTGACGCAATGCCTCACGGTACGAGGCGAGCAGCCCCGTCCGGCGGTACGGGATGCCCAGCTCGGCGCAGTAGCGCTCGGTGATGACCTGGGCCCTGCCGAGGGCCGGCGTCGGCATGCTGGGGAACAGATGGTGCTCGATCTGGTGGTTCAGCCCGCCCATGAAGGCGTCGACGAACACACCGCCGTCGACATTGCGGGAGGTGAGGACCTGGCGGCGCAGAAAGTCCGGCTCGGTGCCCTCCTCGATCATCGGCATGCCCTTGTGGTTGGGGGCGAACACGGATCCGAGGTAGATCCCGAACAGACCCTGGTGCACGGCGATGAACGCGAGCGCCTTGCCGGGGGAGAGGACCAGGAACAGCCCGCCGAAGTACACGGCGAAATGGGCGACGAGCAGGGTGCCCTCCAGCACCGGCCGTTTCATCGACGGACCGCGCAGGGCCTTGAAGCTGCTGAAACTCAGATTGAGGCCCTCAAGGGTCAGCAGCGGAAGGAAAAGGGCCGCCTGGTGCTTTCCGATGAATCGCGCGGGCCCCTTGGCCTGTTTCGCCTGACGCCGAGACCACACAATGATGTCGGGGGCGACATCCGGGTCCTTCTTCTCATGGTTGGGGTTCGCGTGATGGCGCGTGTGCTTGCTCATCCACCAGCCGTAGCTCATGCCCAGCAGCACATCGGCCACCAGCAGCCCGCCGATCTCACTGGGGCGACGGCGGGAGAACACCTGACGGTGGGCCAGGTCGTGCGCGGCCAGTCCGAGCTGCCCGAACACCACGGCCAGAGCGGCGGCGACGATCAGCTGGCTCCAACTGTCACCCAGGATGAGAAACGCGGTGACACCGCCCGCGAGCGCGAGTGCCACGGCTCCGAAGCGCACCGTGTAATACAGCGGGCGGCGCCGCAGAAGCCCCGCCTCGGCCATGCGCCGTGACAATTCGGAGAAGTCGCTCCCCTTTTCGCGTTCACGCGTGCCCGGGACATCACTGAGTATCGTGGGATTGGCCATGTGCTTGAGTATGTGAACGATTTCCCCGGCGCGGAATGATGTTGGCCCCCGGAGGGGAATGATGACGACCCCCTGACGGGGGTGTGGCTGTCCCCACCCCTGGCGCCGCCTTCGGCTTCGGCCCGTTGCGCGGCCCGCCGCCTCGTCCTCCGCTTGACAGTGCCCGCGCCGCCCCGGACCATCGGCCTCGTGAACCTGTCAGACAGCCAGACAGGTGGTGCGGGTCCGCGGCGCGTCAGCGCGATGGAAGCGGTGCTCTCCCACCTCCGCGGCGCCATCGAGCGCGGCGAGTACACGATCGGCGACAAGCTGCCCTCCGAGGCGGAGCTGTGCCGCACCCTCGAGGTCTCCCGGCCCGTGCTGCGCGAGGCGCTGCGGGCCCTGCAGACCATGGGCCTGACCGTGTCCAGGAGCGGCAAGGGCACCTTCGTCGTCGCCGACGCCGTCGAGGACCCCACCTTCGGCGACTACACGGCCGGCGACCTCCTCGAGGTGCGCCGGCACATCGAGATCCCGGTCGCCGGATACGCCGCCCGGCGCCGCACCCCGGAGAACCTGGACCGGCTGAGCCATCTGCTGGACCGGATGGAGCGGGAGACCGACACCACGACGTGGGTCGCCATGGACACCCTTTTCCACCTCACCGTGGCCGAGGCCGCCCAGAACCCGGTGTTCCGCCGGGTCATCGAGGAGATCCGGGACGCGCTGGCCCGCCAGTCCGCCTTCCTCAACGAACTCGGCGGCCGCCGCGAACAGTCCGACCGCGAGCACCGGGCGATCGTCGAGGCACTCACCGACAGTTCCGAACGCGACGCGGTCGACGCCATGACCCACCACCTCGACCGCGTCGAGACGACCCTCACCGACATCGTGCGCTCCGCGCGCACGCCGGCCCACGACTCCCACCAGGCAGTGTGATGTACAGCAGTCTCCCCGCGGACGCGCCCCCGATCCGCGAGCCCCTCCACGCCCCCGTCGCCCACCTGATACGCGGCGGGGTCGTCGAAGGCGTCCACTACGGCTCCGTCGTCGTCCTCGGCCCCGGCGGCGAGGTCGGCTTCCAGCTCGGCGACATCGAGGCCGCCTGCTATCCGCGCTCCGCGCTCAAGCCCGTCCAGGCGGTGGCGATGGTCCGCGCGGGGCTCCCGCTCGACGGCGCACTGCTGTCGCTCGCCGCGGCCAGCCACTCCGGTGAGGAACGCCACCTCGCCGGCACCCGGCGCATCCTCGAACTCGCCGGGCTGACGGAGGACGACCTCCGCAACGTCCCCGACCTGCCGTTCGACCCGGTCGTCCGGGACACCTGGGTGCGCGAGGGCCGCCCGCCGTCCCGGCTCGCGCAGAACTGCTCCGGCAAGCACGCCGCCATGCTCTGCACGGCCAAGCTGAACGGCTGGTCACTCGACGACTACCTCGACCCCGCCCACCCCCTCCAGCAGGCGATCGCCGAGACCGTCGAAGACCTCACCGGCCGGCGCGTGGCCGCGGTCACCGTCGACGGCTGCGGCGCGCCCTTGTTCGCGGTCTCCCTGCACGGTCTCGCCCGTGCCGCCGCGCGGATCACCACCGCCGCGTCCGGCACCCCTCAGGCGCGCGTCGCCGACGCGATGCGTGAGCACGTGGAGATGGCCTCCGGAGCGGGCCGGGACGTGGCCGCGCTGATGCGGGCGGTTCCCGGGCTGCTCGCCAAGGACGGATTCGAGGGCGTGCAGGTCGCCGCGCTGCCGGACGGGCGTGCGGTTGCCGTGAAGATCGCCGACGGGGCGGGGCGGGCGCGTGTTCCCGTGGCCGCGGCGGGGCTCGCTCGCGCGGGTGTGGATCCGTCGTTGCTCGCGGAGTTCGGGGGAGAGGCGCTGCTCGGCGGCGGGCGGCCGGTGGGGGAAGTGCGTCCGGTGCGGGCGTTGGAACGGGTGGGTGCGCCGTCCCGGGCGTGATGTGCGCAGTGCCCCGCGCCCCTTTCGGGGCGGTCGCGGTCCGGGTTCTGCCGCGGGCCGTCAGGGGGCCGTATGCGGGATGCGGCGGGGCCGCATGCCGCATACGGCCCCGCGCCCCTTTCGGGGCGCCGTCTTGCCGTCAGTTCGTCGGTACCGGGCCCCATCTGAGGCGTAGGTACAGTGACACGCTCGCGGCGCCCAGAAGGGCGGCCGCGGCGATGGGCCAGGTCAGCGGGTGGGCCGGGGTGTCGGTCCTCCTCGGTGCCGAAGCCGTGGCGGACTCCGCCTCCGGGCCGCGCGGCGGGGCGGGCCGCAGGGCGTCCAGGGAGCCCACCGGGTTCACTTGTCCGGCTGCCTCGAAGCCCCAGTCCAGCAGGGTGCGGGCCTCCTCGTACACCGCGTGGCCGTCGCCCGACCGGGGGTTCATGACCGTCACCACGAGGGTGTGGCCGTCCCGGCGCGCCGCGGCCACGAGGGTGTGACCGGCGTCGCCGGTGTAGCCGTTCTTGATGCCGATCAGTCCCCGGTAGGGTTCGACGCCGTCCGCGCCGGTGAGCAGCCGGTTGGTGTTCACGATCCCGTAGGAGCCGCCGTCGCGGGCCGGGAACCGTGCCTCGTGCCGGGCGCAGTACCGGGCGAACTCGCGGTTGTGCAGCCCGGCGCGGCCGAACACCGCCAGGTCGTAGGCCGACGACACCTGGCCGGGCGCGTCGTAGCCGTCGGGCGACGTGACCCGGGTGTCCCGGGCGCCCAGGGCGCGGGCCTTGGCCTGCATCCGCTCGGCCGCGGCCTGCCAGCCCCCGCTGAGCGCGGCCAGCACGCGCACGGCGTCGTTGCCGGAACTGAGGAAGACCCCGTTCCACAGGTCGGACACCCGGTACGTACGGTCCTCGGCGACTCCGACGAGGCTGCTGCCGGGGCCGATGCCCGCCAGTTCCTTCGCGCCGACCCGGTGCCGGATGCCGGCCGGCAGGGCCGGCAGCACGGTGAGCGCGAACAGTGTCTTGATGGTGCTGGCCGGCGGCAGCCGGCGGTGCGCGTCGTGCGCCGCCAGTACGTCGCCCGTGCGGGCGTCGGCCACCAGCCACGACAGGGCGGACGGATCCGGGACCTCGGGCGCCCCCGGGCGCGGGCGGACGTGCGTGCCGGGCCGGTACAGCAGCGCCGCGGCCGCCGCCCGCGGCCCGGGATCCACGCCGGCGATCGCCGCGGCGGGCCCCGCCGCCGGCAGGCCCGCCGCACAGAGCACACAGGCCGATACGGCAGCCCGCGAAGTAAATCCGATAGTCATACCGCAAACGTAGGAATGGACTCCCCGGAACACCGCGCTGCCCCGGCCGGGGGCCGCCCGCGAGCACCCGGATGCCACACGCCGACGCCGTGTCAGCCGCCCGGCAGGGTCGGCTGGACGCGACGCAGGAACGTCGCGTTGTCGGGGGTCTCACGCATCCGGCCCAGCAGTGTCTCCAGATCGGCCAGTCCGTCCCGCGAGCGCAGCGCGCGCCGCAGACCCCGTGCGGTGGTCAACTCGGCCGGAGGGAGCAGCAGTTCCTCGCGGCGAGTGCCCGATCCTGTGATGTCGACGGCGGGGAACAGCCGGCGCGCGGCGGCCTCGCGGCTCAACCGGAGCTCCATGTTGCCGGTGCTCTTGAGCTCCTCGAAATAGAACTCGTCGGCCCGGGAACCGGTCTCCACCAGGGCCGAGGCGAGAATCGTGAGCGAGCCGCCCTCCTCGGCCTGACGGGCGGCGCCGAAGAACCGCTTGGGCCCGAGCAGCGCGGAGGCGTCGACGCCGCCGCTGAGGGTGCGGCCACCGGACGCGGCCGCGTTGTTGTACGCCCGGCACAGCCGGGTCAGCGAGTCAAGAAGCACGACGACGTCTTCCCCGGCCTCGACGAGCCGCTTGGCCCGCTCGATCACCAGCTCGGCGAGCGCGATGTGCTCCTTGGCGGGCCGGTCGAAGGTCGAGGCGTACACCTTGCCGCGCACCGAGCGCCGCATGTCGGTGACCTCCTCGGGGCGTTCGTCGAGCAGCACCACCATCAGCCGGCACTCGGGGTGGTTTCCGGCGACGGCCGCCGCGAGCTGCTGGAGGAGGACGGTCTTGCCGGTCTTGGGCGGCGCCACCAGCAGCCCGCGCTGCCCCTTGCCGACCGGCGCGAGCAGATCGACGACCCGCCCGGCCGGTCCGGACGCCGGGTGCTCCAGGCGCAGCCGCCGGTGCGGGTGAAGCGGCGTCAGGTCATGGAAGTGCCGCCGGCCGCGCAGCGCGTCGGGTGTACGGCCGCCGACGCGGGCGACCTCGGTCAGGGCGCGCCGGTCGCCGCGCACGCCCTCCACGAGGTCGCCCTTGCGCAGGCCGTGGCGGCGCAGCAGCGCGGGGGAGACGGACGGGTCGGAGGGGGAGGGCAGGCAGTTCTCGGCGCGCAGATGCCCCTTCCCGGCCGCGTCGATGTCCAGGACACCGGTGACGAGCTGGGGCTGCTGCCGTACGGGAGGGTGGTCGAGTGTGGTGGTGGTCATGGGCCGGTCCTTTCGCGGACGACGGGCGGGAACATGCGAGGGGGAAGGGGAGAACCGCACGGGGAGGACGGACACGCGCCTCCGGACGGCGGAGAGCAGCACCTGGTCACGGCGGGAAGAGACCCTGCCGACGAGGTGGTGCGGGAAGGCCGTGCGCCGGTCGGTGACGACGGGCGGATCAGCGGACCGAAGAGAAAACGAACTGGCACCGACGCCCGAACAAGGGCGTACAACATGTGCTGCCTGCACTCTACCATTGGATGCGGTGGTGTGTAAGAGCGCTGTGTGCCCGGGTGCTCCTCTAGGCTGATCCGATGTTCAGCCCCGAAGGCCCCCGCCTGCGTGAACTCGCCGTTCAGGCACTGTCGTCCGTCGAGCGCGGATACGACCTCCTCGCGCCGAAGTTCGACCACACCCCCTTCCGTACGCCCGACTCGGTGCTCGACGCCACCGCCTCGGCACTGCGGCGGACCGGGCCCTTCGGCACCGGCCTCGATCTGTGCTGCGGCACCGGCGCGGGCGTGGAGGTGCTGAGCCAGGTGTGCCGGAAGAGCGTCACGGGCGTGGACTTCAGCACCGGCATGCTGTCCGTCGCGCGGGGGCGCACCCGGCCGCCGGGGCCGCCGGTCGGCTGGGTGCGGGCGGACGCGCGGGCGCTGCCGTTCGGGCCGGTGTTCGACCTCGTGGTCAGCTTCGGCGCGTTCGGGCACTTCCTGCCCCGTGAGGTGCCGGAGCTGTTCGCGCAGGTCCACTCGGTGCTGCGGCCGGGCGGACGCTTCGTCTTCCCCGTGGTCGCGCCGCCCCGGCCGGGCTCCCTCACCTACGGGATGCTGCTGGGGTTCGACGCCGTGATGCGGGTGCGCAACGCCGTGTGGCGCCCGCCGTTCGTCATGTACTACCGCACCTTCCGCTTCGGCGACATGCGGCGCGAACTGACCCGTGCCGGCTTCCGGGTGGAGTTCCAGGCCCTGCCCGAGTTCGGGCGACGCCGGGACGGCAGCCCGAAGGTCCGGCTGGCCGTCGCCGTGCGGACCTAGCGGGCGGCCGGCACCGTGAACTCGTAGACCAGGGCGTCCTCCTGGGCGTCCATGACGAGCTCGGTGATCTCCAGCGGGCGGGCGTACTGGTCGTGCACCCGCCGGGTGACCCGGACCGACGGCGTTCCCGCGACCGGCGTGATGGTGTCGCGGTGATGCAGGGTCAGGCCCGCCCGGCGCATCCAGTCGTAGGCCCGCCGCAGCTCCGCCGCGCCGGTGCCGTCGGCCCGGTCGCGGTAGCGGCCCAGCTCCTCGACCTCCGCGAGCGCCACGGCGGAAAACGATGTCACCGCCGTCCGCAGTTCCCGCCCGTCGGCCGACGCGGACCAGTAGCGGTGCACCAGCGTCGGCCGGGCCGGGGCCACTCCCAGTACCTCGGCGTGCCCGGGCGGCGGAGCCTCCCAGGTGACGGTGGCCCTGGCCGCCGCGTCCCGGCCGGCGCACCGTGCGCCGAGCGGGAAGCCGGACGCGGCCGGTGTCTCCACCGGCGGGCCGGGCAGCGTGGCATGGCTGCCCCGCCGGTCGGTGGCGAGCAGTCCGTCACGGCGCAGCACCTGCAGCGCCTGCCGTACGGTCTCCCTGCTGACCTCGAAGTGCTCGGCCAGCCGCCGCTCGCCGGGGAGGCGTTCGCCGGGCGGAATGTTCCCGACGCGCAGTTCGCCGAGCAACTCCGTCGCGATCCTCCGGTAGAGGGGCTCCCCCTCGGTGGGTGAGTGGTCGTGCGGGGTGGTGCGGGCCATGCCGCGCCTCCTGTTGGTGACGGTCCGTAGCCGTGCGGGCTCGTTGCGCCACCACATCTAGCATTGGTCTACACCACCAGGGAAGGGCGGTCCGGCAGTTCGGCCGGAACCGTGCGGTCCCTCAGCCGCGCGAGCGCATCCAGCGCAGCTTGGCCGCCTCCTGGAAGGCGCCGCCGCCCTCGTGGTCGTTGAAGTCGTACACCTCGATCGCCTTGTCGTCGTGCGCCCAGGCGTTGAAGGCCCCGAACACCGTCGAGGGCGGGCAGGTCTGGTCCTCCAGGGCCGCCGAGAACAGGGCGGGCGCACTGCCGCGGGCGGCGAAGTGCACGCCGTCGAAGTAGGACAGCGTGCGCAGGGCGTCCTCGAAACGGCCGCGGTGCGTCTTGAGGTAGAGGCCGATCTCCCGGTACGGCTGCCGGTCGGTGAGCGTCGTCGCGCGGGGGAAGTCGCAGAGGAACGGCACGTCCGGCGCGACGCCGGCCAGGTCCGGGACCAGCCCGCCCACCGCTATGGCGATGCCCCCGCCCTGACTGGCGCCCACGGCGACCGTACGGTTCGCGTCGGTCAGCGGGTGCGACCGCGCCGCCTCCACCGCCCGTACGGCGTCCGTGAACACCCGGCGGTAGTAGTAGTTCTCGGGCGCGTCGATGCCGCGCGTCATGAAACCGGGGTATGCCGGAGCGCCGCCCACCGGGTCCGCCGTACCGCCGCCGGCACCCCAGGCGCTGCCCTGGCCCCGGGTGTCCATCACGAAGTGGGCCCGGCCCGTGGACGCCCACAGCAGGTGCTCGTGCGGCAGTCCGCGGCCACCGCCGTAGCCGATGAACTCCACCACCAGCGGCAGCGGGGCGTCGGCGTCGGCGGGCAGCGTCAGCCAGCCCTTGACGGGGTGACCGCCGAACCCGGCGAACGTCACGTCGAAGACCCGCACCGTGGACAGTTCCGTGTCGACCGGCTGGAAACGGGCGTCCAGGTCGTACGCGCGTGCCTCCTCGAGCGTCTTGGACCAGAACGCGTCGAAGTCCTCGGGCGCGGTGGACGCGCTGCGGTACGCGCGCAGCTCGTCGAGGGGGAGGTCGAACAGGGCCATCAGGGACCGCCTTCGTGAAGAGACAGTGCGAAGCGATGACACCGTACGTGGATCACCGGCGCCATTGCCAGAGGCTCCGGGAAAAGCGCCAGGTAGCAGGCATGGAAAGCGATTGCTGTCGAGAGTCTCCGAGGGAGCCGGCCGACAGGATGGGGCCGCCGGCTCAGACGCCGCGGTGCGTCCGCTCCGGTCCGGTACGGGCCCAGGCCCGTTCCCACTCCGCCAGCCTGCGGCGCATCGTCGCCCCGCGCACCGCCCGGTGCGCGAGCAGCACCACGGCCGCGGTGCCCCCGCGGCGCCGGCCCCGATGCCGATGCCGTACTGCCACACCGAGGCGTCGTCGACCGGGGGCGGCGCATCGCGCCCACGGGAGTCGAACCACACGTGCACCACATCGCCGGGGCGCGCGTTCGCCGGGACGCGGGCGACGGCGGTGCGCGGGCCCTCACCCGGCTCCGTCCAGCGCACGTCCGCGCGGAACACGTGCCGACCGCCGGTCCGGGCCGCGTGCCGCGCCTGCGTGGACCGCTCCACCACCTCGGCGCGCACGCGGTGGCGATCGGCGTGCTGCTCCTCGGCGCCCCCCTCGCCTCACCGTGCGCCCACCGTGCGGTGACCATCCCACCAGCGGTGCCGCCACACACAGCAGCACGGCGACGGCCGGCACCGTTCACTCCTCGACGACGTCCGAGCGTCGGCACAGCGGACTGCGCCGACGCCGGCACAGCATCCGCGCTCGCATGTCGGACCCCCCTGCCGTCACCGCGGCCGGGGCATGGACGGGGCCGTACGCGATGGCGTCCCCCGGCGTCCCTCCGCGGCGCGCGGCACCCACGGCACAGCCCCGGCCGGGCACCCGGCCGGGGCCGTGCGAAACGGCGGGTGTCCCGGCGGGGACGTCCCGGTCAGCCGAAGCGCTCGATACGGATGCGCTCCACGGGCTGGCCGGCCGCCACGAGCAGCCTGGAGGCGTGCTCAGCAAAGGAGTTGGAGCCGCACACATAGGCCTCCCACCCACTGGGAGGCTGCTTGGCCAGGAACGGCGCCACATGTGCGGCCGTCATACGTCCCACGGGCACACCTTCGGGGGCACTGCGCGTGAACACCCGAGTCGTCTCCGCGTGGAGCTCCCGCGCGTAGATCAGCTCCTCGGGGCTGCGGGCCGACACCAGCAGGCGCAACGGCAGTCTCATGTCCCGGGTCCGGTGGTACCGCACCATCGACATCAGCGGGACCACGCCGGAGCCGGCGCCCACCAGCAGTGCGGGTCGGTCGCCCGGCCAGGCGAAGAAGCCGCTGAGCGGGCCGCGCACCTCGATCCGGTCACCGGGGCGGGCCACGGTGTGGAACCAGCCCGAGACCTCGCCGCCCTCGACTCGGTCCAGGGTCAGCTCGATGTGCCCGGAGCCGTCCGGCGCCGACGCGATCGAGTAGTGGCGCTGGGCCACATAGCCGTCCTTGGCGGTCAGCCGCAGCAGCAGGTGCTGACCGGGCACATGCCCCGGCCAGCCGGGCACGGCGAACCGGAAGGTCTTCACCCGCGGGGTCTCGCGGCGGATCTCCGTCAGGGTCGCCGTCCGCCACACGGACGCGGTCTGCTCGCTCACGCCGATCCGCCCGGGCACCGCGAACCGCGTCGGCGGAGCGAAGCGCTCCGGCGCGGCCGGCGACGTCCGCGCCATCTGTGTCACCCGTGTCATCGGTGTCGTCCGCTCAGTCACCGGCGTACCTCTGCTCCTCCCAGGGATTGCCGCGCGCGTGGTAGCCGTTGCCCTCCCAGAAACCCGGCTCGTCGTGGTCGAGGAGTTGTAGCCCCGCGATCCACTTGGCGCTCTTCCAGAAGTACAGATGCGGCACGATCAGCCGCGCCGGGCCGCCGTGCTCGGGAGGCAGCGGCCGGCCGTCGTACTCCCAGGCGATCCAGGCCCGGCCGCCGGTCACATCCGCGAGCGGCAGGCTGGTGGTGTAGCCGGTGTGCGCATACGCGACCACATGTGTGGCCGACCCATGGGGTCGGACCATATGGAGAAACGCGTCCAGCGAGACGCCCCCGAACCGCACCCCGAACTTCGACCAGCTCGTCACACAGTGGATGGCCCCCTCGTACGCCGAGGCCGGCAGCGCGTGCGCCTGCTCCCAGTCCCAGGTGCGGGGCTCCGCCACCAGTCCGTCGATCCGGAAGGTCCAGTCGGCGGGCGCGAGGTCGGGAGTCACCTCGGCGGACAGGACGGGCCATTCGTCGCCCGCGTCGTACTGCCCCGGCGGCAGTCCGGGGTTGTGCACGCGAGGGCGGCCGGTGAAGCCTCGGGTGATGTTCACGTGATCGGCGATTCCGTTGCGACTGGTGCTCAAGTGTTTCCGTGTTCAACCGTACGTGGTGTCCGCGACCGATGCGGCGCCAGGCCGGTGGAGGCCCCCCGGCCCGGAC
>NZ_JBHYVC010000050.1:0-57352 GCF_042749965.1 Streptomyces sp. NPDC059454 | reverse complement strand
GCGGCTCCCCCCCGCCCCGGCCGCCCCCGGGGGGGCGCGTGGCGGTGGGGTGGGGGGGGGGGGGTTCGCGGCACCTCCCCCCCCCCAACCCCCCGTTCCCCTCATCCCGCCGGTCACCTCACTCGTTCGGGTGGCTATTCGGGGCGATACGTCCAGATCAGGCCAGGCGGTCGGCAGAATCGGACCGGCCTTTCGAGGCCGGTCTGCGCTGTCCAGGCCTGTATGGGGGGCCATCGGCATGATCCGCTTCAAGCCCGGGGCTCCCCGCGGGGCGCCACCCCGGTTCCTGTCACGGGTGCCCGCCTTCGTGGTGCCCACAGCCCTGGGCGCCACCGCGGTCGCCTACCGGCTGACCTGTCCGCTCGCCCACGACGACGCCCTCGGCGCGCGCCTCGTCAGCAGTGCCGTGATGTGCGCGATCGTCACCGGCCTGGTGATGCATGTGCGGCGTCGGCTGCTGCGCGAACTGCGACAAACCCGCCGGATCGCGGAGGCCGCGCAGAGCGCGCTGCTGCGGCCGCCGCCCCCACGGGTCGACGGCCTGGCCGCCGCCGCGGTCCACCTCTCCGCCGACCCGGGAGCCCGGATCGGCGGCGACCTGTACGAGGTGGTCGCCACCGAGCACGGCGTACGGGCCGTCATCGGTGACGTCCGCGGGCACGGGCTCGGAGCCGTGACGACCGCCGCCGCCGTCCTCGGGAGCTTCCGTGAGGCCGCCCACGACGAGGCCGAACTCGCCGGTGTGCTGCGCCGGCTGGAGCGGGCGATGGCCCGGCACCTGCGGGCGCAGCACACCGGCGGCCACGACCCGGCGGGCGCCGCCCAGGACAGCACGCCCGGCGAGGAGTTCGTCACCGTCCTGCTGCTGGAGATCCTCCCGGACGGGGACGTACGGGCCCTGAACTGCGGTCACCCCTGGCCGTATCTGCTGACCGGCGCACGGGCCGAACCGCTCGCCCGCACCGGTCCGCTCCCGCCGCTCGGCCCGTTCCCGCTGCCGCCCGAACTGCCCGCCGTCCCCTGCGGACCCCTGCTGCCCGGTGACGCACTCGTCCTGCACACGGACGGAGCCGAGGAGGCACGGGACGCCGAGGGCCGGTTCTTCCCCCTGCGGGACGCCCTCACCGAGGCCGCGCGCGCCCACCCGCGCACCGCCCAGTCCATGCTGCGCACGGTCCTCACGGCACTGCTGCGGCACACCGCCGGCCCGCCCGGGGACGACGTGGCCCTGCTGGTCCTGAGGAACGAGCGGCCTGTGGGAGGCACCCCCACAGGGGTGCGCACCACCGCGCGGCCGGCCACCCCGCACCCGACGAGCCACCTTCAGTCCCCGGCGTGACCGGCGGCGCCACGCCGTCCGTCCCGCCACGGAGTGTCGGGCAGGCAGCAGGGCGGACGGCGTGGAAACGGGCCGCCGCACTGTACGAGGGGGAGCCGGCGGCCCGGCCGGCCTCTTTCGAGACAGTTCAGTCAACCGGCCGGACACGTTCGGCGACAGCGCGCGCACACTGCGGATTCGGGCACTCCGTTCACACCCCGTGTGAACGCGCAGCCACTACTCTGTCCGCCACCGAGCCACCGGGGGGCCCTGGAATGCAGCCCAATACTCTGCTCGACGCGATCCTGGACGAGGCCGGCATCTCGCACGCGGGCCTGGCCGCGCACGTCAACCAGGCCGGCCGGGCGCGCGGTCTGGCGCTCCGCTACGAACACACCGCCGTGGCGCGGTGGCTGAAGGGACAGCGGCCCCGGGGACAGGTGCCCGACCTGATCTGCGAGGTGCTCGCCGCCCGGCTGCGCCGCCAGGTCACCCTCGACGACATCGGCCTCGGCGTGCCCGGCGGGCCGTCCGCCCCGCACACCGGCTCGCTCTGCGGGTTCGTCGAGCGGGCCACCGCGTTGTGGCGCTCCGACCAGCAGCGGCGCCCGCACATACTCGGCGCCCCCGCCGTCACGGGCACGCCCGCCGTCATGCCCGTATGGGAGTGGGAGAACCCGCCCGAGGACGTGGACGTCTCCCGCGGCGGCCGGCACCGGGTCACCCCCGGCGACCTCGACATGCTGCGCGCCGCCCGCACCCACTACGAGCAGATGTACCGCAAGGCGGGCGGCGTCGCGACCCGCGCCCGGATCGTCGGCTTCCTCAACGCCGAGGCCGCCCCGCTGCTGCGCGGCGGCTACACCGACGCCACCGGCCGCCACCTGCACCGGGCCACCGGCGGTCTGGTGGCGGTCGCCGGCATCTGCGCGTACGACTCCGACACGCACGGCCTCGCCCAGCGCTACTTCCACCAGGCGCTGCGGCTGGCGAAGGCCAGCGGGGACCGGGGACTGGGCGCCTATGTGATCGCGCTGCTCGTCAACCAGTCGCTGCACATGCGGGAGTACCGGCAGGCCGTCGCCTTCGCGGAGGCCGCGCTGCGCGCCGCCGGCACCCGCATCACCCCGGCCCTCGCCTCCGACCTGTACGCGATGCAGGCCAAGGCGTACGCGCACCTCGGCGACGGCACCGCCGCGCTGTCCCGCATCCGGCGGGCCGAGCGGGCCGCCGAGCGGATCCGGCGCGGAACCGAACCCGACGAGACCGGCTACGTCCAGCCAGGCCTGGTCAACGTCCAGGTGGCGGAGGCGCTGCTCAGCCTCGGCGAGCTGGCCGCGGCCGGGGAGCACGCGGCGGCGGCCGTGGACACCCCCGCGCACGACCGGGGCCGGGTGCACCGGCTGGCCATGCTGAGCACCATCGAACTGCGCCAGGGCAATGCCGACAACGCGGTGGCCATCGCGGTGCAGATGGCCGAGCAGGCCCGGGGAATGGAGTCGCAGCGGCTGCGGGACAGGCTGCGCGAGGTGCGTGAGCACCTCGTCCGCAGCGGCTGCGCGGGCACCACCGAGGCGGCCGAACTCATCGACGGGGCACTGCGCGTACCGCTCTAGCACCGGCGCGGTTCAAGGACCCCCGTGCCCGGCGCGCGCCTCCGCCGCGCCCGCCGCTGCGCCACGGGCTGCCTCCCGTGCGCCTGCCTGCCGGACCGCTGCTGCTGCGATATTGCCCCTTACCCGTAGGAAGGTGGCAGAACCGTGCAGTGGACGAAGCAGAACGAGCAAACTGTGTACTCAAATCGCTGGTTCAGCGTCAATCTCGCCGATGTCGAGCTGCCGGACGGCCGGCATCTCGACCACTTCCTCATCCGGCTGCGGCCCGTCGCCGTGGCCACGGTGGTGAACGAGGCCAACGAGGCCCTCCTGCTGTGGCGCCACCGCTTCATCACCGACAGTTGGGGGTGGGAACTCGCGGCCGGAGTGGTCGAGGACGGCGAGGACGTCGCCGGGGCCGCCGCGCGGGAACTGGAGGAGGAGACCGGCTGGCGGCCGGGGCCGCTGCACCACCTGATGAGCGTGGAGCCCTCCAACGGCCTCACCGACGCCCGGCATCACATCTACTGGTCCGACGAGGGCGAGTACGTCGGACACCCCGTGGACGACTTCGAATCGGACCGCCGGGAGTGGGTGCCCCTGAAAGTGGTCCCCGACCTGGTCGCCGCCGGCGAGGTCCCGGCCGCCAACATGGCGGCGGCGTTACTCCTGCTGCACCACCTCAGGCTCGGCCGGGACGGCAGGCCCTGAAACGCCGAGGGCCCGGCACCTCGCGAGGTGCCGGGCCTCATGGGCTCAGTACGTGTAGAAGCCCGAGCCGCTCTTGCGGCCCAGCCGGCCCGCGTCGACCATGCGCTGGAGCAGCGGGGGAGCGGCGTACAGCGGCTCCTTGTACTCCTCGTACATCGAGTACGCGACCGAGGCCACCGTGTCCAGACCGATCAGGTCGGACAGCTTCAGCGGGCCCATCGGGTGGGCGCAGCCCATCTCCATGCCGTTGTCGATGTCCTCGCGGCTGGCGATGCCCGACTCGAACATCCGGATCGCGGAGAGCAGGTACGGGATCAGCAGCGCGTTCACCACGAAGCCGGAGCGGTCCTGGGCGCGGATCGCGTGCTTGCCCAGGAGCTTCTCGGTGAAGGCCTGGGCGCGGCTAAGGGTGCCCTCGGAGGTGGTGAGCGCCGGGATCAGCTCGACCAGCTTCTGCACCGGGGCCGGGTTGAAGAAGTGGATGCCGATGACGTGGTCGGGCCGTGAGGTGGCGACCGCCAGCCTCACCAGCGGAATGGAGGAGGTGTTGGAGGCCAGGATCGCGTCCGGCCGGGTCACCACCTGGTCGAGGACCTGGAAGATCTCGGTCTTGACCTGCTCGTTCTCGACCACGGCCTCGATCACCAGATCACGGTCGGCGAACTCGCCGAGGTCCGTGGTGAAGCTCAGCCGGTCCTGCGTGGCCGTCAGCTCCTCCGCGGAGATCTTGCCGCGCTCGGCCGCCTTCGACAGGGAGTTGAACAGCCGGGTACGGCCGATCTCCAGGGCCTCGCCGGTGGTCTCGGCGACCTTGACGTCCAGTCCGGCGCGGGCACACACCTCGGCGATCCCCGCACCCATCTGACCGCAGCCCACCACTCCGACGCGTTCGATGTCGGTCACATCGGTCCTTTCGCTCCTGCTTACGGCTGTGGCAGGTCGCCGGGTCCCGGGTCCTGCTCCGTTCGTGCACGTTACTCCGAAGTATCGATGATCGATCGCGGGGGTGGGGCATCCTGGACGCGGGACCGCGTCAGGCCGGGCGGTTCGACGGTGTTCAGGGGGCGCGATGGGGCGGGTGTCACGCAGGATGTTCGCGACGGCGGCGCTGGCCGCGCTGGCGACGGTGCCGCGGGCGTCCGCCGCGCCGCGGCCACGCACGGTGCCGACCGCGGCGACCGGCGAGATGCGGGGCATGTGGGTGGCCACCGTCACCAACCGGGACTGGCCCTCCCGGCCGGGGCTGAGCGCGGCGCGGCAGCGCGCCGAACTGCTCGCCCACCTCGACGCGGCCGTCCGCAACCGCCTCAACACCGTGATCTTCCAGGTGCGGCCCACGGCCGACGCGCTGTGGCCCTCGCCGTATGAGCCGTGGTCGCAGTACCTCACCGGCACCCAGGGCACCCATCCCGGCTGGGACCCGCTCGGCACGGCCGTCGCGGAGGCCCACGCCCGCGGCCTGGAGCTGCACGCCTGGTTCAACCCGTACCGCGTGGCCCTGCACGCCGACCCCGCCCGGCTCACCGTCTCCCACCCCGCCCGCCGCAACCCCGGCTGGGTCGTCCCGTACGGCGGGAAGCTCTACTACGACCCGGGGCTGCCCGGGGTCCGTGCCTTCGTACGGGAGGCGATGCTGGACGCGGTGCGCCGCTACCCCGTCGACGCGGTCCACTTCGACGACTACTTCTATCCGTATCCGGTGGCCGGCCAGACCTTCGACGACGACCTCGCCTACGACACGTACGGCGGCGACTTCCCGGACCGGGCGGCCTGGCGGCGGGACAACGTCGACCGGCTGGTGCGCGAGACGGCCGCCGGGATCAAGGAGATCAGGCCCGGCACCCGCTTCGGCATCAGCCCCTTCGGCGTGTGGCGCAACGCCGACGTGGACGAGCGGGGCTCCGACACTCGCGCGGGCGTGCAGACGTACGACGACCTGCACGCCGACACCCGCCGCTGGGCCCGGGAGAACTGGATCGACTACATCTGCCCGCAGCTCTACTGGAACATCGGCTTCGCCGCCGCCGACTACGCGAAGCTGCTGCCCTGGTGGGCCGAGGTCGTCAGGGACTCCGGGACCCGGCTGTACGCGGGGGAGGCCCTCTACAAGGCGGGCGACCCGGCCCAGCCCGCGGCCTGGCGGGATCCGGCCGAGCTGTCCCGTCACCTCACGCTGGCCGCCGAGCACCCGGAGGTGCGCGGGCACGTCTTCTTCGCCGCCCGTGAGGTGACGGCCGACCCGGTCGGGGCGATGACGCGGGTGGTCGCCGACCACTACCGGCGGCCGGCGGAACCACCGCGCTGATCTAGTGCTGTGGGGTCCTGTGCCGGATCTCGGTGTCGGGGCCGGGTGAGCACACGCCCTCGTGTCCGTCCTGGAAACGGACGCGGTAGGGCGGGTTCCCTCCCTGGCCCATCACTTCGACGATCTCTCCGACCTTGTCGTGCTGGCCGACCACCCTGCCGTGCTGGACAAGCTGGTCGCCCTCGGTTGCGCGCATCGGGGCCTCCTCTCAACCGCGTGCCCGCTGGGTGACGGCGATGCACACGAGCACAGCCGCGGCCGTCAGCGGGGCGGCCACCGTCAGCTGCTCGTTCAGCAGCAGCACCGACCACACCAGTGTGAGCAGCGGCTGGGCCAGCTGCAACTGGCTGGCCTTGGGGATGCCGATGGCCGCCATGCCCCGGTACCAGACGATCAGCCCGAGGAACTGCGAGCCCGCCGCCACCCACAGCAGGCCGGTCACGCTGTGGGCGGTCAACGTCACCGGCTCGACGGTCAGCGCGACCGCGGCGACGGGCACGGTGAGCGGCAGGCACAGCGTCAGCGCCCAGCCGATCACCTGCCAGCCCGGCATCACCCGGGCCAGCCTGCCGCCCTCGGTGTAGCCGGCCGCGCACACCAGGAGCGCCGCGAACAGGTACAGGTCGGCCGTGGTGAGCGCGCCGCCGCTCTGCTGCACCGTGAACGCCACGACGGCGGCGGCCCCGGCGAGGGCCGCCGCCCAGAAGAGGCGCGAGGGCCGGGAACCGACGCGCAGGGCGGACAGCAGCGCCGTGGTCAGCGGGAGCAGGCCCACCACGACCGCCGCGTGCGCGGTGGTCGAGGTCTGCAGTGCCAGGGTGGTCAGCATCGGGAAGCCGAGCACCACTCCCGCGCCGACCACCGCGAGTCCGGGCCAGTGCTTCCGGTCCGGTGGCGGAACCCGCAGGGCGAGCAGACAGCCGCCGGCGATCAGCGCCGCGAGCACACTGCGCACGGCCACCAGCGACCAGGGCCCGAAGCCTTCGAGACCCCAGGCGGTGGCCGGGAAGGTGAGGGAGAAGGCGATCACGCCGAGGGCGGCCTGGAGGGTGCCGAAGCCGCGGCGGTCGCGGGGGGCGGTGACTGCTATCGGCGGACCGGCAGTAGCGCTACTCTGTGCTCTCATGCATGAGCGTAGCAGTGTCGGTGAGCTGGCGGACCGGCTGCGGAAGGAGCTGGACCGCTACTCTCCCGATGGAAAGCTCCCTTCCAGTCGAGCCCTGGTGGAGCGGTTCCGGGTGAGTCCGGTGACCGTCTCCCGGGCACTGGCGCAGCTCGCCGCCGAGGGCCTGGTGGTCACCCGGCCCGGCGCCGGCGCCTTCCGCGCGCAGCCCCGGGAGGCCACCGCTCCCGCCGGGGACACCTCCTGGCAGGAGGTCGCCCTCAGCGCCGACGGCGCCGCCGACCTCGTACCGCGCTCGGTGGACGCCTCCGGGGTGCTGGCGTCGCTGGCCGCGCCACCGCCCGGGGTGATCGAGTTCAACGGCGGCTATCTGCACCCCTCCCTGCAGCCGGAGCGGGCCATGGCGGCGGCACTGTCCCGGGCCGGGCGCCGGCCGGGCGCCTGGGGGCGGCCGCCCGTGGAAGGGCTGCCGGAGCTGCGCGAGTGGTTCGCGCGCAGCATCGGCGGGCCGGTGACGGCGGCGGGCGTGCTGGTCACCTCGGGCGGGCAGTCCGCGCTGACCACCGCCCTGCGGGCGCTCGCCCCGCCGGGCGCCCCCGTCCTCGTCGAGTCGCCCACCTACCCGGGCATGCTGGCCATCGCCCGCGCGGCCGGACTGCGCCCGGTGCCCGTCCCGGTGGACGCGGACGGCGTACGGCCCGTGCTGCTCGCGGACGCGTTCCGGGCGAGTGGCGCCCGGGTCCTCGTCTGCCAGCCGCTGTTCCAGAACCCCACCGGTGCCGTGCTCGCCCCCGGCCGGCGCGGCGAGGTGCTGCGCATCGCCCGCGAGGCGGGCGCCTTCGTGGTCGAGGACGACTTCGTGCGGCGGCTGGTGCACGAGGACGCGGGCCCGCTGCCGCGCCCGCTCGCCGCCGACGACCCCGACGGGGTGGTGGTGCACGTCTGCTCGCTGACCAAGGCGACCTCGCCCAGCTTCCGGGTGAGCGCGCTCGCCGCGCACGGCCCGGTCCTGGAACGGCTGCGGGCCATCCAGATCGTCGACACCTTCTTCGTGCCCCGGCCCCTCCAGGAGGCCACCCTGGAACTCGTCGGCTCGCCCGCCTGGCCGCGCCACCTGCGCGCGATCTCGGCCGCGCTGCGGGCCCGCCGGGACGCGATGACCGCCGCGCTCCGCCTCCACCTGCCCGAACTCGCCCTGCCGCACATCCCGTCCGGCGGCTATCACCTGTGGCCGCGGCTGCCGGACGGCGCGGCGGAGTCCGCCCTGACCGCCGCCGCCCTGCGCGCGGGTGTCGCCGTCACCCCCGGCCGCCCCTACTTCAGCGCCGAGCCCCCGGCCGGCCACCTCCGCCTGAGCTTCGCGGCGGTGGCCGGCACCGGGGAGATCACCGAGGGCGTACGGCGCCTGCGCACCGCCTGCGACGAGGTGCTGGGACGACAGGGATAACGGTTCGACGCAGCCCCGGGCGACCTGCGAGCATCCGGCCATGACCGACTCCCCGCCCCTGCCCGAGGGCTACGAGATCTCCACCGATCCCGCCCGGATCGACGCCGGGCGTGTGCACCGGTGGCTGTCCACCGACGCGTACTGGGCCCTGGGCCGTTCCCGTGAGAAGCAGGACCGGGCGATCGAGGGCTCGCTCAACTTCGGCGTCCACGACACGCTCTCGGGGGAGCAGGTGGCGTACGCCCGGGTCGTCACCGACCGGGCGACCTTCGCCTGGCTGTGCGACGTGTACGTGGACCCGTCGGTGCGCGGCAAGGGAGTCGGCACGGCCCTGGTGGCGGCCGTGCGGGAGGAGCTGCGGCCCTGCGGGCTGAAGCGGATCATGCTGGCCACGCACGACGCGCACGGGGTCTACGCGAAGCTGGGGTTCCGGCCGCTGGAGCGGCCCGACCACTGGATGGCGCTCGTCGACGGATGACGGCGCGTTTCGGGGCACTTGTCCGGCGCGTCCTTACCAGCCGGTAAGGCCGGATGTACCTTGAGTGACGCCTCCGTGACACCTCTTGACCCGCGCACCTCGGCGACTCACGATCGCCGCATGGCACTTCGGGTCACGTTCGTCGCCGCCGCGGGGAGCTCCTCGGTGCTCGCCGAACGTTTCGAGGACGACCGGCCGCTGGACCAGGCCGGCTGGAGCGAGGTGCAACGGGTCGCGCACGAACTGCTGCCGCTCGCCGCGGCCGATCTGCGCTACTGTTCCCCGGCTCCGCGCAGCCGCGCCACCGGTGACGGGCTCGGATACGCGCCACTGGTGCAGCTCGCCCTGCGCGACTGCGACATGGGCCGCTGGCGGGGGCTGACCCTGGGGGAGGCGATGGCCCGGGAGCCGGGGGCCGTGGACGCCTGGCTCGCCGACCCGCGGTCCACCCCGCACGGTGGGGAGTCATTGCCGGCCTTCATCGGCCGCGTCGGCGGCTGGCTCGACACCCGGCCGGTCGAGGACGGCTGCCGGGTCGTCGCCGTGGCCGAGCCGTCCGTGATCCGCGCGGCCCTGGTGTACGTGCTCAAGGCCCCGCCCGCCACGTACTGGAACATCGACGTCCGCTCGCTGTCGACGATCGGTGTCGCCGGCCGGGCGGGCCGCTGGAACCTGCGCGTCGAAGGGGTGTCCGCTCAGAGAGCGCGCGCGTAGCCGGTGATGAGCTCCAGGTCCTTCGCGGGGCCGCGCACCCGCCAGAGGGTCCGCCAGTGGTCCGCGTCCCGGACGGTGAACTCGCCCCGGTAGAGGTCGGCGGAACAGGGGTGGTCGGCGACGTACCGTCCCGCGGTGAGGTCCAGGTCGTGGAAGGGGCGCCCGTCCGCGAACCGTACGTCCGCCGTGCCGCCGGGCCCGGGCAGGAAGCGCAGGGTCCGCTCGGCGGGCCGGGTGACACCCCGCCAGGTGAAGTCGCCGGACTCGTGCTGCAGCAGGCCGCCGCCCTCCAGCGGGCCGAAAACGACCGTTCCCTCGAAGCGTCCCTCCTCGCCGCCCGCCAGGTCCCGCACGGTCCGTTCCGCCCGCCAGCGGCCGCTCAGGTAGCCCAGTGTGTCGGGCACCGGCCAGAACTCGCCCATCCCGCCTCGTTCCCGCGTGGTCTCCGTTGCCGCACGACCCATTGACGTGCTCCTGCCTCCTCCCTATCTTGCCGTTCGAAGTGCTGACCAATGATCGATATATCGAACACCTCCTAGAGTCACCCACTCCTAGAGAGAGCCGCTGGGTATCCATGTCACGCACAGCACGCCACCGCGCCCGTCTCGGACTCGGGCTCACCGCCACCGCGCTCCTGACGGCCGCCGCCCTCGTCCCGGCCCCCGCGCACGCCGAGGACACCGCCGACTACACGATCACCGTCGACCCGGGCGCCGAGGGCGCGGCGATCGGCGACACGATGTACGGCGTCTTCTTCGAGGACATCAACCGGGCCGCCGACGGCGGTCTGTACGCCGAACTCGTGCAGAACCGGTCCTTCGAGTACTCCACCGCCGACAACGGTTCCTACACGCCCCTGACCTCCTGGGCGGTGGGCGGCACGGCCGAGGTGGTGAACGACGACGGCCGGCTCAACGAGCGCAACCGCAACTACCTCTCCCTGGGCGCCGGCTCGTCGGTCACGAACTCCGGCTACAACACGGGCATCCGGGTGGAAGAGGGCGAGCGGTACGACTTCTCCGTGTGGGCCCGCGCCGAGAGCGGTACCACCCTCACCGTCGCACTGAAGGACGCGGCCGGTGAGCTCGCGAAGGCCCGCAAGGTGGCCGTCGAGGGCGGCTGGGCCAAGTACGAGGCCGGGTTCACCGCGTCCCGCACCAGCAACCGCGGCCGGCTCGCCGTCACCTCCTCCTCCGCCGCCGCCCTCGACATGGTGTCGCTGTTCCCGCGCGACACCTACAAGAACCAGCCCAACGGCCTGCGCGAGGACCTCGCCGAGAAGATCGCCGCCCTGAACCCCGGCTTCGTCCGCTTCCCCGGCGGCTGCCTGGTCAACACCGGCTCCATGGAGGACTACAGCGAGGCCTCCGACTGGCAGCGCAAGCGCTCCTACCAGTGGAAGGACACCGTGGGCCCGGTCGAGGAGCGCGCCACCAACGCCAACTTCTGGGGGTACAACCAGAGTTACGGCCTCGGCTACTACGAGTACTTCCGCTTCGCCGAGGACGTCGGCGCGATGCCGCTGCCCGTCGTCCCCGCCCTCGTCACCGGCTGCGGCCAGAACAGGGCCACCGACGACGAGGCACTGCTGAAGCGGCACATCCAGGACACCCTCGACCTGATCGAGTTCGCCAACGGCCCCGCGAACTCCACCTGGGGCAAGGTGCGCGCCGAGATGGGCCACCCGAAGCCCTTCGGCCTCACCCACATCGGAGTCGGCAACGAGGAGAACCTCCCGCACGAGTTCTTCGCCCGCTTCCAGCAGTTCCGGACCGCCATCGAGGCGGAGTACCCGGACATCACCGTCGTCTCCAACTCCGGCCCCGACGACTCCGGCACGATCTTCGACACCGCCTGGCAGCTCAACCGCGAGGGCGACGTCGACATGGTCGACGAGCACTACTACAACAGCCCGCAGTGGTTCCTGCAGAACAACGACCGCTACGACTCCTACGACCGCGGCGGCCCCGAGGTCTTCCTGGGCGAGTACGCCTCCCAGGGCAACGCCTGGAAGAACGGTCTCGCCGAAGCCGCGTTCATGACCGGCCTGGAGCGCAACGCCGACATCGTCAAGCTGGCCTCGTACGCGCCGCTGCTCGCCAACGAGGACTACGTCCAGTGGTCCCCGGACATGATCTGGTTCAACAACCACGCCTCCTGGGGCTCGGCCAACTACGAGGTCCAGAAGCTGTTCATGACCAACGTCGGCGACCGCGTGGTCCCGTCGGAGGCGAGCGCCACGCCGGACGTCAGCGGCCCCATCACGGGAGCCGTCGGCCTGTCGACGTGGGCGACGAGCGCGGCGTACGACGACGTGAGGGTGACCGCGGCGGACGGCTCGTCGCTGCTGACCGACGACTTCTCCGGTGACGCCTCGAAGTGGACCCACAGCGGCGGCGGAAGCTGGAGCGTCCAGGACGGCCAGTACGTCCAGACCGACGAGGCCGCCGAGAACACCTTGGTCACTGCCGGTGACCCGGCCTGGCACGACTACGACCTGCAGGTGAAGGCCACCAAGAAGGCCGGCAAGGAGGGCTTCCTCGTCGCCTTCGGCGTCAAGGACACCGGAAACCACTACTGGTGGAACCTCGGCGGCTGGAACAACACCCAATCCGCCGTCGAGCAGGCCTCGGACGGCGGCAAGTCGACGCTGATCTCCAAGGCCGGCTCGATCGAGACGGGCCGCGCCTACGACATCGACATCAAGGTGCGGGGCCGCCAGGTGACCCTCTACCTCGACGGCCGGGAGTGGGGCAGTTTCACCGACGACAAGCCGGCCGAGCCGTTCCGCCAGGTGGTCACCGAGGACGCCCGCACCGGCGACCTGATCGTCAAGGTCGTCAACGCCCGGCCGGCCGAGGCCCGCACGGCGATCGACCTCGGGGACGCGAGGGTCTCCTCCCGGGCCCGCGTGACCACCCTGGCCGCCGACGCGGACGCGGTCAACACGGAGACGGACGCCCCGGTCACCCCGGTGACCTCCACCTTCCGGGGCGTCGACAGCGAGTTCACGTACACCTTCCCGGCGAACTCGGTGACGTTCCTGCGGATCGAGCAGCGGTGACCCGGCCCGCCGGGAGACCGGCGGGCTAGGCTCTCGTACCCATGGGCGTCGTGAGGGTCTGGAAAAGGGTGCGGCGGGCCGACAGGTCCGTCGCACCCTTCGTCGTGGCGGGGAACGTCCTGGTGGGCGGCGTGCTCCTGTGGACGGCGATCGGCGGGATCGGGGACCCCGCCACCCGTGAGGAGGAGAACGCCGCGCAGGACCTGGCGCTGCGGATCTTCGGCTCCTGGCTGCTGGGCGGAGTGGTGCTGTTCGCCGTGCTCGGCATGGGCCGTGCCCTGCTCGGGCACCTCGCCGCCCTGCTCCTCACCCCCCTCCTGATCACCGCCGCCCTGATGGCCCTGGCCTGACCTCTGACCCCTGACGCCGGCGGCCGCAGGATCGTTTCGGGACCGCATTGCATAAACGTGCATGGAAACGTATAGTCATGCCATCCAGGAGGAGGGTTTTCCATGGTGGTACGCGCGGCGGTGGCCGGAGCGAGCGGGTATGCGGGCGGTGAGCTGCTGCGTCTGCTCCTGACGCACCCCGGGATCGAGATCGGTGCCCTGACCGGCAACTCCAACGCCGGGCAGCGGCTGGGCGCGCTCCAGCCGCATCTGCTGCCGCTGGCCGACCGCGTACTGGAGCCGACCACGCCCGAGGTGCTCGCCGGGCATGATGTCGTCTTCCTCGCGCTGCCGCACGGCCAGTCCGCCGCCGTCGCCGAGCAGCTCGGCGAGGAGGTGCTCGTGATCGACATGGGCGCCGACTTCCGGCTGAAGGACGCCGCCGACTGGGAGACGTTCTACGGCTCCCCGCACGCCGGTACCTGGCCCTACGGCCTGCCCGAGCTTCCGGGTGCCCGCGCCGCGCTGGAGGGGTCCAAGCGCGTCGCGGTGCCCGGTTGCTACCCGACCGCCGTCTCCCTCGCCCTCTTCCCGGCGTACGCCGCAGGTCTCGCCGAGTCCGAGGCGGTGATCGTCGCCGCCTCCGGCACCTCCGGCGCGGGCAAGGCGGCCAAGCCGCACCTGCTGGGCAGCGAGGTCATGGGCTCCATGTCGCCGTACGGCGTGGGCGGCGGGCACCGGCACACCCCCGAGATGATCCAGAACCTCAGCGCGGCGGCGGGCGAGCGGGTCTCGGTCTCCTTCACGCCGACCCTCGCGCCGATGCCCCGCGGCATCCTCGCCACCTGCACCGCGAAGGCGAAGCCCGGCGTCACCGCCGAATCCGTGCGCGCCGCCTACGAGAAGGCCTTCGCCGACGAGCCCTTCGTCCACCTCCTGCCCGAAGGCCGGTGGCCCGCGACCGCGTCCGTCCACGGTTCCAACGCCGTTCAGATCCAGGTCGCGTACGACACCGCCGCCGGCCGGATCATCGCGATCAGCACCATCGACAACCTGACCAAGGGCACCGCGGGCGGTGCCGTCCAGAGCATGAACATCGCCCTGGGCCTCGACGAGGCCACCGGGCTGACGACGATCGGAGTTGCGCCGTGAGCGTGACGGCAGCGAAGGGATTCACGGCGGCGGGCATCGCCGCCGGGATCAAGGAGAACGGCAACCCCGACCTGGCCCTCGTGGTCAACAACGGCCCCCGCCGCGCCGCCGCCGGCGTCTTCACCTCCAACCGCGTCAAGGCGGCGCCCGTGCTCTGGTCCGAGCAGGTGCTGAAGAGCGGGCAGCTGTCCGCCGTCGTCCTCAACTCCGGCGGTGCCAACGCCTGTACGGGACCGAAGGGCTTCCAGGACACCCATGCCACCGCCGAGAAGGCCGCCGAGGTGCTGGGCGTGGGCGCGGGCGAAGTCGCCGTCTGCTCGACGGGGCTCATCGGTGTCCTGCTGCCGATGGACAGGCTGCTCCCCGGCGTCGGGACCGCCGCGGCCCAGCTCTCCGAGCACGGCGGGGAGAAGGCCGCCATCGCCATCAAGACCACCGACACCGTCCACAAGACGTCCGTGGTGACCAGGGACGGCTGGACGGTCGGCGGCATGGCCAAGGGCGCCGGCATGCTCGCCCCCGGCCTCGCCACCATGCTCGTCGTCCTCACCACCGACGCCGACCTCGGCTCCGAGGTCCTCGACAAGGCCCTGCGGGACGCGACCCGGGTCACCTTCGACCGGGTCGACTCCGACGGCTGCATGTCCACCAACGACACCGTGCTGCTGCTCGCCTCCGGCGCCTCCGGGACAACGCCCGGGTACGAGGAGTTCGCCGAGGCCGTACGGACCGTCTGCGACGACCTCGGTCAGCAGCTCATCCGCGATGCCGAGGGCGCCAGCAAGGACATCAAGGTCGAGGTGGTCAACGCCGCGACCGAGGACGACGCCGTCGAGGTGGGCCGCTCCATCGCCCGCAACAACCTCCTCAAGTGCGCCATCCACGGCGAGGACCCCAACTGGGGCCGCGTCCTCTCCGCCATCGGCACCACGAAGGCCGCCTTCGAGCCGGATGAGCTGAACGTCGCCATCAACGGCGTCTGGGTCTGCAAGAACGGCGGTGTCGGCGAGGACCGCGACAAGGTGGACATGCGCTACCGCGAGGTGCACATCGTGGCGGACCTCGCGGCAGGCAGTGAGTCCGCGACGATCTGGACCAACGACCTGACGGCCGACTACGTCCACGAGAACAGCGCGTACAGCTCATGAGTACGACGAGGAAGCACACCGCGCTGCCCAAGGCCCAGATCCTCATCGAGGCGCTGCCCTGGCTGACCCGGCACCACGGCAAGACCGTCGTCATCAAGTTCGGCGGCAACGCCATGGTGGACGAGGACCTCAAGGCCGCCTTCGCCCAGGACGTCGTCTTCCTGCGGCACGCCGGCCTCAAGCCCGTCGTCGTGCACGGCGGCGGCCCGCAGATCAGCCGCGCGCTCGACCGGCACGGCATCGCCAGCGAGTTCAAGGCCGGCCTGCGCGTCACCACCGAGGACGCCATGGACGTCGTACGCATGGTGCTCGCCGGACAGGTGCAGCGCGAGCTGGTCGGACTGCTCAACCGGCACGGCCCGTTCGCCGTCGGCCTCACCGGCGAGGACGCGCACACCCTCACCGCCACCAAGCACCGGCCCGAGATCGACGGCGAGCCCGTCGACATCGGGCGGGTCGGCGAGATCACCGACATCGACACCGGCGCGATCGAGGCCCTGCTCGCCGACGGCCGCATCCCGGTCGTCTCGTCGAT
Organism: Streptomyces sp. NPDC059454; assembly: GCF_042749965.1. Lineage (NCBI taxonomy): Bacteria > Bacillati > Actinomycetota > Actinomycetes > Kitasatosporales > Streptomycetaceae > Streptomyces > Streptomyces sp. NPDC059454. Next base: position 41,433 of record NZ_JBHYVC010000050.1, on the reverse strand, counting down.
CGCCCGCAGCCAGGACGACCACCATGTCTACAACGTCAATGCTGATACGGCGGCTGCGGCACTCGCTGCTGCACTGGGCGCCGAAACCCTCATGGTCCTCACGGACGTCGAGGGACTCTACGAGGACTGGCCGAACTCCGACGAGGTGATCAGCCGGCTCACCGCGTCCCAGCTCGAGAAACTCCTGCCGGAGCTGTCCTCCGGCATGGTGCCGAAGATGGAGGGCTGTCTGCACGCCGTGCGAGGCGGCGTGACCACCGCCCGCGTCATCGACGGCCGGGTCCAGCACTCGATCCTGCTGGAGATCTTCACGGACGAGGGCATCGGCACGATGGTCGTGCCCGACGAACAGGGGAAGTCGTGAGCAACGCAGAACTCACCGCACGGTGGCAGGGCGCGCTGATGAACAACTACGGCACGCCGCGCCTGCCCCTCGTACGCGGCGAGGGCCCGAAGGTCTGGGACGCCGAAGGCACGGAGTACCTCGACTTCGTCGGCGGCATCGCGACCAACGCCCTCGGCCACGCCCACCCGGCGATCGTCGAGGCCGTGAGCCGGCAGATCGGCTCCCTGGGCCACATCTCCAACTTCTTCATGGCCGAGCCGACCGTCGCCCTCGCCGAGCGGCTGCTCCAGCTCTTCGGCCGGGACGGCAGGGTCTTCTTCTGCAACTCCGGCGCCGAGGCCAACGAGGCCGCCTTCAAGATCGGCCGGCTCACCGGACGGACCCACGTCGTCGCCACCGAGGGCGCTTTCCACGGCCGTACGATGGGCGCCCTCGCGCTCACCGGGCAGCCCGGCAAGCGGGAGCCGTTCCAGCCGCTGCCCGCCGATGTCACCCACGTGCCCTTCGGCGACGCGCAGGCGCTGGACGCCGCGGTCACCGAGGAGACGGCCCTGGTCGTCATCGAACCCATCCAGGGCGAACTCGGCGTGGTCGTCCCGCCCCCCGGCTACCTGAAGGCGGTCCGCGCCATCACCGCCGCCAAGGGCGTGCTGCTCGTACTGGACGAGGTGCAGACCGGCGTCGGCCGCACCGGCAACTGGTTCGAGTACCAGGCCCACGAGGGCGTCCTGCCGGACGTCGTCACCCTCGCCAAGCAGCTCGGCGGCGGCCTGCCGCTGGGCGCCACCGTCGCCTTCGGCCGCGCCGCCGACCTGCTGGGGCCCGGCCACCACGGCACGACCTTCGGCGGCAACCCGGTCGCCTGCGCCGCCGGACTCGCCGTTCTCGACACCATCGAGAACGAGGGACTGCTGGAGAACGTCAAGCGGCAGGGCGAGAAACTCCGCGACGGAATCGAGGGATCCGGCCACGCCCTGATCGACCGTGTCCGGGGCGCGGGCCTCCTCCTGGGTATCGTGCTCACCGAGCCGCTCGCGCCCCAGGTGCAACAGGCGGCTCAGGACGCCGGATTCCTCGTGAACGCGCCCGCCCCCGATGTCGTACGGCTGATGCCGCCGCTGAACCTCGGGGACGACGCGGTGGACGCCTTCCTCGGGGCACTGCCCGGCATCCTGGACCAGGCCGGCACGGCGGGCGGGGAAGGACGATCCGGAGAATGAGACGACGATGAGCCAGGAGCAGGACCAGGGTCAGCAGGCCGGGCCTGCCGTGCCGCAGACGCGCACCGCACGCCACCGCCGGATCGTGGACATCCTCAACCGGCAGCCGGTGCGGTCGCAGAGCCAGCTGGCGAAGCTGCTCGCCGACGACGGGCTGAGCGTCACCCAGGCGACGCTCTCCCGCGATCTGGACGAGCTGAACGCGGTGAAGATCCGCAACAACGACGGCGACCTGATCTACGCGGTGCCGAGCGAGGGGGGTTTCCGCACCCCCCGGGCGCCGCTGGGGGAGTCCGCGAAGGAGGAGCGGATGCGGCGGCTCTCCCAGGAGCTGCTGATCTCCGCGGAGGCCTCCGCGAATCTCGTGGTCCTGCGCACCCCGCCCGGTGCCGCGCAGTTCCTCGCCTCGGCGATCGACCAGGCGGAACTGCACGACATCCTCGGCACGATCGCCGGCGACGACACGCTGCTGCTGATCAGCCGGGAGGCGACGGGGGGTCAGGCGTTGGCCGACCACTTGCTGAGGTTGGCCCAGAACGGCCACTGAAGGGGGCGGGGCGGTGAGCTCGCCGACCGCGGGCCGTCCGTGGCCGGTCGCCAGTTCCCCGCGCCCCTGAGGGAGCTGCCGCACCGTCCGCCGAGCGTCTCCCACCGCGGGCAGTCGTGCCTCCCCCCAGTGCCTCAAGGGCCGGGGAGGTGCCCCAGGGCGATGGGGGTACCTCCCGCTCGCGCGAAGCAGAGAGCGGGGGAGGGCGGGCGCGGCGGCACCCTGCGAACGCGGGGGAGTGACACGCCGGTGCCCCAGCCGTGGCGCCGGTCACTCAGCAGCGCCGCTCACCCCAGCCAACCCGCCAGACCCCCGGTGCACCGCACCTCGTCGCCCGCCGTGATCAGCAGCGCCTCGACGTCCGGCAGGGACTCCAGCCAGGCGAGCGCCTGCCGGGAGCCCATCGCGAACGCCGCCGTGGCCCAGCAGTCCGCCCACGTCAGGCAAGGCGCGACGACCGTCACCGCGACCAGATCGGTCACCGCCGGCCGCCCCGTACGAGGGTCGACGATGTGATCCCCCCGCTCCGCGGTACCGGACGTCGCCACAGCCAATCCCGAGGCCCCGGCCGCGGAGACGACCGCAGCGAGACCGCCCGGACGCAACGGGTCCGACACACCCACCCGCCACGGCCGCCCCGCCCCCGGCGCCCCCAGCAACTGGACGTCCCCGCCTCCGTTGACACTCACCCCCGCCGCCCCCGCCGCGGCGAGCCGCCGCGCCGCCCGCTCGGTGGCCCAGCCCTTGACGACGCCCGTCGGATCGAGACGTCCCCGGTAGCGCGGACTGAACCAGCCCTCACTCACCCGCTCCGCCTCCGCCGCCAGCTCCAGCACCTCGGCGACCTCGGCGTCGCACTCCCCGACGCCCAGCTCACCCCGCGCCAGCCGGGAGATCTGGCTGTCGTCGCGGTACGTGCTGAACACCTCGTCGACCCGGTGCAGTCCCGCGACCGCCTCCTGAAGCGCCGCGCGCACCGCAGCGGGTTCCCCGCCGCGGACGTCGAGGGAGAAGACGGTCCCCATCGTCTCCTCCGCATGACGCACCGCGGCGGGAGCCTCGGCCGGCTCGGCCACCGTGTCAGCCACCGGCCTTGTCCAGCGCCGACTGAAGTGACTGTCTGTACCCCGCGCTCGTGTACGTGGCCCCCGACACCGCGTCGATCTCCGCGTCCCCTGCCGCCACCGCCGCCCGGTTGAGCTTCGGTACGGCGTTGGAGGTGATCCGGTCGCTCTGTCCGCCCTTGGGCGTCCGCACCGCCTCGGCCTTGGTGGTCTTCCCGCCGCTGACGGTGATCCGCACCTGTACCGGCCCGTACTGTGTCTGCGCCACGTCCCCGGTGACGGTCCGCGCCTGAGCGCTCCCGGCGTTCCCGCCGTTCCCCGGTCCGGAGGACTCCGACGACCCGCCGGCCGCCCGCGCCTTGTCCAGCGCCGACTGCAGCGACTTCTTGTACCCGGAGCTCGTATAGGTCGCCCCCGACACCGCGTCGATCTCCGCGCTCTGCGCCGTGACGGCCGCCTGGTTGAGCCTGGGCACGGACCGGGAGGTGATCTGGTCGCTCTGCCCGCCCTTGGGCGCCTGCACGGCCTCGGCCTTGGTGATCCTCCCGCCGCTCACCGTCAGCCGGACCTGTACCGCGCCGTACTGCGTCCGCGCCGCGTCACCGGTGACGGTGCCGTTCCCGATGGGCTGGGCGCCGCCCTGCGGCGACTGGGCCGCCGCGGGCGGGGCCGCGCCGCCGGCCGCGGCGGCCGAGCCGGGGTCGGACGCCGGCTTCAGCGACAGCAGCAGCACGATGCCGGACACGGTGGCGGCGGTCGCGAGTACGGCACGCCGGACGGGGTGACTCTTCCTCATCGCTTCTCAAGCTCCTGATGGTGTGGATGACCCGGCTGGATGACCCGTCGCTCACATCTCGAACGACTCGTGATGGATACGGCGCGCGGGGACCCCGGCGTCGCGCAGTGCGTCGTACACCGACTGCGCGAACCCGGGCGGACCGCACAGGAACACGTCGTGGCGGTCGACGTCCGGGATCTTCCGTCGCAGGCTCTCCGCCGAGATGTCGGGGCGCTCCCCGTCGGGGCTGTTCACCGCGTACATCAGCCGGGCGCCCCGCTCGTCGGCGATCTTGGCCAGTTCGCTCCACAGCGCCAGGTCCTGCGTGCTGTTCGCCCGGTACAGCAGCGTGATGTCACCGGAGGCGCCGGGCAGCGTCTCGAACAGCGCCCGCATCGGCGTGATCCCCACCCCGCCCGCCACCAGCAGCACCTTGCCCCGGCTGCGGCGCTGCGCGGTCAGCGCCCCGTACGGGCCCTCCGCCCACACCTTCGTCCCGGGCTCCAGCTCGCGCAGCCGGGAGGTGTGGTCGCCGATCGCCTTGACCGTGATCCGCAGCATGTCCGGGCGGGGCGCCGCCGACAGCGAGTACGGGTGGGAGCTGAACCGCATGCCCGGCGCCTTGAACCGCCAGCGGAAGAACTGCCCGGCCTCCGCGCCCATCCGGTGCAGCCTGCGCCCGCCGATCAGCACGGACACGATGCCCGGCGTCTCCTCGATGACCGCCTCGACCCGCATCCGGTGCCGCATGTTCAGCCGCACCGGGGTGATGATCCGATACCACAGGACCAGCGCGGTCACGACGCCGTAGAGCCCGTACCAGAAGGTCTTCGCGGTCGGCTCGACGGCGAACTCGTTGCCGGTGGTGATCTGGTGCCAGAACGTCAGGTAGACCGCCGCGTACGTCAGCAGGTGCACGTGGTACCAGCCGTCGTACGGCAGCCGGCGCCGGATCGGGCCGATGGAGAGGAAGGCGATGACGAACAGCAGACCGGTGCCGATGGCGGCCTTGCCCATGTCCGGCAGTGTGTTGATGGAGGTGATGGTCTGCTGCACGATGTCGCCGAGGCTCTTGCCCGCCTGGCGGGCGTAGCCCCACATGATCAGGAAGACGTGCGCGATCACCAGGCTGACGGTGTAGCGGCCGCTCATCGCGTGCCAGCGGGCGACCCGGTCCGAACCCACCCGGCGCTCCAGCGCGGGCACCCGCGCCATCTGGAGCACCACCAGGGCCATCAGATAGCCGGCGAGCAGACCGGTGATCCGGCCGGCGGCGATGATCTTCCCGGTGGTGTCCGCGATGGACGGCGTGTTGGTCCACCACAACCAGAGCACGGCCACCGCGCCCGCACCGACGGCGAGCAGCAGGGGAACGGCAGGGGAGCGGCGCGGACGGATGCGGCGCATCGTCTGGCGGCGGGCGGCACGGCCGCCGGCGAGCGTGGTGGTCACGGTTCCTCCGTGGGGACTTGACCCTTGGCCCACAGATACGTGCCGTCACGCAGGAGCGTTCAGAGGAGATCCCGGCTCAGTGGCGAGTGATCGCCGTGCGCCCGCTCCCGGTCCCGACGCGATGGGCGGAGCCCGCGCGGGATCGGCCCGGCGCGGGATCTTCCGCATCGCCGTCCTGGCGCCACCGGGAGCTCCGCCGTACGGGGCGGTACGTGTACGCCGTCCCGCGCGGAACCGGCCGTCCTTGGAGTTTCGACAGGTCATGCCCGTCCGGCGACTGTCCTTCCGGCCGCCGGACCACGTACGGGACCCGCTCGGGGCATTGGAAACCTGGCCGCCGTTCCCGGCGACGCACCGAGCGTGCCGGATCCATTACCCAATGATGCGGCGGCGCTTCGCGTCGCCGGGCAGGGGCCGCGCTTCACCGGTGGAGGGGGGCAGCGGCAACGGCAGCCCGGGGAGTCCGTCCAGGCTGGTCGCGATGTGCTCCTTCTTGGTGAAGTACGCGTCGAGCGAGGCGTCGTCCTCCCGCGCGAACCGCTTCCCGTGCAGGTCCCGGTCGCTCTCGTACGCCATGAAGGGCACCCCGTATCCGCAGGTGTCCCGGATCAGTTCGGCCGTCACCACGATGACCGCGCGCAGGCCGTGGAGCGAGGGGTCGATGTCGGGGAAACGGGTGAGCAGCTCCCCGAAGCGGGGGTCGTCCCGGAAGACGGGCTCGCCGCGGCCGTGTACGCGCACGATGTTGGGCGGCCCCTGGAAGGCGGTCCACATCAGGGTGATCCGGCCGTTCTCGCGCAGATGGGCGATGGTCTCGGCGTTGGAGCCGGCGAAGTCGAGGTAGGCGACGGTGAGCTCGTCGAGGACCGCGAAGGATCCCTTGAGCCCTTTGGGCGAGAGGTTGACCGTGCCGTCGGCGGACAGTGGGGCGGTGGCGGTGAAGAAGACCGGCTGTTCCTCGATGAAGGTGCGGAGGCGGCCGTCTATGCGCTCATAGGTCTTTCCCATGTCCAACGATTATGGGGCCAAATCTTTCGCCTGTCTAAGGAATTGCCCGACGGTCGGACGTCGGGAGAGAAACCGTGGCCGCCCCGGCCGGCGCTTGTACGGGGCGGCCACGGCGCCTGTCACCTCACTTGGTGAGCGTGCAGGCGGCCAGGGAGTCCAGCCCGGAGGGGCGTTCGGCGGTGCGGCCGATGGCGGTGGCGATGCGGTTGATGGCGGCGACGCGCTTGTCCTCCAGGGGGCCGAGGATGGCGTTCCGGATGAAGTCGGGCCCGCCCTGTCCGACGGTGTCGACGAGTCGCTTGTCGGCTTCGGCGATCTGCTGGTCGAGGTCGCCGAGGTTGCGCTCGACCTCGGCCTGCGCGGAGGCGGGGATCGCGGGCAGCTCGGGTGCCACGTCCGGGCAGGAGACCGTGCCCGGTCCCGCCAGTGTCCGGGCGTTCGCGTCGTCGCCGTTCCCGGACGACTCGCCGGCGAGGGCGGTACCGGCGATCACCGCGCCGGTCAGCGCCACCGCGGCGGCGCCGCCGATGAGGCCGACGCGGCGCTTGTTGTACTTCGGGAGGGCCCTGGACATGCGGATGCCTCACTCGGGTCGGGGTTCACGGGTGTCTGTCGTGATGTCTCGATCGGTCCGACGCGGCGCCTGCGTCCGGCGAGAAGTACGCGAAAGGGGTTTCCGATGTTCACCCCGGCCCGGGATTCGCGAGCAGATTGACGATTCATGCGGACTCCTGCATACTCATGCATGTCAGCGAATGCACTGTGAGGAGAAACCCGTGACCGAGCGCGTCGTACTCGCCTATTCGGGCGGTCTGGACACCTCCGTCGCCATCGGCTGGATCGCCGAGGAGACGGGCGCCGAGGTCATCGCCGTCGCGGTCGACGTCGGCCAGGGCGGCGAGGACCTGGACGTCATCCGCAAGCGCGCCCTCGCCTGCGGTGCCGTCGAGGCCGAGGTCGCGGACGCCAAGGACGAGTTCGCCGAGGAGTACTGCCTCCCGGCGATCAAGGCCAACGCCCTCTACATGGACCGCTACCCGCTGGTCTCCGCGCTGTCCCGGCCGACGATCGTCAAGCACCTCGTCGCCGCCGCGCAGAAGCACGGCGCCACCACCGTCGCCCACGGCTGCACCGGCAAGGGCAACGACCAGGTCCGCTTCGAGGCCGGCATCGTCGCCCTCGCCCCCGACCTGAAGTGCATCGCCCCGGTCCGCGACTACGCCATGACCCGCGACAAGGCCATCGCCTTCTGCGAGGCCAAGGGCCTGCCCATCGCGACCACCAAGAAGTCCCCGTACTCCATCGACCAGAACGTCTTCGGGCGCGCCGTCGAGACCGGCTTCCTCGAGGACATCTGGAACGCGCCGATCGAGGACGTCTACGAGTACACGCAGAACCCCGCCCTGCCGCGTGAGCCCGACGAGGTGATCATCACCTTCAAGGAGGGCGTCCCCGTCGCCCTCGACGGCAAGCCCGTCACCGTGCTCCAGGCCATCCAGCAGCTCAACGAGCGCGCCGGCGCCCAGGGCATCGGCCGGATCGACATGGTCGAGGACCGCCTCGTCGGCATCAAGTCCCGCGAGGTCTACGAGGCCCCCGGCGCGATCGCCCTGATCACCGCCCACCAGGAGCTGGAGAACGTCACCGTCGAGCGCGAGCTCGCCCGCTACAAGCGGCAGGTCGAGCAGCGCTGGGGCGAGCTGGTCTACGACGGCCAGTGGTTCTCCCCGCTCAAGCGCGCCCTGGACGGCTTCATCACCGAGGCCAACCAGCACGTGAACGGTGACGTCCGGATGACCCTGCACGGCGGTCGCGCGGTCGTCACCGGCCGGCGTTCGGAGTCGTCGCTGTACGACTTCAACCTGGCCACGTACGACACGGGCGACACTTTCGACCAGGCGGCGGCCAAGGGCTTCATCGACATCTACAGTCTGTCGTCGAAGATCGCGGCCAAGCGCGACCTGGCGTAAGCCGCAGGAGCCTGACGGCCCCTCACACGCACTGGCCCGACAGCCGCCTCCTCACACGACCGTGGGGAGGCGGCGGCACATCCGGAACCTTCGAGGAGCACGCAAGTGAGCAGCAACAGCGGTGACGTACGGCTCTGGGGCGGCCGTTTCGCCGACGGTCCCGCCGAGGCCCTGGCGAAGCTGTCCGCGTCCGTCCACTTCGACTGGCGGCTCGCGCCCTACGACATCGCCGGCTCGCGCGCCCACGCCCGTGTGCTGCACACGGCGGGGCTGCTCACCGAGGACGAGCTGACCCGGATGACCGCCGGGCTGGACCAGCTCGAAGCGGACGTCGCCGACGGCTCGTTCACCGGCACCATCGCCGACGAGGACGTGCACACCGCCCTGGAGCGCGGCCTGCTGGAGCGCCTCGGCCCCGACCTCGGCGGCAAGCTGCGCGCCGGCCGGTCCCGCAACGACCAGGTGGCGACCCTCTTCCGCATGTACCTGCGGGACCACGCCCGCATCCTCGGCGGTCTGATCGCCGACCTCCAGGACGCGCTGACCGGCCTCGCCGAGGCCCACCCGGACGTGGCCATGCCCGGCCGCACCCACCTCCAGCACGCCCAGCCGGTGCTCTTCGCCCACCACGTCCTCGCGCACGTCCAGGCCCTGTCCCGGGACGCCGAGCGGCTGCGCCAGTGGGACGAGCGCACGGCCGTGTCGCCGTACGGCTCGGGCGCGCTGGCCGGGTCCTCCCTGGGCCTGGACCCGGAGGCGGTCGCCGAGGACCTCGGGTTCGAGCACGGCAGCGTCGCCAACTCCATCGACGGCACGGCCTCCCGGGACTTCGTCGCCGAGTTCGCCTTCATCACCGCGATGATCGGTGTGAACGTCTCCCGGATCGCCGAGGAGATCATCATCTGGAACACGAAGGAGTTCTCCTTCGTGACGCTGCACGACGCGTTCTCCACCGGCTCGTCGATCATGCCGCAGAAGAAGAACCCGGACATCGCCGAGCTGGCGCGCGGCAAGTCCGGCCGCCTGATCGGCAACCTCACCGGCCTGATGGCCACCCTCAAGGCCCTCCCGCTCGCCTACAACCGCGACCTCCAGGAGGACAAGGAGCCGGTCTTCGACTCCATCGACCAGCTCGAGGTCCTGCTGCCCGCCTTCACCGGCATGATGGCCACCCTCACCGTGCACCGCGAGCGCATGGAGGAACTGGCCCCGGCCGGCTTCTCCCTCGCCACCGACATCGCCGAGTGGCTGGTCAAGCAGGGTGTGCCGTTCCGCGTCGCGCACGAGGTGGCCGGCGAGTGCGTCAAGGCCGCCGAGTCCGAGGGCAAGGAACTGGACGAACTGACCGACGAACAGTTCGCGAAGATCTCCGCCCACCTCACCCCGGAGGTGCGGTCGGTCCTGAACGTCCCGGGTGCCCTCGCCTCCCGCGACGGCCGGGGCGGCACGGCCCCGAGCGCGGTCGCGGTCCAGCTGGCGGAAGTGAAGTCGGACGTGGCGGCCCAGCACGAGTGGGCGAACGCGAAGCGACAGAGCTGATCGAACGCCCTTGAGGGCGGCTTCCCAGGGGCGCGGGGAACCGCGTGAAGAACCACGACGCGGCCGCACCCGCGAAACAACCGCAGGACCCGGGCTCTTGGGCGAAGCCAAGGTCATCGCGGGTTACGTTGGTCAGGAGCCGTACCGGACCCGACCGAACGGAGCCCGCGATGCCCTTCGCCCGACTGGCGACAGCGACAACCCCCACCTGCCACATCGGCCTCGGCCTCGCCGCCGTCGGCCGCCCCGGTTACATCAACCTCGGCCGCAGCGACGACCTCGGAGAGAACCGCAGCGTGGAAACGCTGCACACCCGCACGCACGAACTCCTCGACGCCGCCTACGCCCAGGGCGTCCGCTACTTCGACGCCGCCCGCTCCTACGGCCGCTCCGAGGAATTCCTCGCCGACTGGCTGAAGGCCCGCCCCGACGTCGACGACGTCGTCATCGGCAGCAAATGGGGCTACACCTACACCGCCGACTGGTCCACCGACGCCGAGCGGCACGAGGTCAAGGACCACTCCCTCGCGGCGTACGAGCGTCAGCGCGTCGAGACCGAGGCGCTGCTCGGCGACCGGCTCGACCTCTACCAGATCCACTCGGTGACCCCCGAGAGCCCCGCACTCACCGACAAGGAGCTGCACGCCCGGCTCGCGGAGGCGGCGGCCCAGGGACTCACCGTCGGCTTCTCCACCAGTGGTCCGGCACAGGCCGACGCCATCCGCGCCGCCCTCGCCGTCACGGTCGACGGCGAGCCCCTCTTCCGCACCGTCCAGTCGACGTACAACGCCCTGGAGACCTCCGCCGGGCCCGCGCTCGCCGAGGCCCACGACGCCGGGCTCACCGTGATCGTCAAGGAGGGCATGGCCAATGGCCGGCTCGCCGCCGCGAACGCCCCGAAGGCGCTGCGGGCCGTCGCCGAGGAGACCGGGCTGGGCTGCGACGCCGTCGCCCTCGCGGTGGTCCTGCGGCAGCCGTGGGCCGGCGTGGTCCTCTCCGGCGCGGCCACCACCGCCCAGCTCGCCTCCAACCTGCACGCCGCCGCCGTCGACCTCACCGACGACCACCTGTCCCGCCTCGCCGCCCTGGTCGAGGAGCCGGGGGCCTACTGGGAGCGGCGCGGCCTGCTGCCCTGGCACTGACCGACCGGCCGTTCACCACTCGGCAACCATGAGACTCGCATGCCTTGAATGAGACATTGATGTCTCATATGGGGTACTGTCGTCTCATGGCTGTCGATCGTGACCATGTGCTGCGCAGTGCCGCCGCCCTGCTGACCCGTAAATCCACCGCGACCATGGACGAGGTCGCCAAGGCCGCCGGCATCAGCCGCGCCACGCTGCACCGGCAGTTCGCCGGGCGGGACGCGCTGGTCCGGGCGCTGGAGGCGCTCGGGATCGCCGAGTGCGCGGCCGCCCTGACCGCGGCCCGGCCCGACGAGGGGCCCGCCGCCGACGCCGTGCGCCGCCTGGTCGCCGCGATCGAACCGCACGCCCCGCTGCTCGCCTTCCTCTACAGCGAGAACCAGCTGTTCGAGGGCGAGGAGCAGAACGAGGGCTGGGCCGCGATCGACGAGCGCGTCGCCGCCCTGTTCCGGCGCGGCCAGTCGAGCGGGGAGTTCCGCATCGACCTCACCCCGGCCTGGCTCACCGAGGCGCTCTACGGACTGCTCGCCTCCGCCGCCTGGGCGGTGGCCGAGGGCCGGGTCGCCCCCAAGGACTTCACCCACATGATCACCGAGCTGCTGCTCGGCGGCGCACGACGCCAGGACGGCCCGGCGTGAAGGAAGGAACCACGACCGGCGCCCCGCGTCCGGAGACCACGACCGAGGCGGTGAAGCGGCCGGGCCGGTGGCTCGCGCTCTCCGTCCTGGTGCTCGCCGTGCTGCTGGTGGCCGTCGACGCGACCGTCCTCGGCCTGGCCACCCCGTACATCAGTGAGGACCTCGCCCCCACCGGCACCCAGTTGCTGTGGATCGGCGACGTCTACTCGTTCGTGATCGCCGGTCTGCTCGTCTCCATGGGCAGCCTCGGCGACCGCGTCGGCCGCAAGCGGATCCTGCTCTGCGGCGCCACCGCGTTCGGTGCGATATCCGTGCTCAACGCCTATGCCGGCACGCCCGAGTCGATGATCCTCGCGCGGGCCCTGCTCGGTGTCGCCGGCGCCACCCTGATGCCGGCCACCCTCGCCCTGATCCGCAACCTCTTCCACGACCCGCGCGAACGCAGCCTCGCCATCGGCATCTGGGGCGCGACCGCTTCCGCGGGCACCGCCGTCGGGCCGGTCCTCGGCGGCTTCCTCCTCGAACACTTCTGGTGGGGCTCGGTCTTCCTGATCAACCTGCCCGTGATGGCCGTCCTGGTGGCCGTCGGCGTCAAGCTGCTCCCCGAGTCCCGCACCCCGGACCCCGGCCCCTGGGACCTGACCAGTGTCGTCCTGTCCCTGGTCGGCATGGTCGGCGTCGTGTACGCGGTGAAGGAGGCCGCGAGCCACGGCTTCGCTTGGTCCGCCCTGGCCGCCGGGCTGCTGGGCGCGGGCGCCCTGTACGGCTTCGTACGCCGTCAGCTCACCCTTCCCGTTCCGCTGCTGGACATGCGGCTGTTCCGTCACCGTGGGTTCAGCGGAGCCGTACTCGCCGATCTGCTGGCCATCCTCGGCCTGTCCGGGCTGGTGTTCTTCCTCTCGCAGTATCTGCAACTCGTACAGGGCAGGCGCCCGCTCGAGGCGGGACTGGCCGAACTGCCCGCCGCGATCGGCGCGGTGGCGGCCGGACTGCTCGCGGGCAGGGCCGCCCGGCGCTACTCGGTGCGCACGGTCGTCGCCGGGGGACTGGCGGCCATCGGTCTCTCCCTGGCCGCGCTGACGGTGATCGGACAGTCCACCGGCTACCCCCTGCTCGGGGCGGCGCTGCTGGTGGTCGGCCTGGGCGCCGGCTTCTCCTTCACGGTGACCGCCGACGTGATCCTCTCCAGCGTGCCCAAGGAACAGGCGGGCGCGGCCTCAGCCGTCTCCGAGACGGCGTACGAACTCGGCGCGGCCCTCGGCATCGCCGTGCTCGGCTCCATCGTCACCGGTGTCTACCGCGGCTTCACCGGCCCGGCCGGCACCCCGGCCGAGGCGCACGAGTCGCTGGGCGGCGCGGTGGAAGCGGCGTCCGCACTGCCCGCCCACACCGCCGAGCCCATGCTGGACGCGGCTCGACAGGCCTTCGTCGACGGCCTCACCCTGGCGGCGGGCACAGGAGCGGCGGTCCTGCTGGCAGCGGCGGCAGCGGCATGGTTCGTGCTCCGGGACCAGCGGCTGGACAGCCATCCCTAGAGTGCGGGGCCGGTGAGCCGGCGGCTGGACAGCCGGCCCTGGAGCGCGGGGCCGGTGAGCCGGCGGCTGGACAGCCGGCCCAAGGGGCGCGGGGCTGTTTCCCTGTGCGGCTCCGCCGCGTGGGCGCGACCAGCCACATCCGGCCCGCAGTCGAAGCGCAGCCCCAGCCCCCGCCCGAACCGGCGCAGCGCTTACGCGGCCTTTGCCTTGCTGGCGTACATGTCCACGTACTCCTGCCCGGACAGCCGCATCACCTCGGTCATCACCGAGTCGGTGATCGCGCGCAGCACGTACCGGTCACGGCCCATGCCGTCGTAACGGGAGAACTCCATCGCCTCACCGAAACGGACCGTCACCTTGCCCGGCCGGGGCAGGCCCGCGCCGCCCGGCTGGAGCTTGTCCGTGCCGATCATGGCGAACGGCACGACGGGCGCGCCGGTCATCAGGGTGAGCCGGGCGATGCCGGTGCGGCCCCGGTACAGCCGGCCGTCGGGGGAGCGGGTGCCCTCCGGGTAGATGCCGAAGACGTTGCCCTCCTCCAGCACCCGGCGCCCCGTCATCAGCGCCGCCACCCCGCCCCGGCCGCCGTCGCGGTCCACCGGGATCATGCCGGTGCCGGTGAAGAACCACGCCATCAGCCGGCCCTTGAGGCCCTTGCCGGTGACGTACTCGTCCTTGCCGATGAAGAAGACCTGGCGGTCGCAGACGAGCGGCAGGATCATCGAGTCGATGAACGTCAGATGGTTGCCGGCCAGGATGACGGGACCGTCGCCCGGGATGTTCTCCGCGCCCTCCACCTGTGGGCGGAACATCAGGCGCATGATCGGACCGAGCACTGCCTTGATGAGCGCGAAGCGGGACAACGGGCCCTCCGGTGGGAAACGGACGTCTGCGGATGCCGTACGAGTCTGTGCAGGTGAGGACATTACTCGCGGCCCAGGGGGTTGCGCACACCGGGCTCGGCGGAGTTCACCGAGGTCTTACTCACTCTTGACCCGGGTTCATCCGCGGTGACCTGCGCGCAACACGGTGGTCACGCTGTGACGGAAGCCGTCCGGACCCGCACACCGCACGCGTGCCCCCGTCCGTCCGGCCCAACCGGACGAGCCGTCATATCTCCGCCGTAATACGACAGACGTACGTCATCCGTATGAGGAGCGTGCGCCACGCAACATCACCCGTGTGTTCGGCCCGAGGTCTCCCGTGCGTCATCCACACGCACCTACGATCGCCCCGCACCGGACGAGCCGACAGCAGGAGAGGTCCTCATGGGAACGCGGGAGTCGAACGAACAGGCGGGCGCAACCGGGCGGCGGGCCCTCCTCGGCGCGGCGGTGCTCGGCGCGGGCGGAACGGTCCTGGGGCTGGGCGGCACCGCGGGAGCCGCCGACGCGCGGCACGGCGGCGGCCGGGGGCTGAAGGGCCTGCCCGTCCCCACCGTCGTGGGCCACCGCGGGGCCAGCGGCTACCGGCCCGAGCACACCCTCGGCGCCTACCAGCTCGCCCTCGACATGGGCGCGGACATCGTCGAGGCCGGCGACCTCGTGCCCACCAGGGACGGTCACGTCGTCTGCCGGCACGAGCCGGAGATCGGCGGTACCACGGACGTCGCCGACCACCCCGAGTTCGCCGGCCGCCGGACCACCAAGACGCTGGACGGCACCTCCGTCACCGGCTGGTTCACCGAGGACTTCACCCTCGCCGAGCTGAAGCGGCTGCGCGCCGTGGAACGCATCCCCGCCAACCGCCCGCACAACACCCTCTACGACGGCCGCTGGGAGATCCCCACCTTCGAGGAGGTGCTGCGCTGGCAGGACGAGCAGACCCGCAAGCGCGGCAAGCAGGTCTGGATCTACCCCGAGACCAAGCACCCCACCTACTTCCGCGACCTCGGCCTCGGCCTGGAGGAGCGGGTGGCGAAGCTGCTGCGCAAGCACGGCAAGGACCGCCGCAACTCGCCGGTCATCCTGCAGTCGTTCGAGCCGACCAGCATCCAGCGGCTGCGCCGGCTCGTGGACAACCCGCTCGTGGTGCTCCTGTCCGGCGCGAACAGCCGCCCCTGGGACTTCGTCGAGACCGGCGACCCGCGCACCGTCGCCGACCTCATCACCCCCGAGGGCCTGAAGGAGATCGCCTCCTACGCCCAGGGCATCGGCCCCACCCTCGACCTGGTCATCCCGCGCGACGCGGCAGGCCGGCTCACCGAGCCGACCACGCTGGTCCGTGACGCCCACCGGGCGGGCCTGATCCTGCACCCCTACACCCTGCGCAACGAGAACCCCTTCCTGCCCGCCGACTTCCGCAAGGGCACCGACCCCGACGCCTACGGCGACGTCTTCGGCGCCTACCGGGCGTACTTCGCCACCGGCATCGACGGTGTCTTCACGGACAACCCGGACACCGGACTGCTGGCCCGCGAGGACTTCGTCAACGGCTGACCTGCTTTGCCCCGGCAGGGGGATCCCGGGCCGCTCCGGGCAACCCTGTCCGGGGCGGCCGGGTCGTTGTGCGTATGACACACGAGCCGGTCATGGCGTACGAGCTGGTCGTCTCCCTGCGTCCGCTGCTCACCGCGGAGGCCGCCGCCGAGGCGCCCGGCTCCGGGGCCGAACCGGACGACCTGGAACAGGCGGTGTGGCTCCGCCTCCTGGAGCGCCTCGGCACCTGCGGTCCGCCGCCCGACCCCCCGGGCTGGCTTCGCCGGGCCGTCCGTACGGAGGTCCGCCGCACCCGCCGCAGGGCCCGCCGGGAAGCGGCGTTGACCGGCGATCCCGCCGACACCGGCCACCACGACCCCGCAGGTCTCGTGCTCGCCGCCGCCCGTCGCCGCGCCCTGCGGGACGCCGTGCGACGGCTGCCCGGCCGCTGCCCGGAGCTGATGGAGGCGCTGCTGTCCCCGCGCGACCCGACATACCGGGAGATCGCGGGGGAGTTGGGTATCTCACAGGGCAGTCTCGGCCCGGAACGTTCCAGATGCCTGGGATGTCTGCGTCGTTTGCTCACACGGGAGGTTGCGGCGCGCTGAGGACGGGGATAGGAGTGGGGGACGACAGGTGATCAGGTGAGCGGGAGGCGTGCGCACATGGGCATGAGCGTGACCATCTCTGCGGCGGCCGGGCAGGACGCGGAGCAGATCTTCAGGTTGCAGTACCTGTGCTTCCAGAGCGAGGCGGCGCTCTACGGCAACTACCGCATCGATCCGCTCGTCCAGACCCTCGACTCGGTCCGCGAGGAGGTCGCCGCCGACTGCGTCTTCGTCGCCCGCCTCGGCGACGAGATCGTCGGCTCGGTGCACGGCAGGATCACCGAGGAGGGCGCCGCCGCGATCGGCAAGCTCTGCGTCCACCCCCGCCTCCAGGGACACGGCATCGGCGCGCGTCTCCTTCAGGCCGCGGAGTCGGCGCTCGCCGACGAGCGCGGCGCCAGGACGTTCCGTCTGCACGCCGGGCACCGCAGCGAGAGCAATCTGAGCCTGTACAGCAAGGTCGGTTACCAGCGGGTGGGCACGTCCCAGGGCGCCGACGGCGTACCGATGATCGTCCTGGAGAAGCAGGCGCAGGCCTACGCGACGACCGCCTGATCAGGACGCGGGCCGCTGCCCCGGCCGCGCCGTGCGCAGCCAGTACACGGCCGTGAGGGGCAGCAGCACGGGGATGAAGAGGTACCCCATCCCGTAGTCCGACCACACGGTGGCGTCGGGGAACGCGGACGGCTCCACCAGCGTCCAGGTCCCCACGGTCAGTACGCCCACGAGCTCGGCGGCGCAGCACACCAGCGCCGCCCTGCGGGCCGTCTCCCCGCCGCGCACCAGGGTGTAGGTGATGAAGCCGTAGACCACGCCGGCCGCCGCCGACAGCGCGTAGGCGAGCGGCGCCCGGTCGAACTCGGTGGCGATCTGGTACGCGGAGCGCGACACCGCGCCGACGACCATCACCCCGTACAGCCACACCAGCAGCAGTCCGGGACCGCCGATCAGCCGCGTCCTGGTCGGCTCGTCCTGCGTCGCGGCCATCTCAGCCTCCCCAGATGTCATAGAGGCGCACCTCGAGCACGGCCAGCACGACACCGCTCGCGGCGACCGTCAGCGATCCCCAGCGGGAGCGCTCGCCCAGCGACATGAAGCCGGCCGCCGGGACGCACGCGAACGAGCCGAGCAGATACGCCACGAAGACCGTCGTGCCCTGCTCCGGCTTCTCGCCCCGGGCCAGCTGCGCGATCCCGACGACCAGCTGCACCAGCGCCAGCAGCGTGACCACGGCCATCCCGATGAAGTGCCAGTCCTTCGTCGGCTGGTCACGGTAGGCGGCCCACCCGCACCAGGCGCCGAGCAGCAACGCGGCGACACCGGTCACCACCGTCAGGACATCAAGCATGCCAGCGACCCTATTACGCCGGAAAACCCCCGGCGTCCTCGCCCCCGGGAGCATCGGGCCCGGCGTCCTGAGCGACCAGCCCGGCGGCGACCGCCCACCCGCGGATCCGCGCGTGCGCGCTCACTTCGAGCGCCGGCGCGGGCGTGTACACCGGACCCGGGGCGGTCTCGATCAGGTGGGCCATCGTCCAGGCGAGCCCGTAGCAGTCGTCCGGCCCGAAGCAGCCGGCCAGGGCCTCCGCCTCGGCGAGGCTCAGCGGGCGCGACATCGCCTCGAGCTGCCGCGCCCTGCGATCGATCTCCTCTTCCTCCCCGGTCTCTTCGTCGGGCAGCGGTCCGTCCGCCACGAAGGCGCTCACCTCGGGTCTCATGCCGTGATGATCGCCACGGCCGGGGAATCCGGCAAGGTCCGGCGGGCCCGTAAGGTCGGTGGCATGACCATCCATGCGCAGGCCCTGCTGTTCGACAACGACGGAACCCTCGTCTCCTCCCTCGCCTCCGTGAACCGCTGCTGGACGCGGTGGGCCGTCGAGTACGGGATCACGGCCGAGGAGTTCGGGCGGGTCGAACTGCACGGGCGGCCGGCCGCGGAGATAGCCGCCGATCTGCTGCCCGCCCACGTCGTGCCGGAGGCCGTCGCGCGGATCGAGGACCTGGAGGTCGAGGACGTACCCCATGGCGGTGTGGAACTGCTGCCGGGGACCAGGGACCTCCTCGCCGCGCTGCCCGCCGAGCGCTGGGCCGTCGTCACCTCCGCCACCCGGCGCCTGGCCGAGGCCCGCCTGGAGGCCGTCGGCATCCTGCCCAAGACCCTGATCGCCGCCGACGACATCACCCGCGGCAAGCCCGACCCCGAGCCCTACCTCCTCGCCGCCCGCACCCTCGGCGTCGACCCCGCGCACTGCGTCGTTTTCGAGGACGCCCCCGCCGGACTCCAGGCCGGCCGCGCCGCCGGCATGACCACCGTGGCCTTGGCCACAACCCACCGGGCCCACGAACTGACCGCCGACCTCGTCGTCGAGGACCTCTCGGCCCTGTCCGCACTGGTCACGGACGGGGGAGTGGAGATCTCCGTACGTCCCTGACGCGCGCGCACCGCTGTCCACGGCTGTCCAGAATACGGACAGCCGTGTCCGGTCAGGAGCGAACGTCTGCTTTACTGATCGCATGACCACGACGAGCGACCGCATCCCTGCGACCGAGGCGACCCTGACGCCCGGTGCTCGGTGTATGTGTCGTCGAATGTGCGCCTGACAGAGGGCCCCGCACCATCCGAGCCTCGCGCCCCGAAGCGAGAGCCCGCTCATGTCCGCCCGCATGCCCCGCATGTGCGACTGAGTCACGTCCCCGCGCGCACGTTTCTCCACGGTCTCCACCGCCACGCCACACCGAGATCCGTGCCGCCCGGCTGCTTTCGACCCTGAATGCCTCGTGCCCGGCGCCCACGACGCGCCGCGCACTCGACAGTGACGGATACCCACGTGATCACCACCTCGGGCCTGACCAAGGTCTACCGCTCACGCGGCCGCGAGGTCACCGCCCTCGACGGCGTCGACCTGCATGTCCGCGAGGGCGAGGTCTACGGCGTCATCGGCCAGTCCGGCGCCGGCAAGTCCTCCCTCATCCGCTGCGTCAATCTGCTCGAACGCCCCACCTCGGGCACCGTGACCGTGGCCGGCCGGGACCTCACCGCGCTCGCCGGCCGCGGACCCCGGGCCGGCCGGGAACTGCGGCAGGCGCGCAGCCGTATCGGCATGGTCTTCCAGCACTTCAACCTGCTGTCCTCGCGCACCGTGCAGGACAACGTCGAACTGCCGCTGGAGATCCTCGGGAAGTCGGGGAAGGAACGTTCCCGCAAGGCGCTGGAACTGCTCGACCTGGTCGGCCTCGCCGACAAGGCCAAGGCCTACCCCGCCCAGCTCTCCGGCGGCCAGAAGCAGCGCGTCGGCATCGCCCGTGCCCTCACCGGCGATCCCAAGGTGCTGCTCTCCGACGAGGCCACCAGCGCCCTGGACCCGGAGACCACCCGCTCGATCCTGCACCTCCTGCGCGACCTGAACCGCCGGCTCGGCCTCACCGTCCTGCTCATCACCCACGAGATGGACGTCGTGAAGTCGATCTGCGACTCGGCCGCCCTCATGGAGAACGGCCGCATCGTCGAGTCCGGCACGGTCACCGGACTCCTCGCCACCCCCGGCTCCGAACTGGCCGCCGCGCTGTTCCCGGTCGGCGGCGAGGCCTCCGGCGACGACCGCACCGTCCTCGACGTCACCTTCCACGGCGAGAGCGCGACCCGGCCGGTCATCTCCCAGCTCTCACGTACCTACAACATCGACATATCGATCCTCGGCGCCGCCATCGACACCGTCGGCGGCCTCCAGGTCGGCCGGATGCGCATCGAACTGCCCGGCCGCTACGAGGACAACGTCGTCCCCGTCGGCTTCCTGCGTGAACAGGGCCTGCAGATCGACGTCGTGGACCGGGAACAGCCCGCGCTGGTGAAGGAGGGGGCCAAGTGACCTGGTCCGAGATGCAGCCGCTGCTCGAACAGGCCTGTACCGAGACGCTGGTCATGGTCGGCTGGTCCACCCTGATCGCCGTCGTCGGCGGCCTTCCGCTGGGCATCCTGCTCGTCCTCACCGACAGGGGCGGACTGCTCCAGAACACCCTGGTGAACAAGGTCATCGGGCAGATCGTGAACATCGGCCGCTCGCTGCCGTTCATCATCCTCATGGTCGCCCTGATGAACTTCACCCGCTGGGTCACCGGCACCACCATCGGCAGCGAGGCCGCGATCGTGCCGCTCGCCATCGGCGGCATCCCCTTCTTCGCCCGCCTCGTCGAGACCGCCGTACGCGAGGTGGACCACGGGCTCGTCGAGGCCGTGCAGGCCATGGGCGGCAACACCTGGACGATCGTCCGCAAGGTCCTCGTCCCCGAGGCGCTGCCCTCGCTGATCGCCAGCACCACCACCACGGTCATCGCCCTCATCGGCTACTCGGCCATGGCCGGCACCGTCGGCGGCGGCGGCCTCGGCGACCTCGCCGTCCGCTATGGCTACCAGCGCTTCGAGACCGGCCTGATGTGGATCACCGTCGCGATCCTCGCCGCGGTCATCTCGCTCATCCAGTTCGCCGGCGACCACGCGGCCCGTGCCCTGCACCGCCGCGGTGGCCGCTCCGGCCCCTCGCCCAGGCTCCGGCTGCTGAAGGCCAAGGAGCCCGCCGCGGCCGACATCAGCAAGGTCGCGTAACCCCCCGAAGACTCCCCGTAATACCCGACACGGGGTCGCACCACCCAAGGAAAGGCACTTTTCGTGCGTAACACCGCCAAGATCACCACCGCCGTCCTCGCCGCCGGAGCCCTCACCCTCGGGCTCACCGCCTGTGGCTCGGACAAGGACGCCGCCTCCGACACCTCCGGCCCGCTGGTCGTCGCCGCGAGCCCCGTGCCGCACGCCGAGATCCTCACCTTCGTCAAGGACAACCTGGCCGAGAAGGCCGGCCTCGACCTCGAGGTCAAGGAGTTCACCGACTACGTCACGCCGAACACGGCGACCGAGGACGGCTCCGTCGGCGCCAACTTCTTCCAGACCCAGCCCTACCTCGACGACTTCAACAAGAAGAACGGCACCCACATCGTGTCCGTCGTCGACGTGCACCTGGAGCCGCTCGGCCTCTACTCCCACAAGGTGAAGAAGGCCGACGAGCTGAAGAGCGGCGCGACGATCGCCATCCCCAACGACACCGTCAACGAGGGCCGCGCCCTGCAGTTGCTCGCAGCCAACGGCCTCCTCACCCTCAAGGACGGCGTCGGCACCGCGGCGACTCCCGCCGACATCACCGAGAACCCGAAGAAGCTCACGTTCAAGGAGCTGGAGGCGGCCCAGACCCCGCGTTCCCTGGACGACGTCGACGCCGCGGTGGTCAACGGCAACTACGCCATCGAGGCCGACCTCGAGCCCGCGAAGGACGCCCTCGTCCTGGAGGCCGCCGAGGGCAACCCGAACAACAACCTCCTCGCCGTCAAGGAGGGCCAGGAGGACGACCCGCGCGTGAAGAAGCTCGCGGAGCTCCTGACCTCCCCCGAGGTGAAGAAGTTCATCGAGGACAAGTACGCCGGTTCCGTCCTCGCCTCCTTCTGATCCGGTCCCGCGCCACCCACGGGGTCCACTCCCTTGCAAGGGGAGGGCCCCGTGGTGCGGTTCAGTGCTTTCATGCTGCATGCTGGGCAGTTCAGCAGCACCCGACGGTCTCTCAGGTTACGGAGCGGCGCATGACGAGCACCTTCCCCAACATCTCCATCAGCACGGAGCGGTTGGTGCTGCGCCCCCTCGACACGGACGACGTCCCCGCCCTCGCCGAGATGATGAACGACGAGCAGGTCGCCGCCTGGACCGACGTCCCCCGGCCCTTCACCGAGGAGGCCGCCCGCGCCCGGATCACCGAGTACGCCCCCGCCGAACGCGCGGCCGGCCACGGACTCGACCTCGCCGTCACCGAGTTCCTCACCCAGCGCCTGGTCGGCCTCATCCAGCTCACCAGGACCGACTGGCACGTACGGTCCACCGAGATGTCCTACATCGTCGCCCCCTGGGCGCGCGGCGAGGGCTACGCCTCCGAGGCCGCGCTCGCCACCGCGCAGTGGCTCTTCGGCGACCAGAAGTTCGAACGCGTCGAACTGCGCACCGCCGCCGACAACACCGCCTCGCAGCAGGTCGCCCAGAAGATCGGCTGCATCAGTGAGGGCGTGCTGAGAGGCGCCTGCATAGCCCACGTCCGCACCGAGGACGGCGGCTGGAGCGACGTACGCACCGACTTCATCGTATGGAGCCTGCTGCCCGAGGACATCGAGGGCGCGGACGGACAACTGACCGACACCGGCGAATTCACCCAGTACACGGACTGGAACTGACCTTCGCACGAGGTACCGGCGGCACGGTCCCCGGCCGCACCGGGTAGTCTCACGGAGCCCGCCCCGTGGCGGGACAGCCGACGACGACCTGCGCAAACCCCAGGAGACTGACGACGATGGCCGACCGGGTCACGGTGATCGGCTGGGACGGTTCGCCGCTGACCGCAGCGGCCCGCGCCGCGCTGGGTGCCGCCACACTGGTGGCCGGCGCCGCCCACCATCTGGCACTCCCCGAGGTGCCCCCCGGCGCCGAGCGCATCCGGCTCGGCTCCGTCGCCCTCGCCGCCCGCCGCATCGCCGCCCACCGCGGCACGGCCGTCGTCCTCGCCGACGGCGACCCCGGCTTCTTCGGCGTCGTGCGGACCCTGCGCGCCCCCGAGTTCGGTCTCGAGGTCGAGGTCGTCCCCGGCGTCTCCTCCGTCGCCGCGGCCTTCGCCCGCGCCGGCATGCCCTGGGACGACGCCCACGTGGTCGTCGCACACCCGCGCACCCTGCGACGCGCGGTGAACGTATGCCGAGCCCACACCAAGGTGGCCGTTCTCACCTCACCCGGTGCCGGTCCCGCCGAACTGGGTCTGCTCATGGAGGGCGTCCACCGCACCTTCGTCATCTGTGAGGAACTCGGCACCGGGCGCGAGCAGGTCAGCGTGGTCACCTCCGACAAGGCCGCCGACCACACCTGGCGCGACCCCAATGTCGTCATCGTCGTCGGCGGCCGGGCCGGCGCCGGTGAGTCCGGCGGCTGGTTCGCCGGACGCGACCCCTCCGCCGGTCCCCGCGGCTGGTCGCTGCCCGCCGAGGAGTACGGCGGCGACCTCGGCGAGGGCGAGCGGGAACCGCTGCGCGTCTCCCAACTCGCCCGGCTCGGACCGCGGGTCGGCGACCTCGTCTGGGACATCGGCTGCGGAAGCGGTGCCTTCGCCACCGAGGCGGCCCGCGCGGGCGCCGCCGTCATCGCCGTCGACAGCGACCCGCGCGCCTGCACCCGCACCGAGTCCGCCGCACGCCGGTACGGGGTCCAGCTCCAGATCGTGCACGGCACCGCCCCGCGCGTCCTGGAGAACCTCCCCGAGCCGGATGTCGTCCGGGTCGGCGGCGGGGGAGCGGCCGTCGTCTCCGCGGTCGCCGACCGCCGTCCGCAGCGCATCGTCACGCACGCCGCCACCCGCGACGGGGCCGAACTCGTCGGGCGGAACCTGGCGGAGCACGGCTATCAGGTCGAGTGCGCCCTGCTGCAGTCCGTCGAACTCGACACGAGAGCCTGGACGGAGAAGGAGCGGAGCGTCGCGTTCCTGCTCAGCGGGGTGCTGCCCGCGCGCGGCAACTGATCCGATTGCCGTCCCCGTGATCGGATTGTCCGACCACGCGAGGTAGGCTGGCCGATCGTTGTACCGCTCCCGGACGCCCGGCGCTTCGTCGGTCAATGTCCGGAAAACGCGCCCGTTTTGGGGTGGGTCGTGGTACGGCAGGACCGGAGGACGCGCAACGTGGCGCAGTCCACAGCGGAACCGTCGCCGATCAAGCTGACGCGACGGCCGTGCAGCCGCGACAATGCCGGTGAATGGCTTTGTCGCCTTTTCCGGACGGGTCGTTCGTGCCGCTGGGGACGCACGCTCGTTCTTCAGTGTGGGGCGGTCGGCGCGCCGTTCCGGGTGAGCTGGTCGTAGGAGCACCAACCGATGGGCGAGGGGTACGCATGACCGACACCGGCCAGGTCCCGGGCGAGGGACTGCCGGAGAGCGCAGGCATGGTGGAGCAGCCGGGCGTCGCCGCGCCCGACGCGTACACCTACCTCTCCGACAGCCCCGCCGAGGACGAAGACCTGCTGCTGCCCGGCGCGCAGAGCGCATGGGGCAACGAGATCGCCCCGCCCGCGCCCGAGCCGGTCGTCGAGACCGTGCATCAGCCGGGCCCGCACGAGACGGCCGGCCGCGACAGCGGCTCGGTCGACCTCGGCGGCGTCCGGCTCCCCGAGCAGTCCGCGCCGCGCCGCCCGCTGCACCTCGGCCCGCCCATTCCCCACGTCAACGCCGGCCCGGTGCGCTCCCTCGCCGACCGTGGTCCCGCCGACGTGCCGGCCCGCCAGGCCGGTCCGCCGACCCTCGGTCCCGAGTACCTCGACGTCCCCCGCGCGCGCGAGGCGGCGGTACCGCAGGCCGCGGCGCCCTGGGGCGCGCAGCCCACGGTGGGCGCGGGGGCGGTGGCCGCGGAAACGCTTGTTCCGGCTCCGGAGCCGATGGACGCGGCCCAGGCGGTCGTGGCCCGCGTCACCACGGAGGCGGGGGCGGTGCAACAGGACACGGAGGGTGCCGCTGTCGCGGTCGCCGCGCAGGACACCGGGGGTGCCGCTGTCGGCGGCACCGAGGCTGCGGCGAGCGTTCCGGCCGGGGGCGGGGAACCGGGGCCCGTCCCGGTTCCGTCCGCGGATCACGGCCTGCCCGGCGCCTCCGCCGCCGAGCCCGCCCAGGGGGCGGGGACGCCGCAGACCACCGAGACGGCCCAGGTACCCGCACCCGGGCCCGCACCGTCCGCCGAACCCGCTGCTCCGGAGCACACCCGGGAACCGGAGGCGTCCCCGGCCGCCGAGGCGCCCTCCGCCGAGCCCGCGGCGCCGGAGTACGCACGGGCGGCCGAGGTGCCGCAGGCAGGTGGGGTACCGGCCGCCGTGCCCGCCGCGCCGGACCCCGCCCAGGTCGCCGAGGCACCGTGGGCTGCCGTCTCCGAGTACGCCCCGGGAACGAATGCCTCCCACGGCGCCCAGGTACCGGGTCTCGCCCCCGCAGCACTGCAGGCCGACGAGGCGGCGGGCGCGGAGGCCGCCGTGCCGGCGCAGGCCCCGGCGGCGGAGGCGCCACAGGACGCCCAGGCACCAGATGCGGTGGCCGCCGCTCCGGACCACGTCCGGGAGACCGAGGCTCCGCAGACTGTTCAGCCGCCCGGACCGGAGGCCGCCGCGCCGGAGTTCGCGCAGCAGGCCGAGGGGTCTCAGACCGGCCACCTGCCGGGTGCCGAGGCCACCGAAGCGCAGGCCACCGGGGCGGCTGAGGCATCTCCGGCCGGCCACGTGCCGGGTGCCGATGCCGCCGTCGCGCAGGCCCCCGAGGGGACCGAGGTTCCTCAGACCGGTCACCTGCCGGGTGCCGAGGCCACCGAAGCGCAGGCCACCGGGGCGGCTGAGGCATCTCAGACCGTTCAGGTGCCGGGTGCCGAGGCCGCCGCGCCGCAGGCTGCCGAGGCGGTCGGCACGGGCGCTGCCGAAGGGCCCGAGGCTGCCCGGGCCGTTCCGGTACCAGGTGCGGAGGCTCTTGCTCCGGAGCACGTCCGGATGTCCGAAGCCTCCTCGGGCGTCCCCGCGCCGGGCGCCGACGACACCGCCGCACTCCCCGGGACCTCCGCCGCGGAAGCGGACGGCACCGCGCCCGAAGCCGCCGCGCCCGAAGCCGCCGCACCCGCTGCCGCGGCGACGGGCGACGAAGCCCTCCCGGAGGCTCCCACTCCCGAGGTCCCGGCCGCCGTCGGCCCGGCGGCCCCCCGTGCTGCCGACGAGGCCGCCGACGCCGTTCCCGCCATCGACACGGCCGTGTCCGAGCCCGGCGCGGCCCCGGTCCAGGGCCCCCAGCAGTCCTCCACCACCCTTCTGACCGGCACCGTCCACCCGGAGCCCGAGCCCGGCCGGCCCGTGGGGGAGTCCGTCCCCGCGGACGGCACCGTGCCCACCACCGCGCACCTCGCGCCGACCCCGGCCCAGGGCGTGGCCGTCCCCACCGGGGAACCCCGCGAGGCGGACGCCGAACTCGCGCAGAACCCTGACGACCTCGACACCCAGGGCGCCGGTGTGGACACGGAAGCCGCACAGCCCACCGGCCCGGCCGCCCCCGGCTACGACGACGCCGAGCGCGAGGCCGTACTGAAGGTCATGCGCGAACGCCGCGACATCCGCAACGGCTTCCGCAGCGACCCCATCCCGCACGAGGTGCTGCTCCGCGTCCTGGAGGCCGCCCACACCGCGCCCTCCGTCGGCCACTCGCAGCCCTGGGACTTCGTCGTCATCCGCTCCGCCGAGACCCGGCGCGGCATGCACGAACTGGCCATGCGCCAGCGCGACGCCTACGCCAAGTCGCTGCCCAAGGGCCGGGCGAAGCAGTTCAAGGAACTGAAGATCGAGGCCATCCTCGACACCCCGGTGAACATCGTCGTCACCGCGGACCCGACCCGCGGCGGCCGGCACACCCTCGGCCGGCACACCCAGCCGCAGATGGCGCCGTACTCCTCCGCGCTCGCCGTCGAGAACCTCTGGCTCGCCGCCCGCGCCGAGGGCCTCGGCGTCGGCTGGGTCAGCTTCTTCGACGAGCGCGAGATGGTTCGCGCCCTCGGCCTCCCCGAGCACCTCGAGGTCGTCGCCTACCTGTGCGTGGGCTACGTCGACGAGTTCCCGGACGAGCCCGAGCTGATGCAGGCCGGCTGGTCCAAGCGCCGCCCGCTGTCCTGGGTCGTGCACGAGGAGACGTACGGCCGTCGCGCCCTGCCCGGAGAGGACCCCCACGACCTGCTCGCCGAGACCGTCGCACAGATCCGCCCGCTGGACGCCAAGGCTCTCGGCGAGGCGTGGGAGCGCCAGAAGCGCATGACCAAGCCGGCCGGGGCACTCGGCATGCTGGAGATCATCTCCGCCCAGCTGTCCGGCCTGTCCCGCCAGTGCCCGCCGCCGATCCCGGAGCCCGCGGCCGTCGCGATCTTCGCCGGGGACCACGGGGTGCACGCCCAGGGCGTCACCCCCTGGCCGCAGGAGGTCACCGCGCAGATGGTGGCCAACTTCCTCGGCGGGGGAGCGGTCTGCAACGCCTTCGCCGCCCAGGTCGGCGCGGAGGTGTGCGTCGTCGACGTGGGCGTCTCCTCCGACCTCCCGGCCACCCCCGGTCTGCTGCCGCGCAAGATCCGCGCCGGTACGTCCGACATGACCACCGGGCCCGCGATGACCCGTGAGGAGGCCAAGAAGGCCATCGAGGTCGGCATCGAGACCGCCCGCGACCTGGTCGCGGCCGGCAACAAGGCCCTCCTCACCGGCGAGATGGGTATCGCGAACACCACCGCGTCCGCCGCCCTCATCTCCGTCTTCACCGGCGCCGACCCGGCGGAGGTCACCGGCCGAGGCACCGGCATCAACGACGAGACCCTCGCCCGCAAGACCGAGGTCGTGCGCCGCGCCCTCGAATTCCACCAGCCGGACCCGGCCGACCCCATCGGCGTCCTGGCCGCCGTCGGCGGCTTCGAGCACGCCGCCATGGTCGGCCTGCTCCTCGGCGGTGCGTCGCTGCGTACGCCGGTGATCCTGGACGGCGTCAGCGCCGGTGCCGCCGCCCTGGTGGCCCGGGCCGTCGCCCCCGAGGTCCTGGCCGCCTGCATCGCGGGCCACCGCAGTGCCGAACCCGGCCATGTCGCCGCCCTCAACAAACTGGGCCTGCGCCCCCTGGTCGACCTCGACCTCCGCCTCGGCGAAGGCACGGGCGCACTGCTGGCGCTTCCCCTGGTCCAGAGCACGGCGCGGGCCATGCACGAGGTGGCGACCTTCGATTCGGCGGGAGTAACCGAGAAGTAGCCCGGCCGGCTGTGGGCAGCGCCGGGTGCCGCCATCGACGTGCCGGTGGTTGTGGGCAGTCGTTCCGCAGGGTATGGGGGCGCCCCCCATACCCTGCGGGCCATGGGGGAGGGTGGGCACGACCACCCACAGCCGGCACCCGGCGTCCCCTGCCCACCCACCGGACACCGGGCCCGCCAGAACCCCACCCCCCTTTAAAATTCGCACGTCAGGGCCACCGCACGTCGCAAGAGGAGCCGTCCCTCATGGCCGAACACCCCGCCTACCCCGTAGGCCTCCGCCTCACCGGCCGCCGCGTGGTCGTCCTCGGCGGCGGCCAGGTCGCCCAGCGCCGCCTCCCCGCCCTGATCGCCGCCGGCGCCGACATCCACCTCGTGTCCCCCGAGGCCACCCCCTCCGTGGAGGCCATGGCGGACGCCGGCGAGATCACCTGGCACCGGCGCCCCTACGCCGAAGGCGACCTCACGACCGCCTGGTACGCCCTCATCGCCACCAGTGACACCGGGGCGAACACCCGTGCCTCCGCCGAGGCGGAGGCGCACCGCGTGTGGTGCGTCCGCTCGGACGACGCCGACGCGGCGACGGCGTGGACCCCGGCCACGGGCTCCAGCGAGGGCGTCACGGTGGCCGTCCTCACGACCCAGGCGCGCGGCCGCGACCCCCGCCGCACCGCGGCCATCCGCGACGCCGTGGTCGAGGGCCTGCGCGACGGCACCCTGGTCGCCCCGCACCACCGCACCCGCACCCCGGGCGTCGCCCTCGTGGGCGGCGGCCCCGGCGACCCGGACCTGATCACCGTGCGCGGCCGCCGCCTGCTCGCCGAGGCCGACGTCGTCATCGCCGACCGGCTCGGCCCGCGCGACCTGCTCGCCGAGCTCCCGCCGCACGTCGAGGTGATCGACGCGGCGAAGATCCCCTATGGCCGGTTCATGGCTCAGGAGGCC
Source organism: Streptomyces sp. NPDC059454 (assembly GCF_042749965.1). Lineage (NCBI taxonomy): Bacteria > Bacillati > Actinomycetota > Actinomycetes > Kitasatosporales > Streptomycetaceae > Streptomyces > Streptomyces sp. NPDC059454. Next base: position 12,365 of record NZ_JBHYVC010000050.1, on the reverse strand, counting down.
ATCAACAACGCGCTGATCGAGCACGCCGGGCAGGGCAAGTCGGTGGTCCGGCTCAAGGGCGGCGACCCGTACGTCTTCGGCCGCGGCATGGAGGAACTCCACGCGCTCGCCGAAGCGGGCATCCCCTGCACCGTCGTCCCCGGCATCTCCAGCTCCATCTCGGTTCCGGGCGCGGCCGGCATCCCCGTCACCCACCGCGGTGTGGCGCACGAGTTCACCGTGGTCAGCGGCCATGTCGCCCCCGACGACGAGCGCTCCCTGGTCGACTGGCCGGCCCTGGCGAAGCTGACCGGCACCCTCGTCGTCCTCATGGGCGTCGACAAGATCGGCCGGATCGCCGAGACCCTGGTGGCGCACGGCAAGTCCCCCGACACCCCGGTCGCCCTCGTCCAGGAGGGCACCACGGCCGCCCAGCGCCGGGTCGACGCCACCCTCGCCACGGTCGCCGAAACGGTCGTCGCCCAGGAGGTCAGGCCGCCGGCCGTCATCGTCATCGGCGAGGTCGTCGCCGTGGGCCCGCGCGGGACGGCGTGACATGGCCGAACTCATCACCGTCGACGACCCCGGTGACCCGCGGCTGCACGACTACACCGGCCTGACCGACGTGGAACTGCGCCGCCGCCGCGAACCCGCCGAGGGCCTGTTCATCGCCGAGGGCGAGAAGGTCATCAGACGCGCCGGGGACGCGGGCTACGCGATGCGGTCGATGCTGCTGTCGGCGAAGTGGGTCGACACCATGCGCGACGTCATCGACCGGGCCACCGCGCCGGTGTACGTCGTCGACCCCGCGCTCGCCGAACAGGTCACCGGGTACCACGTGCACCGCGGCGCGCTCGCCTCCATGCAGCGCACACCGCTGCCCACGGCTGCTGACGTGCTCCGGACCGCCCGCCGCGTCGTCGTCATGGAGTCGGTCAACGACCACACCAACATCGGCGCGATCTTCCGCTCCGCGGCGGCCCTCGGCATGGACGCCGTCCTGCTCTCCCCGGACTGCGCCGACCCCCTCTACCGCCGCAGCGTCAAGGTCTCCATGGGCGCGGTCTTCTCCGTGCCGTACGCCCGTCTCGACACCTGGCCCAAGGAACTGGAGACGGTGCGCGAGGCCGGGTTCGAGCTGCTCGCCCTCACTCCCGACGAGAAGGCCCGGGCCCTGGACGAGGTGGCACCGCACCGTATGGACCGGGTGGCCCTGATGCTGGGCGCGGAAGGGTCCGGCCTGTCCGGCCGGGCCCTGGCCGCCGCCGACGAACGGGTCCGCATCCCGATGTCGCACGGCGTCGACTCCCTCAACGTGGGAGCCGCCGCGGCGGTCGCCTTCTACGCGGTGGCCACGGGGCGTCCGCAGGAGTAGCGGCCCGGGCGTCGTCGTCGAGTCACTGGCCGGGGCCCTGGCAGCCCTGCACCAGCGCGATGCCCAGCGCCACCACCAGCGTCACGACGACGAACACGAACAGCCGCTGCCTGAGCAGTCGCGGATTGGCCGGCCGCAGGCCGGTCCCGGTCGTCCGGGGCCCCGGACGACGGGCGCCGGTACCGGACCGGGTGGTGTTGCGGGACGCCGGAGTGGGACGCGAACCGGACCGGGACGGAGCGCCTCCGCGCGGGGAGCTGTCGCGTGATCCGCCCCGTGAAGGGGGCACGCTCCGGTTGGTTCGTCCGGAAGAGGCGGACGAACCGCTGTTCCTGGGCGCGGGACCGCGTCCGCGCGGCGGCGGAGTTCCCTGACCGCCCTGCCGGCGCCGCGCCCGCTCCGGGTAGGTGTCCGCGAGGCGTCCGGTGGGCCGCTCCGTCTCGGCGTCGCGCGGGGCCGGTGGACGCACGTCGGCGAGGCCCTGGGTCTCCCGTGCGGCGATCTCCTTGAGCCGCAGCGACAGTTGGAGCGTGCTGGGCCGCTCCTCGGGGTCCTTCGCCAGGCACGCGCGGACGAGAGGGGCCAGGGCGTCCGGGACGCCGCGCAGTTGGGCCTCCTCGTGCACCACGCGGTACAGCATCACCTCGGAACTGCCGTGCCCGAAGGGCGAGTCGCCCATCGACGCGTACGCGAGCGTGGCACCGAGCGAGAACACGTCCGTGGCCGGGGTGACGGCCGCGCCGCGCACCTGTTCCGGGGCGAGGAAACCGGGTGAGCCGACCGCGGTGCCGACGTGCGTGAGCGTCGACGCGCCGGTCGCCCACGCGATGCCGAAGTCGATGATCCGCGGCCCCTTCGGGGACAGCAGGATGTTGGACGGCTTGAGGTCCCGGTGCACCACACCGGCCTCGTGCACGGCGACCAGCCCCTCGGAGAGGGCCGCGCCGACGGCGGCGACGTCGGCCGCGCCGAGCGGCCCCTCGTCGGCGACCTTGTCGTGCAGCGAGGGCCCCGGCACGTACTGCGTGGCGAACCAGGGACGGTCCGCGTCGAGGTCCGCGGCCACCAGCCGGGCCGTGCAGCCGCCGCGGATGCGACGGGCCGCCGAGACCTCGCGCGCGAACCGTGAACGGAACTCCTGGTCCTCGGCCAGGTCGGGCCGGATGACCTTCAGCGCGACCCGCTGCCCCTTCCTGTCGGAGCCCAGGTAGACCACGCCCATCCCGCCCGCGCCGAGTCGTCGGTGGAGCCTGAAAGAGCCGACGACGCGCGGGTCCTCGCGCCTCAGGCGCATCATCGCCATGTTCATCCCCGCTGCCCGGTCCTGTGACGTGCCACAGCTTACGTTTCCACGGCCGCCCGTGCGCAGAGGCCGCGCCCTCTCGAAGCGGTGGATTGTCAGTGGTGGGTGGGAGACTTGAAGAGTGGTCAGGGAGCGTGCGGACAAGCCTGGTTCGCGCGGCCGGTGGTCCCAACCACCCGAAGGCGAAGGGGGATTGATCGCGTGAAGGGTGACCGTGTGGAGATCGTCGTGGACGCGGGGGACACGACGCGTACGTACGAGGTGGTGGCGAGCAGGGCGGGGCGCCGGGTGGAGACGGCGGTGCGTCGGGGGGTGGTGGAAGTGAGCGAAGTCACCCGAACCGGGGCCGTGGTGCGGACGGCCCGGTTCATGGCGAATCGGGTGCTCGCGCTGGTGGAGCAGCCGGTACCGCGGGAGGACGGCTCGGAGAAAACGGGACGGAGCGGGCGGCCCTTCGGGGATGTCCCTGAGGCGTAGCACCCCGTCTCCACCCAGGGGAGTACACCGCGGGGAGTGGCTCATCCTCCGGGAGGCCCGGCAATCGGTACGAGGGCATGACGCCGGGGGAGGGCCAGGCGCCTAGATTTGAGGTCAAGCGGCGGGTGCAGCACTCGTCCCCCGAGGTCAGACGCCCGCCGCTGTCAACGACAACAGAAACGGCCAGGAGAGGGACCATGGCATACACGGCACCGCGGACACTGATCCGCACGCGGGAACGCGGCGAGGGGCGTCGCCATCCGCTGGTGGCGACGCTGATGGCCCTTCCCCTGGCGGTCCTGCTCCTCCTCGTCTTCGACGGGTGGGAGACGGTGGCCACACAGGCGTCGTCCGTGGGCGAGATGCTGGGGCGCTGAACAGCGACCCCAGGCCCGGAAGAGCGGTCCGGGCGGGGACATCCACCCATGAAACCCCGTGGGGACGGGGGTACGGCGGACGGCAAAATGCCGGCGCAGCTGGGGAGCTGCGCCGGCATTGCTCTGTCCGCGCGTCCTCGGGGTGCGCATCTTGCGCCTGCGGCTTCGGCGGGGACCGACGCGGCGCCCACGGCCCGCGCAACCCACCCCCGGCTACCCTCGCCCCGTGACCACGGACCTCCTCCCCGCCCTGACCGCCCACGTCACGGCGATGGCCCACGCAGGCCCCCGTACCTGCCGCTGCACCACCGCCACCCTCGCCGCCCGCGAGGACGCCACCGTCGTACGACACGCCGGCACCGTCGCCAAGGCCCACGCCTCCGACGCCGACCCCGCCGAGCTGACCCTCCGTCTCACCGTGGCCACCCGACTTCCCGGCGTCCTCCTCCCCCCACTCACCCCGGCACCCGTCGAACTGCACGGACGACTCGTCACCCACTGGCCGTACGGCACTCCCGTGGACCCCGACGACCCGGACGCCGCCCCCTGGGAGGCCGCGGCCGCCCTCCTCGCCCGTCTCCACCGAACCCCCGCCCCCACCGCCGTGCCTCCCATGCGCGGCCCCGCCAAGGCCGCTCACGCCCTCGCCCGTCTCCGCGCCACCGCCCCCCACCACCCCGCCACCGCTCCCGTCCTGCGGGCCTGGGCCGCCCTCCCGCCCTGGGCCCGCGGTGAGGCCTCCATGCCGGACACCACCACCCTCTGCCACGGCGACCTCCACCTCGGCCAGCTCATACGCCATCCCGCACACAACGGCCCCTGGCTGCTCATCGACGTCGACGACCTCGGCACGGGCGTACCGGCGTGGGACCTGGCCCGTCCGGCGGCCTGGTACGCCTGCGGACTGCTCGCCCCCGACGAGTGGCACCGCTTCCTGACCGCCTACCGCACGGCCGGCGGCCCGGCCGTACCGTCCGGCGGCGACCCCTGGAGCGCGCTGGACGTTCCGGCCCGCGCCCTCACGGCCCAGACCGCCGCCCGCGCCGTCACCAAGGCCGTCGCGGCCGGCCGGCCCCTGGACGAGGTGGAACAGTCGCTGGTCGACGCCTGCGCGCGCATGGGCTCCGTCCGCCCCGCCGCCCCGTCGGCCTGAGCCGAAGTTTCGCGACGTAGGGTGCAACCGACCTGCAGCCGGGCAGAGTCTGTCCTGGCGATACGCGAAGCAGGAACGACCGGCGAGGAGTTGAACCGATCATGCAGTGTCCGAAGTGCCGTGCCCCGATGCACACCTACAACCGCAACGGTGTCCAGATCGAACAGTGCAGCGGGTGCCGAGGCATCTTCCTCGACTACGGCGAGCTGGAGTCGCTGACCCGGCTGGAGTCCCAGTGGTCGCAGCCCGCGCCGCAGGCCCCGCCCGCCGCTCCGCAGGCCTACCCCGCCGCTCCGCAGGCCTACCCCGCCGCCCCGGCTCCCGCCTGGGGCGCCCCCCACGCCGGCCACGGCCACCACGGTCACCACCGCAACAAGAGCTTCGGGCACATGCTCTTCTCCAGCTGACGGAGGCACGACGAAGCCCCCCGGTCGGAGGACCGGGGGGCTTCGGACGGTGTGGACGATACTGGGATTGAACCAGTGACCTCTTCCGTGTCAGGGAAGCGCTCTCCCGCTGAGCTAATCGTCCTCGGGACCACGATCGCTCCGTGGAGCGGATCATGTGCACTGCGTGCGCGATACTGGGATTGAACCAGTGACCTCTTCCGTGTCAGGGAAGCGCTCTCCCGCTGAGCTAATCGCGCGGAGGATCCGGAGATCCGGGATCCGAAGATCCAGTGGACGATACTGGGATTGAACCAGTGACCTCTTCCGTGTCAGGGAAGCGCTCTCCCGCTGAGCTAATCGTCCTTGGAGGTGGAGACGGGATTTGAACCCGTGTAGACGGCTTTGCAGGCCGTTGCCTCGCCTCTCGGCCACTCCACCAGGAGTGTAGGGGGCAGGGAAGCCCCCTCTTCCTGCGAGCGGACGACGAGGCTCGAACTCGCGACCTCAACCTTGGCAAGGTTGCGCTCTACCAACTGAGCTACGTCCGCCTGTCGTTTCGGTCGGCTTGCGCGTCCCGGCGACGAACTGAACTCTAGCGGATTCCGGGGCCAGTACAAAAACCCGTTTGTGCAGCGTGCTGCGCCGCGCCTGCTCACGGACATGCCCAGGTCACCGGAACCGTGCCCGCCGTAGACTCGTCGCGTGCTGGACCTGCCCCCTCTCGCCCGCTTCGGCGACCGCGTCGCCACCGGACTCCTCGACGTCACCGACGACCCCGCAGCCCTGGACTCCAGGGGGTTCTGGGCCGTCGCCGCCGGCTTCGAGGGCCGGCTGACCTGCGCCCGCTTCCGGGAGGTCCGGGAGCGGCCGGTCCCCGCCCCTGTGCCGGGGGCCTGGCGGGGGCCGGCGGCCGGCGACTGGACGTCCTCGCTCGGCCACGGCGCGTACACGGCGGCCGTGCGCCGGATCCGCGACCACATAGCCGCCGGCGAGGTCTACCAGGCGAACCTCTGCCGCGTCCTGTCCGCGCCCGTGCCGTCCGGCGCCGACGTGGACGCCCTCACCGCTCTGCTCGCCCGGGGCAACCCGGCCCCGTATGCAGGAACGATTCGCCTGCCCGGACACGGGGTGGAGATCGCCACCGCGTCGCCCGAGCTGTTCCTGCGGCGGGAGGGCCGCGTGGTCGAGTCCGGGCCGATCAAGGGCACCGGGCGCACCGAGGCCGACCTGCTGGAGAAGGACTACGCCGAGAACGTGATGATCGTCGACCTGGTCCGCAACGACATCGGACAGGTCTGCGACACCGGCACGGTGACCGTGCCCGACCTGTGCGCCGTCGAGAAGCACCCGGGTCTCGTCCACCTGGTGTCGACCGTGCGGGGCGAGCTGCGGGCCGGCGCGGGATGGCCCGAGCTGCTCGGTGCCGCCTTCCCGCCCGGTTCCGTCACCGGCGCGCCCAAGTCCAGCGCGCTGCGGATCATCGACGCGCTGGAGACGGCGCCCCGCGGCCCGTACTGCGGAGGCGTCGGCTGGGTCGACGCCGACCGCGGCACCGGCGTGCTCGCGGTGGGCATCCGCACCTTCTGGATCGACCGGACGGCGGGCGGCGACGCCGTCCTGCGGTTCGGCACCGGCGCCGGGATCACCTGGGGCTCCGACCCCGAGGGGGAGTGGCGGGAGACCGAGCTGAAGGCCTCCCGGCTGCTCGCGGTAGCGTCGGGAACGTACGAGACGAGTGAAGGGACCCAGAGGTGAAGATCTGGCTCGACGGCGGGCTGCAGGACACCGAGTCCGCCCGCGTCTCCGTCTTCGACCACGGACTGACGGTGGGCGACGGCATCTTCGAGACGGTGAAGGCCGTGGACGGACGCCCGTTCGCGCTCACCCGGCATCTCGACCGGCTGACCAGGTCGGCCCGGGGGCTCGGACTGCCCGACCCCGACCTCGACGAGGTCCGCCGCGCCTGCGCCGCGGTCCTGGAGGCCAATCCGATGCCGCTCGGCCGGCTGCGCCTCACCTACACCGGCGGCCAGGGCCCGCTCGGCTCCGATCGCGGCGAGCACGGTCCGACCCTCGTGGTCGCCCTCGGCGAGACCACCCGCCGCCCCGACTCCACCGCCGTCGTCACCGTCCCCTGGACGCGCAACGAGCGCGGTGCGCTCACCGGCCTGAAGACCACCTCGTACGCCGAGAACGTCGTCGCCCTCGCCCGCGCCCGGGAACAGGGCGCCTCCGAGGCGCTGTTCGGCAATACCGTCGGACAGCTCTGTGAGGGCACCGGGTCGAACGTCTTCGTCGTGCTCGACGGTGAGCTCCACACCCCGCCGGTCGCCTCCGGCTGTCTCGCGGGCATCACCCGTGCCCTTGCCGTCGAGTGGACCGGTGCCAGGGAGACCGACCTGCCGCTGGACGTCCTGGAGCGGGCCGAGGAGGTCTTCCTCACCTCCACCCTGCGCGACGTCCAGGCCGTCCACCGCGTCGACGACCGCGAACTGCCCGGCGCCCCCGGCCCGGTGACCGCCAAGGCCATGCGGATCTTCGACGAGCGCTCCGGGGCCGACCTCGATCCGTGACGGACCCGGAATTCGGCCGATCCGGGGCGCGGACAGAAGGGGCGGGCTCGCAGGGTCCTCGGTTGAGGGTGGTGGTGGGTGACGGGAAAGTGGAAGGGGCGGGCTCGCAGGGCCCTCGGTTGAGGGTGGTGGTGGGTGACGGGAGGGCGGGTAGAACACCCTCGATGACCACCACTCTGCGGCCGGCCGAGCCGCTTCAGCAGAACCCCGACGGCACGCGTTCGCGCCGCTATCAGGTGTGCGTGAACAGCCGTCCCGTCGGGACGGTCCATCTCGGCACGCATCCCGTCTTCGGCGATGCCGTGGCCCGGATCACGAGCCTGCGCATCGAGGAGCCGGACCGCCGGCGCGGCCGGGGCACGGTGGCCGCGCTCGCCGCGGAGGAGGTGGCGCGCGGCTGGGGGTGCCGCCGTATCGAGGCGACGGTCCCCGCCGGCCCCCGGGCCGCCCTCGGGCTCGCCACGGCGCTCGGCTACGTCGTGCGCAACCGGACCATGGAGAAGGCCCTCGCGGAGGCCCCGCCCGCGCTTCCGGAAGGCAGCGTGGCCCGGCCCATGACGGAGGGCGAGTTCGGGCCCTGGCTGGCCAAGGGCCAGGAGGACTACGCCGGGGACTGGATCCGGCGCGGGGTGCCGGAGGCCGAGGCCCGGGCCAAGGCGGCGAACGACCACGCCGCGCTGCTGCCCGACGGCCACGCCACCGAGGGCATGCTTTTCAGCGTCCTGGAACATGAGGGCACGCCCGTGGGCACTCTGTGGCTGTCGGTGCGCGGGGAGCGGGCCTACGTCTTCGACGTCGAGGCCGACGCCGCCCACCGGGGCCGGGGGCACGGACGTGCGCTCATGCTGCTCGCCGAGGCCCAGGCGGTCGCCGCGGGCAACCGGCTCATAGGCCTCAACGTGTTCGCCGGGAACACCCCGGCCGAGCGGCTCTACGACTCACTCGGCTACGCCACGACGCAGTACTCGATGTACAAGCCGCTCCTTTGACGGTGGGCGGGAGCCGGGGACCCGGGGTCAGCCGTCCTGCTCGGCCAGCAGCCGGTCCGCGATCTCCTCGACGCGCTCGCGCAGCCCCTCCTGGCTCTTGCCGCCGTCGAGGCGCTCACCGCCGATGACGTACGTCGGGGTGCCCGTCACCCCGATCGCCTTGCCCTCGGCCTGGTCCGCGTCCACGATCAGGATGTGCCGTCCGTCGATCAGCGCGGTGTCGAACTCCTCGGCGTCCAGACCGAGTTCCTGGGCGACCTCGACGAGGAAGGCCTCTCCCCGGCGGTCCAGCTCCTCGACCCGTCCCAGCACGGCCTCGACGTACGGCCATCCCCGTCCCTGCTCCAGCGCCTCCTCGGCGGCCTGGGCGGCGGCGAAGGCGTGCTTGTGCTTCTCCAGCGGGAAGTGCCGCAGCCGCAGCTCCAGGCGGTCGCCGTAGCGGGCCCGCAGGGCACGGAGGTCGTCGAGGGCGCTTCGGCAGTCCGGGCACTGCAGCTCGCACCAGACGTCGAGGACGGGGGCGACGGGACGGGCGGGGGAGGAGTCACTCATGGTCACAGTCTCCCAGCCGGGCCGTCGACCACCCAATCGGACGCAGGACGCTCCGGAGCAGGCCCGGGCCCGAGGCCGGGGCCCGAGGCCGGGGCCCGCCTTCCGGCCCGTCCGGCGTCGAAGGGCGAAGAGGAGGGCTCACCGGCACCTGCGGAGGAGTACCGACCCGGAGATGTCCCTGATGTCCGGCCGGAGCATGGCCCGGCGGGGCCCCGCAGGTGCAGGATGGAAGGGACGAAGTGCCACAGCGTCCGCACCTGCCTGGAGGACCGGATGATTGCCGAGACCGTCTGCTCCGCCGTCTCCGCGGCAGGCCTGGGCATCGCGGTGGTCACGGCCTACCGCAGACGCTTCCTCGCGGCCGCCCGTATCGCCGCCTACTCGCTCGTGCCCCTCGGCCTGGTGATGGCCGGCGTCGTGGACTGGCTGGCCGACACCGCCTTCAGCCCGACGGCATGGGCCGGTTTCGGAGTGCTCGGCCTGTCCTGGGTGCTGTTCGCGACCACCCGCACCGTGGAGCGCCGGCGTGGCGGCACCCGTAAGGAGCGCAAGGCCGCGCGACCCGAGGCGGTGGCACCCGGGGCTTCCGCGCCCTCCCTGGGCCAGGGAGCCCGCCCGGCGGCCCGTCCCGCTCCCGCGTCCCGGGGCGGGGACGACTTCAGCGATATCGAGGCCATCCTCAAGAAGCACGGCATATGACGGTGGCGCACCGCGGGTGAAGGCGCGCGTGACCGGCGGAAACGTCACAGGGCGTCCCGGAGCGCCCGGAAGCGGTCACAACCCGAACCGTAGATCGCGGAATCGGCGAACTCGTACTCACTCCGTGAGCGTTGATCGCGTCGGGTGCTCCCGATGCGTCATCATCGCCGCGAGATGCTGGACACGAAACAGAGCGATGCCGCGCCGCAGCAGGACGAGCCGCGTGGATGCCTCTTCGCCCTTTCCCAGCCACCGCTGATGATCTTCCTGGCGGTGATCGGGTGTCTGCTGCTCACGGCTGCCCTGCACGACCTGCTGTGGCTGTGAGCCGTACCCGCGGTACCCGGCGTCACCCGTCGGGACCGCGTCGGCACGGCATCGAGCGGCTGCTCCGCCGGCCGCGGGGCGGCCCGGGCGGTTCAGCCTGCGGCCTCCTTGCGCCGCGCCCGGTAGGCGGCCACATGCAGACGGTTGCCGCAGGTACGGCTGTCGCAGTAGCGGCGCGAGCGGTTGCGGGAGAGATCGACGAAGGCGTGCCGGCAGTCCGGCGCCTCGCAGCGCCGCAGCCGCTCCTGCTCCCCGGCGACCACGAAGAACGCCAGCGCCATCCCGCAGTCGGCGGCCAGGTGGTCGGCCACGGAGGCGCCGGGCGCGAAGTAGTGCACGTGCCAGTCGTAGCCGTCGTGGTCGGTGAGCCGGGGCGTGGTGCCCGCGGCCGCGATCAGTTCGTTGATCAGCGTGGCGGCCGCGCGGGCGTCCGGAGCGGCGAAGACCGCCGCGAACCGGCCGCGGATCTTGCGCACCGCGGCCAGGTCGAACTCCGTGAGCACCCCGACCTCGCTGACCTGGTGCTGCCGCACGAACTCCGCGAGAGCCGCGACGTCCGGCAGCCCCTCCGGTGTCGTGTCGTCCTCCGGCGCGGAGTTCACCAGATCCACCACGGTGTCGAGTGCGCACCGGGTGTCGTGGGTGATCAGCACAGTTCGCTCCCTGGCCTGGGGGTCGGGCGGGCGCCCGCCGATGCTGGCCGATGGTAGTGGCTCCGGCGCACCCCGCACCTCCCCGCTCCGCACATGGCTTCGAGTGCAACGCGCGAACACCGGCCGTCGTTCCCGATCACCCGTTCGGCCGATACCGGCCCGGCGTGCGCGCAGCACGACGGCGCCGCCCGCGGAACCCCGCGGTGTCGGCGCCGTTGTGTGTGAGCCGTATGCGGCTGTCCGGGCCCGAGCCGTCTCCCCGAGTCGACGGCGCCGGGCGGCTTCGCGAGCCTCGCCTAGCTTTCCGCCAGGATGTGCGAGAGCTCCTGGTCGAGATCGAAGTGCCGGTGTTCCGTGCCGGGCGGCACGGCGGCGTCGGTGCGCTTCAGGAAGGACTCCAGAGCCCGCGCCGGGGCCTCGAGCAGGGCCTCCCCCTCCGGCGAGCTCAGGGCGATGCAGACGACGCCCTGACCGTGACTGCGCGACGGCCAGACGCGGACGTCGCCGGTGCCCGTGGGGCGGTGAAGTCCCTCGGCGAGGAGGTCACGGGCGAACACCCACTCGACGGTTTCCTCGGCTCCGGTGTGGAAGGTGGCGTGCACGGCGTAGGGGTCGGCCGTGTCGTACCGCAGGCCTGCGGGGACAGGCAGGGAGGACTCGCTCGACACAACGAGGCGCAGGTGCAGCTCGCAGCTGACCGTGGTGTTCATAAGCGCCAGGGCCTTTCGCTCAGTGTGCGCTCGGGGATTCGCACGTCGGCCAAATCGACATGCCACCTACGGTGCCGTTGTAAACCCCTCTGAGTGTTTTGCGTGGGTTTACGTAACCCTTCCGGCCGAGAGATCGTTCGCGCCCTGCGCCCATTCCGGTGATGCGTTTTGCTCGGGTAGTGTTTGGCTGTATGGACACGGGGAGTAACAAGTCTGGCGAGGCCGCGGTGGCGGCCCACGGGGTGACGGTGGACGAGAGCGAGAGCCGGGAAGAGCGAGGGCTCGGATCGCGCGCACCTGAGTTCGTCAGGGCGCGCCGCGCGCTGCACTTGAGCTGGCAGGTCGGCGTCTTCGTCGTCGGCCTCGCGGTCGTGGCGGCCGGTGCCGCGATGCTGGTGCTGCCCGGCCCGGGCTGGGTCGTGATCTTCGGCGGTATGGCGATCTGGGCGACCGAGTTCGTCTGGGCCCAGCTGGTGCTGCGCTGGACCAAGCGCAAGGTCACCGAGGCGGCCCAGCGGGCCCTGGACCCCAAGGTGCGGCGGCGGAACATCATCCTGACCTCGGTCGGTCTGGTGATCGTGGTCGCGCTGGCCGGGGTCTATCTGTGGAAGTTCGGCCTCGTGATGCCCTGGAAGATCGAGGAGCAGTGATGTGCGGCGGGGGGTGGGCGCACCGCTCCCCGCCGGTCACGGGTACCCCCTGACATGGGGTAATGTTCTGCCTGCGTCCGGGCGATTAGCTCAGTGGGAGAGCGCTTCGTTCACACCGAAGAGGTCACTGGTTCGAACCCAGTATCGCCCACCGGATCA